>NZ_JAMPLV010000003.1:0-433452 GCF_028477785.1 Providencia sp. PROV269 | reverse complement strand
TTGTCTCGTTGTTGGCTGCGTTCGGCTACTCGGGTCACATACTTTTGTATGCTCCCCGAGATATCCTCTCTAGTCGCTTAGCGACAACGCGAATTATTTAGAGCAAATAGAGTATAAAAAGTAAATAAAGTTTTAAAAAATCCCAATTTCAAATCAACATTCCTTTCCTGTTTTAACTCTCAAGTGCATTCAAATCTAAGTTATTAACGCAAATCTTGATTATTTTTGTTATTGAGGTTGCGCATTGGCGTCTATTTAGCGTTAACTAGTGGGCCAGAATCGATTCAATTATTGTGTGAATAGCAAATAAAGGGGTAGACGTGAAATTAAAGGCAAAAGGGTTTCTATTTGATTTAGATGGCACATTGGCAGATTCCTTGGCTGTGGTTGAGCGCTGTTGGTGTAAGTTTGGCGAACGAATTGGTGTAGACTCAGCCGAAGTCATTAATTTTATTCATGGAAAACCCGCGTTAACCAGTTTGCGTCACTTTTTACCCGAGGCGAGTGATGAAGAAATTATGGGGTATTTTCGCTGGTTAGAAAAAATGGAAAGCGAAGATGTGGAGGGCGTGGTTGCCCTGCCTGGCGCGATTGCCTTGCTGTCACGTTTAAATGAAATTGGGGCACCGTGGGCAATTGTCACTTCTGGCACCGTACCGATTGCCCATGGACGCCAGCAAGCGGCGGGTTTACCAGAACCTAAACATTGGGTGACATTTGAAAAAGTTACGAAAGGAAAGCCGGACCCAGAACCGTTCTTGCTTGGAGCCCAAGCACTTTCGCTTCCTGCAAAATCCTGTATTGCCTTTGAAGATGCGCAGGCAGGTATCCATTCTGCATTAACGGCAGGTTGCCAAGTGGTCGCAGTCCATGCACCAGAAGGCATGCCACGTCGTGATGAAATTCAAGTAATTGTAAGTTCATTGGCTCAAATTTCTGTTATGGGGCCTGACAATAATGGTGATTATGAACTTTTCGTGTCTAATTTGACTTAATGGTGATTTAATCAAAGAAATTCTCCGTAAAACATGCTTAACTGAATAAAATTCTTAGCAATGTTTTTTTTCGTCGAAAGGGGATATTTTGAACGGAGAATTGCTGTGGGTCTTAACCCTCCTATTAATTGCGATAGTTCTGTTTACCACAAATAAGATTCGCATGGATGTGGTCGCATTGCTTGTCATTGTCGCGTTTGTGTTGAGTGATACCTTAACATTAGAGCAAGCTACCGCAGGTTTTGCAGATCCTAACGTTCTGCTAATTGCAGCATTATTTGTTATTGGTGATGGGCTTGTTCGCACAGGCATCGCTTACCAAATGGGAGACTGGCTTGTTCGCGTTGCAGGAAGCAGCGAAAGCAAAATGCTGGTTTTCCTAATGCTCACCGTCGCTGGGTTAGGCGCTTTTATGAGCTCCACTGGCGTGGTGGCTATTTTTATTCCCGTCGTTTTAAGTGTCGCATCACGGATGAAAACATCGCCTAGTCGGTTAATGATGCCACTAGGCTTCGCGGGGCTTATCAGTGGGATGATGACACTAGTGGCCACGCCACCTAATATGGTGGTGAACAGTGAATTGGTACGTGAAGGGATCAAAGGCTTCCAATTTTTCTCTATTACCCCGATTGGTATTTTAATTTTATTCGCAGGTATTGCCTACATGTGGCTGACAAGGCGTTGGCTAGGCAGTAACGAACCAGACAAACTCCCTGAGCGCTATCGACGTACTTTCCGTGACTTAATTCGTGATTATAAATTGACAGGTAGAGCTCGCCGCCTTGCTATCCGCAAGGGGTCGCCACTCATTGGCCATACGCTTGATGAGCTGCACTTGCGTTCCCGTTACGAAGCGAACGTAGTGGGGATTGAGCGTTGGCGTAAATTTCGTCGAGTGATGGTGAGTGCAACTGGGGGAACAGAGTTACGCGAGCGAGATGTCTTATTAGTCGATATTTCGGTGAGTGATGACGATTTACGTCAATTTTGTAGCGAACAACTCCTTGAACCGATGATTTTACGGGGAGATTATTTTTCAGACCAATCACGTGATGTGGGAATGGCTGAAGTATCGATGAATCCAGATTCTGAACTCTTGGGTAAATCTTTAAGAGACATTAAATTTCGTACTCGTTATGGCTTGAATGTGGTTGGTATTCGTCGAGATGGCAAAGCGTTGGACGGCAAGTTGGTAGATGAACCGCTTCGATTGGGTGATATTTTATTAGTCATTGGGGATTGGAAATTAATTCGCATTTTATCGACTAAGCCACGGAACTTCATTGTATTGAATCTGGCTGCTGAAGTAGAGGCGGTGGCACCTGCTGCATCTCAGGCTCCTCATGCCTTATTTTGTTTGGCATTAATGGTCGCAATGATGGTGACCAATGAAATTCCTAACTTTATTGCAGCACTTATTGCCTGCTTGTTAATGGGGAAATTTCGCTGTATTGATATGGAAAGTGCCTATAAGTCAATTCACTGGCCGAGTATTATATTAATTGTTGGGATGATGCCTTTTGCACTAGCACTGCAAGAAACGGGAGGGATTGCCCTTGCCGTTGATGCGTTAATGAAAGTTGCTGGTGGGTTAGGGCCACATGTGATGCTATTGTGCCTGTTTATTCTGTGTGCCACGATTGGGTTATTTATTTCCAATACCGCAACTGCAGTGCTAATGGCTCCGATTGCCATTGCTGCGGCTCGCCAAATGGATGTCTCACCGTTGCCTTTTGCGATGATTGTTGGCATTGCCGCATCCGCAGCCTTTATGACCCCCGTTTCATCACCAGTTAATACCTTAGTTTTAGGGCCTGGAGGTTATAAATTTTCGGACTTTTTGAAAGTGGGTGTGCCATTCACTATTATTGTGATGTTTATTAGTATTGCAGTTGTGCCTATTTTATTTCCATTCTAAGAAATTACATTAATGGTTAATTGATATTTTTAATTAACCATTCCTCTTTTATTTATCAATTAAACGATATTAATTATAATTTACTCTCCTGTATTTTAACTTACCATTAATTTCGAATCAAAATACATAATATTAATTCAATTATTAAGAGGTGAATTTATGGTTCAAGTCAAAAATATACAAAAAAGGTATTATTATGGTTATGCAACATTTGAGAATTTTTGGGGAAAAGATATAAAAATATGATTCTAACACATCTCGCGTCTGTTCTTTGGATGAATACGAAAGATCAGTAACATATTGAACATGTACCGAATAAAGGTATTTTAGAAAATTGTTTTGGGTTCAAATACTATATAGGTGTAGGGTCTGATATTTGGCATATTAAATTTTGGACTTACGAACGTGAGGTTTATGAATGTAAACATGATGTTAGTTGTAATATAACATCTGGGGATGGTGGTGGAGTTATATTAGGAATTAATGGCGAGTCTAGAAAACTATACGCACATTTTTCTTCATCTTCAGATTGTTCGACGGGTATCAGTTCGGCATAAAAAACTGAATAATTACATCAAAATATAAAGTTATCGAGTGTTAAAATAAGGAACGATACGCTCATTCCTTATTTTAAATTAATTACTAATTTCATCTAATGATAGGGTAAAACTTGGCACAAACGTTTTCATAAAATACTCCATTTCTGGACTATTTCTTTCCGCAAGCATTTTTTCTAACCGTCTTTTGGCTAATTTAAATTCACTATTGCCCGCGGACAGTTCTTCTAAACATTTTAAGTAGGCACACAGTGTATCGGCTTGTTTAACAATAAAATGCTCTTCTTCTGATTGTATATCTTCAATTAGTAGCGCTTTAAAATCCGCTTGTAGTTCTTCTGGGAGCATATCGAGTAGTTTTTGCTGAGCAAATTTTTCTATTTTTTTGTATTCATGAGCAATTTGCTGGTTGTGATACTTAATTGGGGTTGGTAAATCCCCTGTAATCACTTCACTAGCATCATGGTACATCGCATACAAAGCAATTTTTTCTGCGTTGACGTTCCCTGCGAACTTACGGTTTTTAATGATAGCGAGCGCATGGGCAACCATAGCTACTTGGAGACTATGTTCAGAGACATTCTCTGTTCGGACATTACGCATTAACGGCCAGCGGTGGATTAACTTCATTCTAGCAAGATGGGCGAAAAAGTAGCTCATAAGTCCTCTTCTTTAGTGTCTGCAAACGAAAAAAATTATAACGGAAATAATGTAGCAGCGATATAATTTTATTGTTTTTTAATAAGTTACTCTCTAGTAATTATGTTCTAATATCTATTTTGCATATTAAGATAATCATAATAATATAATCAATTTTAGATTATAACTTGACTGCTATTTTAATTGTGTTGAATTATGTAATCAAAAAAATATAATGGATGTTCAATCCGGAAATAAAGAGGCAATATGAAATATTTTCCATTTATATTATTGGGCTTTTTCCTTGTGGCAATTTATTTTATTTCTATTCTTTGATTATCAAAATAATACAGTCTATTAATGATGGCTAAATTTAGAATAAAAAAAGCCTCCGGAATTAGGAGGCTTTTTATTATTTTGAATAAATTTTTATTGGCGATAGCCTTCAAGGAAGCGGCCGAATTTATTAATCGCCATTTCAAGGTCATCCGCATAAGGTAGCGTAACGATGCGGAAATGGTCAGGTTCAGGCCAGTTAAATGCGGTACCTTGAACTAACAACACTTTTTCTTGTAGTAACAGGTCTAAAATCATTTTTTGGTCATCATAGATATTAAATCGTTTAATATCTATTTTCGGGAACATATACAGGGCACCTTGTGGTTTTACACATGAAACGCCGGGTATTTGGTTGATCAATTCCCATGCACGATTACGTTGCTCATATAAACGGCCGCCTGGTTGAATGAATTCACTAATACTTTGGTAGCCACCCAGTGCAGTTTGAATGGCATGCTGCATCGGCACGTTTGCGCATAGGCGCATAGAGGCTAGCATTTCTAAACCTTCAATATAGCTTTTCGCATGTTTTTTCGGGCCGTTTAATACCATCCAACCTTGGCGGAAGCCAGCGACGCGATACGTTTTAGATAATCCATTAAATGTAATGGTTAATAAATCAGGGGCGAGGGCGGCAATAGAGTGGTGCACTGCATCATCATAAAGAATTTTATCGTAAATCTCATCAGCATAAATAATAAGATTGTGCTGGCGAGCCAATTCGACAATTTCCATTAATAGGTCTTTGCTGTAGACCGCACCCGTTGGGTTATTGGGGTTAATGACCACAATACCACGTGTTCTTGGTGTGATTTTTTTGCGAATATCTTCAATATCAGGCATCCAACCTTGCTGTTCATCACACATATAATGAACTGCTTTTCCTCCCGAAAGGGAAACTGCAGCAGTCCATAATGGATAATCAGGCGCTGGTACTAACATTTCATCACCATTATTAAGCAGTGCTTGCATGGCTTGTACGATTAATTCGGAAACACCATTACCAATGTAGACATCTTCTACTGTCATTTCATGAATGCCACGAGCTTGGTAATGCTGCACAATCGCTTTACGGGCAGAATACAAGCCTTTTGAGTCGCAATAACCTTGAGAACTTGGCAGATTACGCAAGACATCCACAAGGATTTCATCTGGAGCTTCAAAACCAAACGGGGCCGGATTACCAATATTGAGTTTGAGGACTTTGTTGCCTTCTTCTTCTAGGCGCTTCGCTTCTTTTAATACGGGCCCACGAATGTCATAGCAAACATTATCGAGCTTACTGGATTTAGTTAGATTATTCATAGTTCTCTCATTACCCTAAGGGTTGCATTGGTCGGGCCGACGTTATTCCTTTACTGTACTCCTCCCTCAGAAGCTTTTGAAGATGCAAGGTTATTTTTGGTGTAAAAGGTTGGTTTACGCTTAAATGTAATGTTTGGTATCTTATTATTTATTTTAGGCTGGCTGTATATTCTTATAATATTGAACTGATTGAATTATAATATCGACATTCTTTGATGTTTTGGAGTATAAAAAGTAAAAAAGCATAAAAATAGCGGAAAAAAAGAAAATTGTATCAAAATGTAATATTAAGCATTGAATCATTAAATCAGACATGATTTTTTTTGCTGTAATAGCCTTTTTTTATAATAATCAGGGCGATTTTGTTAGTAATATTGATTGTTTCAAGCTGCTTTCTTTAACCAAAAGTGCTGATTAAAATTATAACCATTTGATATTTTTGACTATATAAAAATAGTGAAACGAATTTTATAATGTGCTTACATTAAAATAATTGTGATTACATTAAATATGTTACTATTTAAGCGTAACCTATCAAGCGCGTTTTAGCGTGTTTTTTAGGAAATCATCCCACTTTTATTAAAATTATTTGATTTTTGGAAGTATGCTATTTGTACCCTGCTCTATCGTTAGCGATTAATGAGCTGGATGCAAAAAAGTAAAATAATGAGAAGTCATTGCAGATCTATGGATTAGAAATGCACTCACTTAGTAGTCTTAGTAGTCTTAGTAGTCGCTATAAACTCGCTGATTCTCATGGAGGAGAGCAGAAACACCAGGTAACATAAAATTATATAAGAGAATGAACGATGATAAATTCCAATCGTCCCATCATGAACCTAGATCTTGATTTGCTACGTACTTTCGTCGCTGTCGCAGATCTTAACACATTTGCAGCCGCAGCTGCAGCCGTTTGTCGAACACAATCTGCTGTGAGCCAGCAAATGCAACGTTTAGAGCAATTAGTCGGCCGTGAGCTTTTCGCTCGCCATGGGCGAAATAAACTGCTCACCGCGCACGGATTACAATTACTTGGCTACGCAAGGCAAATACTTCGCGCCAATGATGATGCTACAGCGTCATTAACTTATAATGACGCTGATGGTGAATTGCGTATTGGCGCATCCGATGACACCGTCGATATCTTATTACCTTTCTTACTTAATCGTATCGCGTCTGTTTATCCAAGAATTGCCGTAGAAGTGCGCATTAAACGAGCACAATTTATTGAGTCAATGCTTGATAATCATGAGATAGACCTTGCTTTAACAACAGCAAGAATTAGTCACCACCCTAAAACAGCGTTAAGAACAGTGCCTGTTTTGTGGCACAGTGCACCTGATTTTCAATTGCGTCCCAATGAGCCAGTTCCATTAGTTGTTATGGATGAAACCAATCCATATCGTAAACTTTGTACTAGTGCTCTTGATGATGCAGGTTTGTCATGGCATGTTGCGTATGAAGCAGCTTCTTTACCTGCTGTTCGTGCGGCAGTCAATGCAGAGGTTGGGGTAACCGCTAGACCAATGGAAATGCAAAATGCAGATTTACGTATTTTGAATGAATCAGATGGGCTACCACGCTTACCAGATATTCAGTATTGGTTGTATAAGAATGCAGACGAGCAAAAAGATTTTGTTCTGACAGTATTCAGTGCGATTGAAAACAAAAAAATCCCTTATGTTGCAGCCTCAGCAAGTGAGTTGATGGATAGCAGCGAGGAAGGTAATTAAGTTAATCGATTCATCTGGTTATCTTAACGCCAATACTTAATTAATTTATTATAATGACGGTAATCCCAATACGTTTGGGATTACCGTTTTTTTATGTCATTTTTGCCAATCTATTACGGGAACACTTGTTTGTGATCAATGCGTTATTGGCTATGTACAAATAAAATCAACATGTTAATCGCAGTCTAAATAAGACGTGAGCAGCGGTTGAGGTGGTTATCTCTGATTAAATGGCTAATGTACAGACTAATTAAGCTGTTAGATAACAGATAATGTGAATTGATACGGATGACTGAAACGATTATTTCAAATTGTGGAACTCAATTTTCAATATTGGGAAATGGTATTGAGAAATTTGCTTCTATGCATGCTTAAATAATGTTCAGTGATATTTTTAATCGGTTATCAAATTCAAATTTATCGATTTTTTATCAATATCCGCTCATAAAAAAAGCAATTAACCACTTAATAAGTATGGTTAAATGTGAAAGACCATGAAATAATTGTGATGTAGCTGGCATAACCTGAATTTCATTGTTTAGTTAACAGTTTGTTATGTTATTAACAATGTTTTTTTATTGAAGAGATAAAATAGCGCTTGAATGTCAGTTAGTTACTTGAAGTTATGCGTTAAAAAGAGTTACAAAGACTTAAAGTGAAATTGAATGCTATGTAAACAAATTGAGTACTTTTTCAATAAAAGTGTGCGTTAGATCAAATAAAAAGCGCAATTTTTCATCTGTTAAGACAGGTTTTTCCTGAGATAATGGTGTAGTAAAAACGAATAATCAGTTAAACTAGTTTGCGTGTTTACTTGAGTATCATTACACTGACACGTTTTAGCAGATTATGGTTACTTTTTGTTGTTCTGTTGTTTTCAAAGTGTGAAGTTTTTGTAACAAATACGGGTTATTTTACTTAATTTAAGTAAAATAAATTGTAATGAGAGAGGACAAACCAAACGCAGTCAACAGACTGATTTAAGTTTGGGGATATTTTAGTTTGTGATCAATTTTGGTCTTTCTTCTCGATTAACTGGGCAATTGTGGTGCAACTCTGCCGTGATGTAAAAAAGAGCAGTTAACACACCATAAGTAATGAGTAAGCAACGAGTATGTCTACATCAATCCTAGCGTTAGCCCATAACTGGGCGTTTGCGATATTCCTTATCGGCACTATCGGTCTTTGTGCTTTCATGTTGGTCGCAGGTCACTTTTTAGGTAGCCGCGCCAAAGCCAGAACAAAACATGTTCCTTATGAGTCCGGTATCGACTCGGTCGGTAGTGCACGTCTCCGCATGTCTGCTAAGTTTTACTTAGTCGCCATGTTTTTCGTTATCTTCGATGTTGAAGCCATGTTCTTATTTGCATGGTCAGTTGCCATCCGCGAAGCCGGTTGGGTAGGTTTCATCGAAGCCGCGATCTTTATTTTGGTATTGTTGGCGGGACTGTTTTATCTCGTTCGCGTAGGAGCATTGGATTGGACTCCAGTCCGTTCCCGCGGAAAAGTTAAGCATCCTAGTGAAGTTATTAAAATCAGCAATCGTCATCCGCAGTAAAAAGCGAGGCATTATACAATGGATTATACGCTCACCCGCATAGATCCGAACGGTGAGAACGACCGTTACCCACTGCAAACCCAGGAAATCGTCACTGATCCACTGGAGCAGCAAGTTGAAAACAGTGTTTACATGGGGAAACTTTCTCATGCACTTCACGATGTGGTTAACTGGGGGCGCAAAAACTCTCTCTGGCCATATAACTTTGGTCTTTCATGTTGCTATGTAGAAATGGTGACTTCGTTCACGGCTGTTCATGACGTCGCCCGCTTTGGTGCAGAAGTACTGCGTGCTTCACCTCGTCAAGCCGATTTCATGGTAGTAGCAGGTACCTGTTTCACTAAAATGGCGCCTGTTATTCAACGTCTGTATGACCAAATGCTTGAACCAAAATGGGTAATCTCCATGGGTTCATGTGCCAACTCTGGTGGCATGTATGACATTTATTCTGTTGTACAAGGCGTCGATAAATTTATTCCTGTGGATGTGTATATTCCAGGTTGCCCACCGCGTCCAGAAGCCTATATGCAGGCTCTGCTTCTGTTGCAAGAATCTATCGGTAAAGAGCGTCGACCGCTGTCTTGGGTTGTTGGAGACCAAGGGGTTTACCGTGCCAATATGCAATCAGAAAGAGAAAGAAAGCACGGTGAACGTATTGCAGTGACTAACCTGCGTACACCAGACGAAATTTAAGGCTTAAAGCCATACAGCGTAACAGAGCAATGTTGTTGCGAAATAATAAACCTGATCAAGCGTTATGGTGAAGAATGATGACAGATCAGATAGCGCAAGCGAGTAGTACCCAGCCAGGATGGCAGACACAGGATCATTTAAATGACCCTGTGCTTCTGGAACTGCGCAATCAATTTGGGCCGGATGCCTTTTCTGTTCAAGCAACTCGTACTGGCATGCCAGTGGTTTGGGTGCGTCGTGAACAGTTACTGGAAGTGGTCGATTTCCTAAAGAAATTACCAAAACCGTATGTCATGTTATTTGACTTACATGGGGTAGATGAGCGTCAACGAATTCACCGTCAAGGTCTGCCAGAAGCAGACTTTAGTGTTTTCTACCACTTCATCTCTATCGATCGTAACCGCGATATCATGTTAAAAGTCGCTCTTAATGAGAAAGACTTAAACGTGCCTTCGATCGTTTCATTGTTCCCGAATGCGAATTGGCATGAACGTGAAGTGTGGGATATGTTCGGTATCACCTTCCAAGGTCACCCAAATTTACGCCGCCTTTTAATGTCTCCAAGCTGGGAAGGTCATCCGCTGCGTAAGGATTATCCTGCGCGTGCGACTGAGTTTGACCCTTTTGTGCTGACTAAGCAGAAACAAGATCTGGAAATGGAAGCTTTGACTTTCAAACCAGAAGAGTGGGGCATGGCACGTGGAAATGAAAACGAAGATTTCATGTTCCTGAACTTGGGGCCAAACCACCCATCCTCACACGGTGCGTTCCGTATCGTGCTGCAATTGGATGGTGAAGAAATTATCGACTGTGTGCCCGATATCGGCTACCACCACCGTGGCGCTGAAAAAATGGGTGAACGCCAGTCGTGGCATAGCTACATTCCTTACACTGACCGTATCGAGTACCTCGGCGGTTGTGTGAATGAAATGCCATATGTGTTGGCCGTTGAAAAACTGGCTGGCATTGAAGTGCCGGATCGCGTGAAAACCATTCGTGTCATGTTGTCTGAGTTATTCCGTATCAACAGCCACTTACTGTATATCAGTACCTATATCCAAGACGTTGGTGCGATGACCCCGGTCTTCTTTGCGTTTACCGACCGTCAAAAAGTCTACAACGTCATTGAAGCAATTACCGGTTTCCGTATGCACCCCGCATGGTTCCGTATCGGTGGTGTTGCGCACGACTTACCGCGTGGTTGGGAAAAACTGCTTCGCGAATTATTAGACTGGTTGCCAAAACGTTTAGAGTCTTATGTGACTTCTGCACTGAAAAACTCCATCTTAAAAGGTCGCTCTATCGGTACTGCAATGTACTCAAAAGAAGAGGCGTTGGCATGGGGTGTGACAGGAGCTGGATTACGTGCAACAGGCGTTGATTTTGACGTACGTAAATGGCGTCCATATTCAGGCTATGAAAACTTCGAGTTTGATATTCCTATCGCTCATAACGGTGACTGTTATGACCGCGTGATGATCAAAGTGGAAGAGATGCGTCAGAGTATCCGTATTCTTGAGCAATGCTATAAGAATATGCCAGAAGGCCCATTCAAAGCTGACCATCCACTGACAACTCCGCCACCAAAAGAACGCACGTTGCAGCACATCGAAACCTTGATCAACCACTTCTTGCAAGTGTCTTGGGGGCCGGTGATGCCAGCAAATGAGTCATTCCAGATGGTTGAAGCTACGAAGGGTATCAACAGCTACTACTTAACCAGTGATGGTAGCACCATGAGCTACCGTACGCGTATTCGTACCCCGAGCTATGAGCACTTACAGCAAATTCCTGCGGTGATCAGAGGTAGTTTAGTTTCAGACTTAATCGTCTATCTGGGTAGTATCGATTTTGTAATGTCGGATGTGGATCGCTAACCATGCATAATGAACATAACGAAAATGAGAAGCACAATGAGCTCAATGTCGTGAATGTGTTTGAACCGCAAGTCAATCATGGCTTTGTCTTAACAGAGAAAGAGCGTGAAGAGATTGAAGGTGAGAAACACCATTACGAAGATGCACGTGCTGCCTCAATTGAAGCACTGAAAATTGTGCAAAAAAACCGCGGTTGGGTTGAAGATGGTGCGATCCATGCTATCGCTGACGTCTTAGGCATCCCAGCCAGTGATGTTGAAGGTGTGGCGACATTCTATAGCCAAATCTTCCGCCAGCCAGTGGGTCGCCACATTATTCGCTATTGCGACAGTGTTGTTTGCCATATTACAGGTTATCAGGGCTTAGAAGCTGAAATCATTAAACAGCTGAATATTCGCCCGGGCCAAACAACAGCCGATGGTCGCTTTACGTTGCTGCCAACCTGTTGCTTGGGTAACTGTGACAAAGGTCCTACGATGATGATCGATGAGGACACTCACAGCTACGTGCAGCCTGAAAATATTCAAAAATTACTGGAGCAGTATCCATGACAAATTCTGTTAATCCAGTGATCCGTACTGCTGAAACTCATCCTCTAACATGGCGTTTGCGTGATGACAATCAGCCTGTTTGGTTAGATGAGTATCGCAGTAAGAACGGATACAAAGGTCTTGAGCGTGCGCTCAAAGGCATGGCTCCCGATGAAGTTGTGAATCTTGTAAAAGACGCTGGCCTGAAAGGGCGCGGCGGTGCGGGTTTCTCAACGGGTCTGAAATGGAGCCTGATGCCAAAAGACGAAAACATGAAACTGCGTTACTTCTTATGTAATGCGGATGAAATGGAACCGGGCACCTATAAAGACCGTTTATTGATGGAGCAACTCCCTCACTTGTTAGTTGAAGGGATGATCACAGGCGCTTATGCACTTAAAGCCTATCGTGGTTATATCTTCTTACGGGGTGAGTATGTTGAAGCTGCGCAAAATCTGCGCCGTGCCATCGAAGAAGCCAAAGCGGCGGGCCTGTTAGGCAAAAATATCCTCGGTTCAGGTTTTGATTTCGAACTATTTGTTCACACCGGCGCTGGGCGTTATATCTGCGGTGAAGAAACTGCACTGATTAACTCCTTAGAAGGCCGTCGCGCTAACCCACGTTCTAAGCCACCATTCCCTGCAACATCAGGTGCTTGGGGTAAACCAACTTGTGTCAATAACGTCGAAACTATTTGTAACGTGCCAGCAATTTTAGAGCACGGCGACCAATGGTATATCGATTTAAGCGCAGGTAAGAGTAAAGACGCGGGCACGAAATTGATGGGCTTCTCTGGCCGCGTGAAAAATCCGGGTTTATGGGAATTGCCATTTGGTACCACGGCACGTGAAGTGTTGGAAGATTACGCAGGTGGTATGCGTGATGGACTGAAATTAAAAGCATGGCAGCCAGGTGGGGCAGGGACAGATTTCCTGACCAACGACCACCTCGACTTACCGATGGATTTCGAAAATATTGCTAAAGCAGGTAGCCGTCTTGGTACTGCATTAGCGATGGCGGTTGATCATGAAATCAACATGGTTTCTTTAGTGCGTAACTTAGAAACCTTCTTTGCCCGTGAATCCTGTGGTTGGTGTACGCCGTGCCGCGATGGTCTGCCATGGAGTGTGAAAATTTTACAAGCGCTGGAAAAAGGCGAAGGGCAACCGGGGGATATTGAAACCCTAGAGCAGCTGTGCCGTTTCTTAGGGCCGGGTAAAACTTTCTGCGCTCACGCACCGGGTGCGGTCGAACCGCTACAAAGTGCCATCAAATATTTCCGTGATGAATTCGAAGCGGGTATCTCGCAAAAAGATCTGCGTAACATTGTGCAGATTGCGGGTATCCAACCCAACCTGCTGAAGCAGCGCTGGTAATTGTTTAGCGATTGAGCAACCGCTAAATAGATTTTTCACGAAGAACGTATTTTTGATTAACGCCTGCTTTATGCGGGCCTTTGGGAAGCATGCTGACTATGGCTACAATATATGTAGACGGCAAAGAATATGACGTAAACGGGTCTGAAAACCTGTTACAAGCCTGTCTTTCTCTAGGGCTAGATATTCCTTATTTTTGCTGGCATCCGGCGCTGGGAAGCGTTGGCGCTTGCCGCCAGTGTGCGGTTAAGCAGTATCAGAACGCAGATGACACACGCGGTCGCCTAGTAATGTCTTGTATGACACCCGCAACGGAAGGGACTTACATCTCTATTGATGATGAAGAAGCCAAACAATTCCGTGAAAGTGTTGTGGAATGGCTGATGACCAACCATCCTCATGACTGTCCAGTCTGTGAGGAAGGGGGAAACTGTCACCTACAAGATATGACGGTGATGACCGGTCATAACATGCGTAAATATCGTTTTACGAAACGTACTCACATTAACCAAGACCTCGGTCCATTTATTAGTCATGAAATGAACCGTTGTATCGCGTGTTATCGTTGTGTTCGTTACTACAAAGATTACGCAGATGGCACAGACTTGGGTGTGTATGGTGCACATAACTATGTGTATTTCGGTCGTACTGAAGACGGTACACTGGAAAGTGAGTTCTCCGGTAACTTAGTTGAAGTTTGTCCTACTGGGGTATTCACTGATAAAACACATTCAGAGCGCTATAACCGTAAGTGGGATATGCAGTTTGCACCCGGTATCTGCCAACAGTGCAGTATCGGTTGTAACACGAGTCCGGGTGAGCGTTATGGTGAAATCCGTCGTATCGAAAACCGTTATAACGGTTCGGTAAACCACTATTTCCTGTGCGACCGTGGTCGTTTTGGTTACGGTTATGTCAACCGTAAAGATCGTCCTCGTCAAGCGGTACTCAATAAAAATGGCGTCAAACAAGTCATTTCGGCTATCGAAGCAATGCAAAGTGGTGCGCAAATTATCAATCAAGCGAAAAAAGTGATTGGTATCGGCTCTCCACGCGCGAGCGTTGAAAGCAACTATGCATTGCGCGCATTAGTCGGAGCAGATAACTTCTATTCAGGTATTTCTGCGGGAGAGCAACGCCGCTTAGCGCTGATGCAAAACATCCTGCAAAACGGCGGTATCTATACGCCAACATTGCGTGAAGTAGAAGGCTATGATGCGGTACTGGTACTGGGTGAAGATTTAACTCAGACAGGTGCACGTATGGCGTTATCTGTTCGCCAAGCGGTGAAAGGTAAAGCACGTGAAATGGCCGCAGCGCAAAAAGTCGCTGACTGGCAAATCGCCGCAATCATGAATATTGGTCAACATGCAAAATATCCGCTGTTTATTACCAACGTTGATGATACGCGTTTAGACGATGTGGCTGCCTTTAATTATCGTGCACCAGTAGCTGACCAAGCACGTTTCGGTTTTGCTATCGCCAATATGATTAACGGCGAAGCCCCTGCGGTGAATGATTTACCCGCAGACTTAAAAGCCAAAGTTGAAACCATTGCTCAGGCATTAGCTGGTGCGAAAAAACCATTAATTATTAGTGGTAGCCATAGTGCCAGCGAGGCAATGATCCAAGCGGCCGCTAACGTGGCATTTGCGTTAAAAGCCAAAGGCGCGAATGTTGGGTTATCTTACTTAGCATCTCATGCCAATAGCTTCGGTCTGGCAATGATGAACGCACAGCCATTAGACAGCGCTTTAGCTCGCATTGAAGCGAACGAAGCGGATGTGGCTATCGTTATCGAAAATGACCTGTACCGTCACAGCAGCGTGGATGCCGTCAATAGCGCATTAGCGAAATTGAGCCACTTGATTGTTGCAGATCATCAGCAAACCGACATCATGGATAAAGCAACATTGGTTCTGCCAGCAGCAAGCTTTGCTGAAGCAGACGGTACGTTGATTAACCAAGAAGGTCGTGCGCAGCGTTTCTTCCAAGTCTTTGACCCAACTTATTACGACAAAGCTATCGTGATGAACGAAAGCTGGCGCTGGATGCATTCACTGCAAACTGAAGCGCAAGAGCGTGATGCGGATTGGTCGCAACTTGATCACGTTATCGCAGATTGTGTTGCCGCAATGCCACAATTCTCGGGTATGGTAGATGCTGCACCAAAAGCGTCTTTCCGTATTCGTGGTCAAAAACTGGCGCGTGAACCACATCGTTACAGTGGTCGTACAGCGATGCTAGCAAATCAATCTGTTCATGAACCTCGTCAACCGCAAGATATTGACTCTCCATTTGCTTTCTCAATGGAAGGGAACAACAGCCCAACCGCGCCACGCCAGCAAATTCCATTTGCATGGGCGCCGGGTTGGAACTCACCACAAGCCTGGAACAAATTCCAAGCCGAAGTGGGGGGGCACCTGTTATTTGGTGACCCGGGTATCCGTTTGTTCAATTCAACACAGAGCAAATTGGCTTACTTCACTGAAATTCCAGCGGCTTATCAAGCCAATGAAGCTCAGTGGGTTGTCGCACCTTATTACCACCTGTTCGGCAGTGATGAAATGTCACAGCGTTCAGAAGTAATTCAAGAGCGTATGCCTGAGCCTTATATCATGCTGAACACGCAAGATGCTGCGTCACTCGGCCTGTCAGCAGGAACTAAAGCGGAGTTTAGCCATGCAGGTCAAGTGTTTAACTTGACTGTCCGCCTAAGTAATCACCTGTCTACAGGTCAAATTGGCTTACCGTTAGGAATGCCAGGTATCGCACCTTCAATGGCTGGCGTGTCAGTCAATAATCTGCGGAGGGGAGCATGATGGATTGGATTTCTCCTGAAGTGATGGAAGTGTTAATTTCCATCCTTAAATCTGTCGTCATATTATTGGTTGTTGTGACTTGTGGGGCATACATGAGTCTGGGAGAGCGCCGTATTCTCGGTCTGTTCCAGAACCGTTATGGCCCTAACCGCGTGGGTCCGTTTGGGATGGGCCAGTTAATCGCGGATATGTTCAAAATGCTGTTTAAAGAAGACTGGATCCCGCAGTTTGCTGACAAGAAAATCTTTACGCTTGCACCAGTGATTGCGTTTTGTTCACTGTTCTTAGCATTTGCCATCGTCCCTGTTAGCCCGACTTGGCATGTTGCAGACCTCAATATCGGGATTTTATTCTTCCTGATGATGGCGGGTCTCGCTGTCTATGCGGTGTTATTCGCAGGTTGGTCAAGTAACAACAAATACTCATTATTAGGTGCGATGCGTGCGTCAGCACAAACCGTGAGTTACGAAGTGTTCTTAGGCCTTTCTTTAATGGGTGTGGTTGCACAAGCAGGTTCATTCAACCTGATTGATATTGTGAACTCCCAAGAAGGCATGTGGAATATTATTCCGCAGTTCTTTGGCTTTGTGACTTTTGCGATAGCGGGCGTTGCGGTATGTCACCGTCATCCGTTTGACCAACCGGAAGCAGAACAAGAGATTGCGGATGGTTACCACGTTGAATACTCAGGTATGAAGTTTGGTTTGTTCTTCGTCGGTGAGTATATCGGTATCGTAACGGTTTCTGCACTGATTGTGACGCTGTTCTTTGGTGGCTGGCATGGTCCATTCCTGCCGTCATTCTTGTGGTTTGCTATCAAAACTGGCTTCTTCATGATGATGTTTATCTTGATCCGTGCCTCTTTACCGCGTCCACGTTATGACCAAGTGATGTCTTTCGGTTGGAAAATTTGTCTGCCGTTGACACTGCTTAATCTGCTGGGTACTGCAGCAGTGATTTTATACAACGCTCAGTAAGGGGTGATTGAACCATGACATTGAAAGAGTTATTGGTCGGTTTCGCCACCCAAGTACGTAGTATTTGGATGGTCGGCCTGCATGCGTTCGATAAACGCGAAACGCAAATGTATCCAGAAGAGCCGGTTTATCTGCCACCCCGTTACCGTGGGCGTATCGTGTTAACACGCGACCCTGACGGTGAAGAGCGTTGTGTTGCGTGTAACTTATGTGCGGTTGCTTGCCCTGTGGGATGTATCTCACTGCAAAAAGCTGAACATGAAGACGGCCGCTGGTACCCTGAATTTTTCCGCGTTAACTTTTCGCGCTGTATTTTCTGTGGTCTGTGTGAAGAGGCTTGCCCAACCACGGCAATCCAATTAACACCTGATTTTGAAATGGCCGATTGGAGACGTCAGGATCTGGTTTACGAGAAAAATGACCTGTTGATTTCAGGTCCGGGTAAATATCCTGATTATAACTTTTACCGTAAATCGGGTATGGCGATTGCAGGTAAAGACAAAGGTGAAGCGGATAACGAAGCGAAACCGATTAACGTCAAAGACCTGTTGCCATAAGGAGCGATATTCATGGAATTTACATTTTATATCGCCGGTCTAGTTGCCATTTTAGCAACTTTAAGGGTGATAACGAATACAAATCCGGTGCATGCACTGTTGTATCTGGTTGTTTCTCTGCTGGCTCTGTCAATGGTGTTTTTCTCCCTCGGCGCGTATTTTGCTGGGGCGTTGGAAATCATCGTATATGCAGGTGCCATTATGGTCCTGTTCGTGTTCGTCGTGATGATGCTCAACTTAGGGCGTTCTGTTCAAGAACAAGAGCGCGCTTGGTTGACGCCGAAAAACTGGATTGGCCCTGCGGTGTTATCCGCGGTTTTATTGGCTATCTTAGTTTACGGCATTACCTCGTTGTCTTATCAAGAAGGCATTGAGGGAACCATCATTGGGGCGAAAGAAGTGGGAATTAGCCTATTTGGGCCGTATGTTCTGGCTGTCGAATTGGCATCTTTGTTATTACTCGCAGGTTTAGTGGTAGCATTCCACGTTGGACGTGACCGTAAAGAAAACGGTGCTGACCTTGTCAGCATCGAGAAGGCGGAGGAACAAAAATGATACCTCTAGAACACGGTCTGATTTTAGCGGCGATTTTATTTGTGATGGGGCTCAGTTGCCTTGTTATTCGCCGTAATCTGCTTTTCATGCTGATCGGACTGGAAATCATGATTAACTCAACTGCACTGGCATTTGTGGTTGCAGGGAGTTTTTGGGGGCAGCCAGACGGCCAAATTATGTATATTTTGGCAATCGCATTGGCTGCAGCGGAGGCGAGTATTGGATTGGCGTTGTTACTGCAACTCCATCGTCATCGTCAGAACCTGAATATTGATAAAGTCAGTGAGATGCGCAGATGAACCTACTCTATTTAACTATTCTGTTGCCTTTACTGGGGTCGGTGCTGTTAGCCTTCTCTCGTGGACGCTGGTCAGAAAACGTTTCGGCCATTATTGGTGCGGGGTCGGTTGGCTTAGCGGCCGTCGTCGCATTCTATGCTGGCAATGAATTTTTAGCTCAAGACGCAGGTAGCGTATTCATCCAGCCACTTTGGACTTGGATGTCTGTCGGTACCTTTAATATCCCATTCACTCTAATGTTAGATGGCCTGTCATTGACCATGTTAGGTGTGGTAACGGGTGTGGGCTTCCTTATCCACGTATATGCATCTTGGTATATGCGTGGCGAGGAAGGTTACTCACGTTTCTTCGCTTACACTAACTTGTTTATCGCAAGCATGGTGGTTTTAGTCCTCGCTGACAACATGATGCTGATGTATCTCGGTTGGGAAGGGGTAGGGCTGTGCAGTTACCTGTTGATTGGTTTCTATTATACCAATCCAGAAAACGGCAAAGCGGCGATGAAAGCGTTCTTTGTAACGCGTATCGGTGATGTGTTCCTCGCAATTGGTATGTTTATTCTGTGGAATGAGCTTGGCACACTGAATTTCAGCGAAATGGCGGTGTTAGCACCTCAAAAATTTGCGGAAGGTTCAAGTGCGATCAACTGGGCAACCTTGATGTTATTAGGTGGTGCAGTCGGTAAATCAGCACAGTTACCATTGCAAACGTGGTTGGCAGATGCGATGGCGGGTCCAACGCCAGTTTCTGCACTGATCCACGCCGCAACCATGGTAACCGCGGGTGTGTACTTAATTGCTCGTACCCATGTTCTGTTCCTGTTAGCGCCTGAAGTATTACATTTAGTCGGCGTTGTGGGGGCTGTGACATTAGTACTGGCTGGGTTTGCTGCACTGGTGCAAACCGATATCAAACGTGTGCTTGCATACTCCACGATGAGCCAAATCGGTTATATGTTCTTGGCACTAGGTGTACAAGCATGGGATGCAGCCATTTTCCACCTGATGACACATGCTTTCTTTAAAGCGTTGTTGTTCCTGTCAGCAGGTTCAGTCATTTTGGCATGCCACCACGAACAAAATATCTTCAAAATGGGTGGGCTGCGTAAGCAAATTCCATTCATCTACGCTGTGATGTTAATCGGCGGAAGCGCGCTGGCAGCATTGCCACTGTTTACCGCAGGTTTCTACAGTAAAGATGCAATTTTGTGGGGTGCACAGCTTGATGGACAAACTGTGTTGTTGTGGGCAGGTATCCTCGGTGCATTAATGACCGCAATTTATACCTTCCGTATGATTTTCATCGTGTTCCACGGTGAAGCGAAAATCAAAGCGCACAAGGTTAAAGGCATCACTCACACATTACCACTGGGCATTTTGGCTATTCTTGCAACGTTTGTTGGTGCATTAATCCACCAACCACTCGAAGGGGTTTTCCCAGCCGAAGCCGCAGGCAGTGAAGACGGTAAAGTCTTACTCGAAGCGATTTCTGGCGGGTTTGCTATCGCAGGTCTATTAATTGCGGTATTCCTCTATCTGTTCAGACGTTCAATAGTCGATGCTATCGCGAAAACTGCAGTGGGTCGTTTCTTCAGCGCATGGTGGTACCAAGCGTGGGGATTCGATTGGCTGTACGATGTAGTCTTTGTTAAGCCATTTAAAGGTATAGCATGGCTACTAGAAAGCGATCCGATTAACTCTCTGATGAATATCCCTGCACATCTTTCACGTTGGGCAAATAAAGGGCTTGCAGTGAGTGAAAACGGCCAAATTCGTTGGTATGTTGCCTCGTTGGGGCTGGGTGCAGTGCTGATTCTTGCTCTGCTGCTTTTGGTTTAATTAAGGGACACATTGCGCCATGCTATTACCCTGGCTAATACTCATTCCCTTCATCGGAGGCCTGCTAAGCTGGCAGGCTGACCGGTTCAGTCATCGCGCACCGCGTTGGATTGCACTGGCAACGATGGGAATAACATTGATACTTTCCGTACAATTGTGGTTACAAGGGAGCTACTCCCTTGTCAATCCACAAGGTATTCCACAATGGCAATCTGTTTTCTTTATGCCGTGGATCCCGTCACTGGGAATTGACTTTCATTTAGCAATTGACGGTTTATCACTGCTGATGGTCGTGTTAACGGCTATCATGGGGGGCTTCTCAATTCTGAGCTCTTGGAGTGAAAACCAGAAAAACCAAGGTGCGTATCACTTTAACCTGTTGTGGATTATCACAGGTGTGATGGGGATTTTTACCGCGGTTGACCTGTTCTTATTCTTCTTCTTCTGGGAGATGATGCTGATCCCAATGTATTTCCTAATTGCCAATTGGGGACACAAAGGGTCAGAAAACAGACAACATATCAAAGCCGCGACTAAGTTCTTCATCTACACGCAAGCAAGTGGTTTGATCATGCTAGTGTCCATCATTGGCCTAGCGTTGGCGAACTACAATACTTCAGGTGTATTAACATTCGACTATAACCAACTGCTAGGTGCAGAACTCTCTAGCAATGTCGCGTTTATGTTGATGTTAGGCTTCTTTATCGCCTTTGCCGTTAAAATGCCACTGGTCCCTTTCCATGGTTGGATGGCAGATACCCAAGAGCAATCGCCAACAGCGGGTTCAGTGGATATCTCCGGTATCATGCTAAAAACCGCAGCATACGGTCTGTTACGCTTTACCTTACCTCTGTTCCCAGAAGCGTCTATCCAGTTCACTCCAATAGCGATGACACTGGGTGTGATCAGTATTTTCTACGGGGCATGGTTAGCGTTCAAACAAACGGATATCAAACGTCTGGCGGCGTACAGTAGCTTATCCCACATGGGGTTTGTGACAGTCGCTATTTACGCGGGTTCAACCTTGGCTTACCAAGGTGCGGTGATTCAAATGATCACCAACGGTTTGTCCGGTGCGGCACTGATTATCATCAGTGGTCAACTGTATGAACGTACACAAACTCGTGATATGCGCATGATGGGTGGATTATGGAAACGCATTAAATGGTTACCAGGAATGTCCCTGTTCTTTGCTGCGGCAACGTTAGGAATGCCAGGTACAGGTAACTTCATTGGTGAATTCATGATCCTGTTCGGTAGCTTCAGCCAATTCGCGTTAGTGACCTGCATTATGGTCTTTGGTGTGGTGTTTGCGTCTATCTATTCACTGTGGATGATGCAACAGACCTACTACGGTACACCTAAGTCTGAAAAAGAAATGAAAGGGTTAACGGCACGTGAATTTGGTGTGCTGCTGGCTCTGGCTGCTTTACTGGTTATTATCGGTTTCTACCCACAACCAATTTTAGATACCTCAATTGGTTCGATGGAAACATTGCATAACCTGTATTCTGCTTCACTTACAACATTAGGGCTGTAATTCGCCATGACAATAACTCCTCAAGAACTGATCGCAATACTACCACTGATGATCGTCGGGTTGACGGCGGTGGTTGTGATGCTGTCCATTGCGTGGCGACGCGATCACCTGACTAGTGCCGCGCTGACAGTATCAGGCTTTATTATTGCGTTGCTTTCACTCATTTGGGTAGCCGATGGCTACCTAATGGATGTGACTTCGCTTATTCGTGTTGATGGCTTTGCACTGTTCTATAGCGCATTAGTCCTGATTGCAGGTATTGGAACGTCTATCTTTGCTTACCACTGGTTAGAAGGTTTTGGTGATAATAGAGATGAGTTCCATTTACTTGTTGCTATCGCAGTAGCGGGCGGTGTGCTGTTATCTATGTCAAACCATATGGCATCAATGTTTATCGGTATTGAGCTGATTTCATTGCCTCTGTTTGGTCTAGTTGCCTATACCTTTGAGCGCAGTCGCACATTAGAAGCCGGGATCAAGTACATGCTGTTATCTGCAGCCGCGTCTTCATTCCTGTTATTCGGGATTGCGTTACTGTATGCAGAATCGGGTAGTTTAAGCTTTGCTGCTGTTGGTCAAAGCCTTTCCGATAGCCAAATTCACGCACCATTGGTGATGATTGGTTTCGGTATGCTGATTGTAGGTTTTGGCTTTAAACTGTCACTGTTTCCATTCCAACTGTGGACACCAGACGTTTACCAAGGTGCGCCAGCACCAGTGTCAGCCTTCTTAGCAACCGGTAGTAAAATCGCTATCTTCGCAGTATTAGTGCGTATTTTTCTGGAAGCGCCAATCGCCAATAGCAATACGTTAGCGATTGTGATTTCTGTGATTGCTATTGCATCTATCCTGTTTGGTAACTTACTGGCTATCACACAAAAAAGTGCAAAACGCTTACTGGGTTACTCATCTATCTCACATATGGGTTATTTACTGGTCGCTCTTGTTGCGTTACGTATCGACCCTGTTGCGTCACAAGTCACTATCGCAATCTACTTAGTGGGTTACTTGTTTGCGAGTTTAGGGGCATTTGGTGTTGTGAGTATCGTTTCAAGCCCTTACCGTGGTGATGATCAGGATGACTTTAGTGCATTCCGCGGGCTATTTTGGCATAAGCCAATTCTTGCAACGGTAATGACGGTAATGATGCTTTCATTAGCTGGTATTCCAATTACATTAGGGTTTATTGGTAAATTCTATGTGATTGCATCCGCAGTGAATGCAGAGTTATGGTGGCTAACGGGGGCTGTAGTGGTAGGTAGTGCTATTGGTTTATATTACTACCTAAGCTTTATGGCTAGCCTATATAGTCGTGATGCAGAACATGCAGAACGTTATACAGGCCCTGAAAAAGCAACGTTAGGAACTGTTGTTGCTGTTATTTGCGCCATTGCTGTTATCGTCTTTGGTGTATGGCCACAACCACTTATTGATATGACATCAACAGCGCTTGCTGTGATTAACTAATAGGCCAAAATTTCCTATTGCTAATAAACCGGTTACTTCTAAGTAGCCGGTTTTTTTTAATCGGGTAACTGGCGTTGATATTGATATTCCATATCGTCTAAGAAAGACATGAGTACCTGACTTGCTAAGTTAATTTTTTGAATATTCAACATTTTTTCAGACGATTTTTCATTAATAAAATGACACCATTGCAACCAATAATCTTTAATTAAGCTTATCTGAGTAATAATTGACAATTTATGCGAATCTATAGTGGTTATTTGGTCAGCTAATAGCATGAGCTGAGAAAGCTTAAATATTGTTTTATCAATATGGTTAACTTCTTCTTTTAATTCTAAAATTTGATTGCCTAAATCTAATCTGACCTCGACAAGTTGCGCAAATTCCAAACCATCATCAATGATTGATAATAAATTTTTAATAAAGGCAACGGCTGATTTTAATATTTGTTTTTTATTTGTTGGCATATCAATTGAGTCAATTAATTCGTCATTTAACAAATGTTTCTTTAAGAAATCGGTAATTTTAGATTTTAATATAATATCTTCTGCTGCGATGATAACGGAGTGCTGTTGATTGATTTCATCTATTTTTAGAGTTTTGCTATTTTTGGATGTGACTAGAAGTTCTTTCTGCTCAGTATATTGATGTAGTTTGTGCTGATTGCTTTCTTCTAAATGAATGAGTGATAAAGAATCAGTGGTATAACTGAATTTGGTAATTATTCTTTCTAATTCTAACTTGAAATCAATTAAATCTTCAATGAAGCTTTTAACTAAGATTTCATCAGGTATGTTGATATTTTCATTATTTAATTCGCTTTTTAAAATATAATTTAATTTTATTTTAAGTTTCGGTATTGAGTTTCTGATTATTTCATTGATATTAAAAGATTTACTGGCTATTTTTTGTATTTTTCCATGGATAATAAAATCATAATGTATTATGTTTTTATTAAATGCGGAAATTTCGTTTGACATATGCCTCAATTGATAAATATCAATAGGGGGGAGTATGGGTAAATCAAGCTTATCTTGCATATTAGTACCTTTTATTGAGGGGGAGTGTTATTTGGTTGAATTTCATCAAATAACTTTATTAAATGTGTCGAGTATTCTTGAATGGTATACCAAGATGTAATAGCACGTTTAAAATGAGTAATGAACTGAATAAGTTTTTCAGCGTTATTGATTTTTTTGAAAACCTCGATTGATTGAGTTATTTCGGTTAGGAGGACTAGCCACATATAATCTAAGTGGTCAACGGCTAACCGGGCATCTTTAAATAAACTATCAATTTTATGGAGATTGATTTGAATATCAAAAATAACTTTTTGGGCAAATTTTTCTTTGTTGATTTGGTCACTAATTGATTGTATTTCTGTTAATGTTTCATTCTTTTTTGCCCGAATTTTTTCAGCCTTTGAGCCAAAAATCCCTCCAGTGATAATGAGGCCGATGACACCACCAACTAAACCCGTAAAACTGAGTTTCACAAAGTGTGAATACTCGAGTTCTAATTGCTGGAGTTCTTGTTTTTTCATTTTAAGTGATTCTTGTAAATAGGAATCGGTTGTTTCATTATTAGTGGGATCAAGTTGTTTATATAACCCTTTAACATTGAATAGCAATGATTCAACATGTTGATAATTAGATAAATAACCTCCTGTAATATGTACGCGGAAATCAGAAATGATATTTTTAATATTACTTGTCTTAATAGATTGGTCTTTAATATCATCCCTAATTAATTGTAAGATATTAGTTAGCTCGGTAGCTATTTGCTGGTCATCATTTTGATAATATATTTCATCTAGTTCATGTTCACTAATATCATTCAAACTCTCAGACACTTTTTTCAAAATAGGCATATGGTTTATATATTCAATAATTTGCCCACCTGTTTGTATAATGTTTCGGCTAACTAGAGATAGATTGACAGATTGTTCTTTAACATGTTGTTCAACGTTATCCCAGCTATTGGCATGTTCACGAATATTGATAATGGTACCAATTAGTTCATTTGTATCGATTGGCAAGGTTGTTGATGAGGTAATACCAAACCATTTTAGAATATCATTTTTTTTCCAAGGCAAAGAAAGAGAAAAGTAAACGTGGCGATGTATGCTAATTAAATCATCTAATGTGAAAATACCGACTTCACGGGCTGAAAGTGTGTCTTGATTAGTTAATAAAGCTAAGGTTGTATGGCCTATATGTTCTTTTTCAATAATTCTATCGTAATTATCTTTTGTATTCATTTTAAATTCCACATTGATTAAGTTAAAGATTGAACGCTTATTTTTCTTAGTACTGTTGTATGGTTAAATTACCTATTTATTGCAAATAAAAATATAAAGTTCATATTTGTTAACCTACTAGAAATTGACTGAAAGTTTTATATTAAAAAATGAAAATCAGAGCTAAAAAATAGCATTTTGAATAATTTAATATGTGTTTTAAATATTATTCTCTATTATTTTTATTTGAAAATCATCTATAGTAGTGCTAAATAAAATAACTAATAAGAATATGATATTAATTAAAATATACGATAATTTTTTTGTTTTGAATTAAAAAGGCTTGCAATGGAACATGGGTTTAAAGCTGACATATCACTATGTTTCAAAATGAAATTTTCATTGGGTAAAAATGATGCAGTTTCGAGAAAGAAGCAAAGATTAAAGAGGATAAAATCACATTTTCTATTAATTAAATGAATGAAGTGCTATGTAATATACATAATAAGCTATACTATCAACAGCCTGAAGGTCACTATTAGTGAGTGATAACAGGTTTATTTTGACACAGCTGCTCTTGGCTATCGTCATTTGAGCCATAAAAAATAATTATAGCGAAGTACTAAAAGCAATCTCTTAATTGCAGGTAATCTACTTTTAGTGCTGAATGGGCGGTATAGCATTTACTGTTAGTCATCAATGTATTAAAAAATTGTATTGCGCTATATAATAACCGTAGTGAATTTGTGTGATGTAGCAGTGGGAATCTAAAGTGAACTATAAAAAAATTGATCAATTGATAACTGAAATTTTGGACCATTTGTCTACATTGACACTAAAAAATCAAGAGTTTACTCGTTTAGTTTGGCAATTAGATGCACAAACCTCTTTTCCTGGCCTTTCATGGCTGTCGGCACAGCAAAGTTATCCTCAATTTTATTGGTATCAACGCACTGGCGCCGAGGAATGCAGTGCTCTTGGTATGGTGAAATCCTTTGATTCGATAGATACGGCACAAGTTTTTTTATCCCAGTATCCTGATATGCCAGAGATGCGCCTATGGGGGCTTAATGGCTGGAATGCGGTTGGAACGGGCATTCCTGAAGAGATAAAACGCCAAGCAACTTTTTGTTTTTTGCCCCGCATTGAAATTCATCGATTACGTTCGACAATTAGTGTTAGCGTCAATATTGAGGGGGAAGAAGACCGCTTGAATGCTATTCATCTTTTACAGCAATTGAAGCCGGCTTCTCATGTGAGATTGACATTGAATGCCAATATTACTGCACAAGAACATATTCCTACGCATGATGAATGGTGTCGTTTATTAAATTGCGCTATTGATGACATGAAGTCAGGGAAGATGGAAAAAGTGGTGATGGCAAGGGAAACAAAACTCACCCTGTCTAAACCCATTGCGGTTGCTGAGTTTTTAGCCCAAAGCCAGCAGGTGAATCATCATTGTTACCATTTTATGATGGCCTTCAACGCACAGTCAGGGTTCATCTCTTCGACTCCGGAACGTTTATATTTACGGCAAAATGAACAACTGAATTCTGAGGCCTTAGCGGGAACTGTCGCTAATGACCCTGATGACGCCGTCGCTGCGGAGTATGCTAAGTGGTTGATGGAAGATAAAAAGAACCAACACGAAAATTTAGTCGTTGTGGATGATATTTGCCAACAATTACAAGGTGCAGTGACGGGAGTTGACGTATCATCAGCAAAAGTGATCCGCTTGAGAAAAATCCAACACCTTTATCGCTCTATTGTTGCGACATTAATCAATCCTTCTGATAGCGATTGCTTACAACGTCTTCAACCTACCGCTGCCGTATGTGGTTTACCTCGCAAAGTTGCACGGCAATTTTTAGCAAGTAATGAACCCTTTTCTCGTGGCTGGTATGCAGGAACTGGCGGGTTTATTAGCTTAAATAAAAGTGAATTTGCGGTATCTCTACGTTGTGCACAAATAGAAGGTGCGCATGTCTCATTATATTCAGGTGCGGGCATTGTCAGTGGCTCAGACCCAGAGCAAGAGTGGATAGAAATTGAAAATAAAGCGGCGGGGCTTAAATCTTTGTTTGGAAATAACGAAAAACCATAAAGTTAAAATGGTTATTTTCTTTTATTTCAATTAGTTCACCAAAAATTGTTCTGAGATCAAGAAATTTATTTCAGCCAGTCTAAACTAGTTGATAACTAATAATTTGCTGAGCATATTATGTCGAATTCTGCTTTTAATCTCCGTTGGGCTGAAGTGATTATTGAAGCACTATCTCGCCACGGAATGAAACATATCTGTATTGCGCCAGGCTCTCGTTCGACGCCTTTGACTCTGGCTGCCATCAATAACGCCAAATTACATTGTCACACCCATTTCGATGAGCGTGGTTTGGGTCATCTGGCACTTGGATTGGCAAAAGCCAGCAATGAGCCAGTAGGTGTCATTGTGACGTCAGGGACTGCGGTTGCAAACCTTTATCCATCATTGATAGAAGCTGGACTAACTGGAGAAAAAGTTATTTTTCTCACCGCAGATAGGCCCCCTGAATTGATTGATTGCGGTGCTAATCAGGCTATTCGGCAGACGCATATTTTTGCATCTCATCCTGCTCAATCATTAATGTTGCCAAGGCCGACACAAGATATTTCAGCTAAATGGTTGGTAACCGCTATTGATAATGGCATGAACCAGTTACGCCATGGTGCATTTCATATCAACTGCCCATTTGCTGAGCCACTATATGGTGATATGGATGGGGAACATGAATGGCAGAAAACCCTTGGGGAATGGTGGAATTCGAGCCACCCGTGGCTCACTGAACCGTTAACTCATTCTGTCGCTCTAGTGGCAGATTGGTATTTTTGGCGGCAAAAAAAAGGCGTTGTGCTTGCCGGTAGAATGAGTGCGAGTGAAGGGGAGCTCGTTGCTAAATGGGCTCAAGAACTCGGATGGCCAGTTATAGGTGATGTGTTATCTCAAACAGGGCAGCCATACCCTTGCGCAGATTTATGGCTTCAGCATCCCGATGCTCAACAGGTTTTAAAACATGCAGAATTAGTTGTCCAGTTTGGTTCAAGCTTAACAGGAAAACGGCTATTACAATGGCAAGCCAATTGTGAACCGCAAGAGTATTGGATTATCGACTCGATACCTCAACGGCTAGACCCAGCTAATCATAGGGGAAGAAAGTTAACCTGTTCAATTAAAGGTTGGCTGGACAACCATCCTGCACAGCCGAGAAGTTTGTGGTGTGAATCTTTGCAGACGTTAGCGCAAAAAGCCCAACACCATGTACACCAACAGTTACATGACCAGTTTTCCGAAGCGGCGGTTGCATTTCAATTGCCAGAACTACTCTCACCACGAGGTCAACTATTTGTTGGAAATAGCTTAATTGTTCGTTTGGTGGATGCACTCGCACAACTTCCATTAGGCTATCCGGTATATAGCAACCGCGGCGCAAGTGGTATTGATGGTCTGATTTCTACCATGGCGGGAGTGCAACGAGCAACAGCTCGTCCAACATTAGCTATTGTTGGGGATATTTCTGCCTTATACGATTTGAATAGTTTGGCGCTGTTGCGAGAACCTTCAGCACCGACAGTCCTAATCATCGTGAATAACAATGGCGGGCAAATTTTCTCTATGCTCCCCACACCAGACGAAGCAAGGCAAAATTATTACTGTATGCCGCAAAATGTCAGTTTCGAGCCTGCTGCGAAAATGTTTGGCTTACAATATTGTGCGCCGACAGATTGGGGAACACTAAAAAATACTGTTCAACAATTTTGGCATAGTCAGCAAGGAACATTGTTGGTGGAATTACAGGTGGCAAGCGATGAAGGCGCGCGTACTTTAAAACAGCTGCTTAATGAAGTTGTGGAATTGTAATGTTATCCGCTCATCGACATCATTCTACCTCATCGGCTCCTTGGATCATTTGGTTGCATGGTTTGTTAGGCAGTGCGGATGACTGGTCACCCGTGATTGATCAAACACGGACTTTTCCATCATTAGCTGTGGATTTGCCAGGTCATGGCGGTTCTCATTCAGAGCCATGCCAGAGTTTTTCACATTTTGATCAACAACTCAGCGAGCTTTTACAGTATCATCAAATTAATGAATACTACTTGGTTGGCTATTCACTCGGTGCTCGGCTCGCAATGCATTTTGCCTGTCACTATCAGCCTAACGGGCTATTAGGTTTAGTAATTGAAGGCGGGAATGTGGGGTTAGCCAATGAACAAAAACGTGTTGCTCGAGCTGCTAATGATGAGGCATGGGCGCAACGTTTTCGTTCAGAACCCATTGAAAAAGTGTTAGATGACTGGTATCAACAAACTGTATTTGCTGATTTGTCGGCCACTCAGCGCCAACAGTTAATTCAGTTACGTGGACAAAATAACCCGCACAGCATTGCTGCTATGCTAGAAAACACATCATTAGCAAAGCAACCTTTTTTGGCGGACAAATTGCATCAATTAATCTGCCCTTATCGTTATTTTTGTGGCGAAAAGGATCAAAAGTTTCGAAGCGTTTCGCAACAATATGTTTTGCCGTTAACGCTGATTGAAAATGCAGGGCATAATGCACATCGGGAAAACCCCATGGGCTTTGCAACTGCACTACACCATTTTTTATCACACTGTGGTTAAAGGAATCTGATAATGATTTATCCAAGCGAAGAAAAATTATACGCACCAATTGAATGGCAAGATTGCTCTACAGGGTTTGAAGATATTCGCTATCATAAATCTCCTGAAGGAATTGCTAAAATTACGATTAACCGTCCAGAAGTGCGTAATGCTTTTCGTCCACAAACCGTGAAAGAAATGATCCAAGCACTGTCAGATGCACGTTATGATGACCACATTGGTACTATCATTCTAACGGGTGAGGGCGAAAAAGCTTTCTGTGCAGGCGGCGACCAAAAAATCCGTGGTGACTACGGCGGGTACCGTGATGAAAGCGGTACGCATCACCTTAACGTATTAGATTTTCAACGCCAAATTCGGACTTGCCCAAAACCTGTGGTTGCGATGGTCGCAGGTTTCTCAATTGGTGGTGGCCATGTGTTACATATGATGTGTGACCTGACTATTGCTGCGGATAACGCAATATTTGGTCAAACTGGGCCAAAAGTCGGTTCATTTGATGGCGGCTGGGGCGCATCCTATATGGCGCGTATTGTTGGACAGAAAAAGGCGCGTGAAATCTGGTTTTTATGCCGCCAATACAATGCACAAGAAGCATTAGATATGGGCTTGGTTAACACAGTTGTCCCATACGCAGATCTTGAAAAAGAAACCGTGCGTTGGTGCCGTGAAATGCTAGAAAATAGCCCAATGGCATTACGTTGCTTAAAAGCGGCATTAAATGCGGATTGTGATGGTCAGGCTGGCCTGCAAGAATTAGCCGGTAATGCCACTATGCTGTTCTATATGACAGATGAAGGGCAAGAAGGTCGTAATGCCTTTAATGAAAAACGTGCTCCAGACTTCTCTAAATATAAGCGTAATCCATAATGCGTAAAGCCCGTATTTATTCGTTCAGCCTGCCAATGGAGGCAGGCGTTATCCTTCGTTATCAGCGACTAAAAACTCGTGATGGGCTTTTAGTGTGTTTACAAGATGGGGATAATGAAGGTTGGGGAGAAATTTCGCCTCTACCTGAATTCAGTCGTGAAACATTAGAAGAAGCAACCGCCGAAACTATTAAGCGAATGAATGAATGGGTGAAAGAAGGCAAAATTTCTAATAGTCTACTACCCTCTGTTGCTTTTGGCTGTAGCTGTGCTCTAGCGGAGTTAACAGGGGAGCTACCGAAAGAGGCTGACTATCGCAAAGCACCACTGTGCAGTGGTGACCCAGATGACCTCATTTTGAGCCTTGATGCAATGGAAGGCGAAAAGGTTGCAAAGGTAAAAGTTGGGCTATATGAAGCTGTGCGTGATGGTATGGTGGTTAACTTATTACTAGAGGCCGTTCCAGAACTGAAACTGCGCTTGGATGCGAATCGCAGTTGGACTCGAACAAAAGCTGACGGTTTTGCTAAATATGTTAACCCAGACTACCGTGACCGTATCGCATTCTTAGAAGAGCCGTGCAAAACCCGTGAAGAGTCACTGCAATTTGCAGCGGATACCGGCATTAGTATCGCTTGGGATGAAAGTGTACGAGAAGAAGGCTTTATGGTTGAGGCGCAGGAAGGCGTTTCTGCGATTGTAATTAAACCAACACTGACAGGCAGCTTATCTTATTGCCGCTACTTAGTAGAAGAAGCGCATCGCTTAGGATTACAAGCCGTGATCAGTTCATCCATTGAAAGTAGCTTTGGTTTAACGCAACTTGCTCGTGTAGCACATTGGCTAACGCCAAATACCATTCCAGGCTTAGATACGGTATCACTTATTCAATCTCAATTGATACGGCCTTGGCCTCAATGTGATATTCCGCTCCAGCAGTTAGATGATTTAACGCTTGTATGGCAGAACTAGATAACTTTAAAGATTGGCCTTGGCAACACTGGGCCAATCTTCGTCCCAATGCGATCGCCCTTGTAACTGAGTCCCAAAGTATGACTTGGGAAAGCGTAAGCCAACAAGTTACTGACCTTAAAACTTACTTTTTAATGCAAGGTGTAACACAAGGGCAGTGTATCGTTTTGCGTGGGAAAAATTCAGTTGAATTATTATTGAGTCAACTGGCACTTATTGCGTGTGGCGCTCGTGTCTTACCGTTAAATCCCCGCCTCCCAGAACGGTTATTAGCAGAATTACTGCCTCATCTTAATGTTAGCGCAGCCATTGATTTTACTGATGAATCAAATTTATTAGCCAATTATCGCCATTTAGATTATCAACTCTATTATCATTTTATTGGTGATGAAAAGGTTGCTCCGGTTGTTTTTCAAGAGGCTATTCAGCAGCCTGCTACGTTGATTTTAACATCGGGGTCGACAGGTCTACCTAAAGCCGCCGTTCACAGTGTTGCAGCTCACCTCAATAGCGCTGCCGGTGTTGTTAATATGATGAATTACCAGCAAGATGATTGTTGGTTACTCTCGCTGCCGTTATTCCATGTATCTGGTCAGGGTATTGTTTGGCGTTGGCTTTTGCAAGGCGGCGCACTTGCGGTAAAAAATCTCTCTTTAGCCCAGGCATTACATGGGGTGACTCATGCCTCTTTGGTGCCGACCCAGCTATGGCGTTTATTGAATGATAACTCAATGGCGAATATAGCGTTGAAAGCCGTTTTATTGGGCGGAGCCAGTATCCCTTCAACACTCACGGACTTGGCACAACAACATGGAATTGCGTGTTGGAGTGGCTATGGGATGACAGAAATGGCTTCTACAGTTTGTGCTAAACGGGCAGATGGCAAGAAAGGCGTTGGTTTACCCTTAAAAGGTAAGCAAATTCGTCTTGTGGGTGGTGAAATTCAAATCCAATCAGACAGCCAAGCGCTTGGTTATTGGTTTGATGGGCAAATTCACCCTTTAAATTGCCTAGATAACTGGTTTAAAACCAACGATAAAGGAGCATTTATTGATGGCGAGTATCAGATCCTTGGTCGTTTAGATAATTTATTTATCAGTGGTGGGGAATGTGTTCAACCAGAAGATATCGAGTCAGTCATCAATTCATACCCTGATATCAGCCAAAGTTTTATTATCCCCATTGATGATGTGCAATTTGGGCAACGCCCTGTCGCGGTTATTGAAGCAAATGAGTCCGTAGGTTTACATCAGCTGGCGGATTGGCTAAAAGATAAACTCGCACCATACCAATATCCTATGGCCTTTTATTATTTAGACCCTGAATTGAAAGCTGGGGGAATAAAAGTGTCGAGACAACAAGTGAAAAAGTGGTTGTTAGCTAGAATGCAGGAATAGGGTGAAATAGTGGTGGGGTTATCCCCACCACTTAATAAATTACACTATTTTAGTGCTTTTAATGCTTTTTCAACACCAGCGCCGTATTCTGGGTGAACTTGTTTAAATAACTCGATTTGGCGCACTTGAGTGGCTTCTGTCGCGTCAATCAGTTCGCCCGCAATACGTTTAAACATACGTTGGTGCTCGGCATCATCTAATAACTCATATAATGCACGTGGTTGGCTGAAGTAATCTTGGTCTTCGCGGTGATCCCAATGGTCAGCGGCACCTTCAATAGATAATGGCGGTTCGCTAAAGTCAGGTTGCTCTTGGAATAAGCCGGCTTCATTTGGCTCATAGGTCACATGGTTGCCGCTATTACCGTCAACGCGCATTGCGCCATCACGGTGGTAATTATGGAATGGGCAACGTGGGGCGTTCACTGGGATTTGGTGGTGGTTAACCCCAAGGCGATAACGATGGGCATCTCCATAGGAGAATAAACGGCCTTGTAACATTCTATCTGGTGAGAAACCGATACCCGGAACCACGTTAGCTGGGCTAAACGCCGCTTGTTCTACGTCAGCAAAGTAGTTGTCTGGGTTACGATTAAGTTCAAAATAACCGACATCAATTAATGGATAATCTTTGTGCGGCCAAACTTTGGTTAAGTCAAATGGGTTATAAGGAACTTGAGAGGCTTCTTTCTCTGGCATAATTTGCACTTGCAAATTCCAGCGTGGGAAATCCCCTTTCTCAATGGATTCAAACAGATCGCGTTGTGAACTTTCTCTATCTTTACCGACTAATTGCTCTGCTTGTTCATCAGACAGATTCTGAATACCTTGTTGGCAACGGAAATGGAATTTAACCCAGAAGCGTTCATTATTACTGTTGATGAAACTATAAGTGTGGCTACCAAACCCGTGCATATGACGGTAACTTTGTGGTATACCACGGTCACTAGCATCAATGGTTAACTGGTGTAAAGATTCTGGTAACTGAGAGAAAAAGGCCCATTTATGTTCCATTGTACGCAGGTTAGAGCGAGGGTCGCGCTTAACTACGTGGTTTAAATCAGGGAATTTTAATGGGTCGCGGAAATAGAACACAGGGGTGTTGTTACCCACCATATCCCAGTTGCCTTCTTCAGTATAAAATTTTAATGCGAAACCACGAATATCACGTTCTGCGTCGGCAGCCCCGCGCTCACCTGCAACGGTAGAGAAGCGAGCAAACATTTCAGTTTTTTTCCCTATTTCAGAGAAAATTTTTGCGCGAGTATAGCGGCTAATATCATGAGTTACAGTAAACGTACCAAAAGCGCCAGAACCTTTTGCGTGCATGCGTCTTTCAGGGATCACTTCACGGTCAAAATGGGCAAGTTTCTCTAAAAACCAAACATCCTGTAATAACATTGGGCCACGTTTACCTGCTGTCATCACATTATTATTATTGGCGACCGGGGCGCCCGAGGCGGTAGTAAGGCCTTTCTTTTTCATCACAATGCTCCTTTGTTTGGATTAATGGACTACACAAACCTAACTAATAAGTTAATATTTTGTAAAAAATAAAAAACAGGACTACAATAAACTTGTAATTCAGTATAGTTATTATGGAATTGATTATCTAATTAATATAACCAATTACTGTGATTACCCGTGAAAAAAACGGTATTCATCGCACTTTTTCGCACTAAAATTTTTGATTTGTGAAATTTTGTAATGAATAAAGTCGGCTTTTATAAAGGCTATAGCGTAAATCTAGGTAAGAATGGCTGAAAATAGGGTGAAATTCGCGTAGTATCCATAGGTAATAATATCAAGAGGATAAAATAATGCGCAAACTATTATTATTAGCAGCAGCGATGTCACCATTGTTCGTAGGTACTGCCCATGCAGTTTCAGTCAGTGCACAAGCGGGTGAACATTTTACTGAGCTGTCTGCAGGGTTAGGTAACCAAAATGCAGGGTTAGCATTTAATGGTTCTTGGGTTCGTAGTGACCATGATGGGCAAACGGGTAGTATTGGTGCCACATTTGGTTTACCTGTTGGGCCTTTCTCTGCATTTGTCGGGGGTAAAGGGTTATATTTATCACCGGATCACAATAGTAGTGGTGCTGCATTAGCGGTTGGTGGTGGGTTAAATTGGCAGGCTATGCCTTCATTAAATATTTATGGTGAAGCCTATGGTGCTCCTGAGTCATTGACCTCAGGTAGCAAGTCTTATGTCGAAGCGAAAGCGGGTGCACGTTATACCGTATTTAAACCTTTATCTATTGATGCAGGTTATCGCTTGATTGAAATGAAAGGGACTCATGGCAATAGTAGCGATAAAGTTGCCGATGGCTGGTATGTAGGGGCTGGCCTTTCATTCTAAGATTGTTAAATTTATCATTTATTAGATTTAACCGTTTGAATCTCGAAAAAACCGCCAAATACTACGTTTGGCGGTTTTTTATATCTTTAGAATATTATTAATAAGCGAATAGTTTAGCCAACGTTTGGTAAAAATCCGGCAACAATCGAAAATTGGATAGCGATTACTGCCACACCACATGCCAACACTAAGGCTAAAATAGGTGTACCGCCTTTAACTTGATACCCACCTTGAGTTTCTAATTTACGTACACGTAGGGTTAACAGTGCAGGAATAATCAGTGCTAAGACTGAGAGCGCGACAGCGGCATAAGTTAATGCTTGTACGAAACTACTAAAGAATAGGGCGGCCAATAATGGCGGAACAAAGGTAAGCAAGCCTGTTTGTGCACGACCGATAAAATGGTTGCTACGCTTGAACAAATCTGCGAGGTAATCAAATAAGCCCAATGCAACACCTAAGAAAGACGTGGCTAACGCTAAATCCATAAATAGGCTGACGGCAATATTGACTCGAGGTGTAGCAACAACATCGCGAATTGCGGTGAGTAACCCATTAAGGCCAGACTCCTGCGCTAGGATCCCGATAAAGGTGTGTGATGGAATAGAACCTAACGTAGCGATTTGCCATAGAATATAAGCTACTAAAGGAATTGCGCTTCCGGTAATGAAAATCATACGTAATTTACGTACATCTCCATTCATATAGTTAACTAAACTCGGTACGCTACCATGGAAACCAAAAGAGGTAAAAATAACGGGCACTGCGGCCAAAACAAGGCCTTTTTCAATCGGCATAGTGCTTAAGTTTACCGCTTCAGCATGTGGCATCATCACAACGAGCATGATGACCAAAAAAATCGTTTTTGCTGTAAATAAAATACGGTTAATAAAATCGACTGAATGTGTGCCAATGCACACGACTGCACCACCAATAATAGTAAATGCGATAATGGCAGTGTTGGTTGAAATGTTAATTCCCCACCAAGAAGACAGGCTATCTGAAATTAATACGCCTGCACCACCTATGTAAGCGGTTGTTAATGCGTACATTAATAGCAGCATACTGAGCCCAGTCACTATTTGGCCAACAGGACCCAGATATTTTTTAGCGACGGAGCCTAGGCCCATATTTGCAGGGTTATGCTGATACACTTCGACTAATAGTAATGAGGTATAACTCATTAACATCCATAATCCAACAAGCAAGCAAACGATGCCTGTGAAACCGACTCCTGCAGCGGCAAGTGGCATTGCCAACATCCCTGCACCTATTGTTGTCCCTGCAACGATTAACACACTGCCAAGCGTACGATTCTTCACAAGTTCCTCTGATTGAATTTCAATAATTAACAAGTGATGCAGATTATGCGATCGAAAGTTCGCTGTCAAATGTAAATTACAGCTGGTGTAATTATAAGTTTACACTGATAATCAAGTAGATAGCGAAACTAAAGACAATAATCAGGGTTAATTAAGTGAAGAAAAAATGATGATTTATAGTGACTAAAGGTAAATTTAAATGGGGTGATTTGTTAAAAAAGGTGTGGTAATTAGTTGATTTTTATTAAAATGGCAGCTAACTGTACAGTATGTCAGTTACTTAATGTAAATTATGTGATGAGGTCAAAATAAAAGCATAAAAAATAAAACTAAATTGATTTTGAAGTTATCATAAATCAAATTAATGCTTGAAAATCATCCCGATAATATATGCAAACATATATATAAAGGATGGAACTATGGACTTTATGATTCAACTCGCCATTATCCTTGTTTGCTTATTCTATGGAGCAAAAAAAGGGGGAATGGCACTCGGGCTATTAGGTGGTGTTGGCCTAGTTATCTTAGTTTTTGGTTTTGGTTTACCGCCTGGAAAACCGCCTGTTGATGTTATGCTTGTTATCATTGCTGTTGTTGCCGCATCAGCGACGTTACAAGCATCAGGCGGTTTAGATGTCATGCTGCAAATTGCAGAACGACTACTGCGGAAAAACCCTAAGTACATTTCTATTGTGGCACCTTTTGTGACATGTATCTTAACCATTTTGTGTGGTACAGGGCATGTGGTATATACGATTTTACCTATCATCTACGATGCGGCGATTAAAAATAATATCCGTCCAGAAAGACCGATGGCCGCGAGTAGTATTGGCGCACAAATGGGGATTATCGCCAGTCCGGTTTCAGTCGCGGTTGTTTCACTAGTAGCAATGCTAAATGGTGTGACAATCAATGGTAAGTCACTCGAATTTTTGGATTTATTAGCAATTACTATCCCATCAACGTTAATTGGTATTTTAGCTATTGGTATTTTCAGTTGGTTTAGAGGTAAAGATCTCGATAAAGACCCTGTATTCCAAGAGTTTATATCAGTCCCTGAAAACCATGATTATGTTTATGGTGACAGTGTGACACTGCTAAATACAAAGTTACCGAAAATTAACTGGGTCGCGATGTGGATTTTTTTAGCCTCTATCGCAGTTGTTGCACTACTTGGCGCATTCTCTGAACTAAGGCCGCTAGTTAATGGTAAGCCGTTATCTATGGTTTTAGTCATCCAGATGTTTATGTTATTAGCGGGTGCGCTAATTATCATTATCTGTAAGACCAATCCTGGGCAAATTTCAAAGAATGAAGTATTCCGTTCAGGGATGATTGCTATCGTGGCGGTGTATGGTATCGCTTGGATGGCGGAAACCATGTTCGGCGCACACATGGATGAAATTAAAGGAACGTTAGGTTCTTTAGTGAAAGATTTCCCTTGGGCTTATGCCGTCATCTTGTTATTAGTTTCTAAGTTTGTTAACTCTCAAGCCGCTGCACTAGCCGCTGTTGTACCAATTGCATTAGGTATTGGTGTTGACCCTGCCTATATTATCGCTTCTGCGCCTGCGTGTTATGGTTACTACATTTTACCGACTTATCCAAGTGATCTTGCGGCAATTCAATTTGACCGTTCTGGAACAACGCGTATTGGTAAATTTGTTATCAACCACAGTTTCATTCTACCGGGGTTAATTGGGGTGGGCGTGTCTTGTGTGTTTGGCTGGGTATTTGCAGGTTTATATGGTTATTTATAATCAATAAAGTAAGTGAATAAAAAGTGATTGCACAGGTAACGGATAAACCGCTGTGCAATCACCTATTTTAGATTAACCGATTTCAATATCCGATAGCGGATGGCAGCAGCAGGGAAGGATCTCTCCATCTTGTACAAATGCGATGGGTTTTTGTTTATAACCCACTTTACCATGCAATAATGTCACTCGGCACGAACCGCAGTAACCTTCACGACATTGATATTCTACAGGGATCCGACTGTCTTCTAAGGCTTCCAGCAAACAGGAGTGAACTTCGGTATGGTAGGGGACTTGAACACCCTGCGTTAACCGCAGGGTGATTTTATGGCTTGCCATACTTACAGTTCGAAGTCGCTCAAATCGTCGGTATCGACTTGAGAGTCAATTTGGCCGACTAAATAAGAACTCACTTCAACCTCTTGAGGCGCAACTTGTACGTTATCAGACACCAACCATGCGTTGATCCATGGAATTGGGTTTGAACGTGCTTCAAATGGCAATTTCAGGCCAACAGCTTGCATGCGAATGTTAGTAATATATTCAACATATTGGCATAAAATATCTTTATTTAAACCAATCATAGAGCCTTCGCTGAATAAATAGTCAGCCCACTCTTTTTCTTGCTCTGCTGCTTGAACGAACAGGTCATAACACTCTTGTTCGCACTCTGCCGCGATTTCGGCCATTTCTGGGTCATCTTGCCCTGAGCGCAACAGGTTCAACATGTGTTGTGTTCCCGTTAAGTGCAGCGCTTCATCACGTGCGATTAGCTTGATGATTTTAGCATTTCCTTCCATCAGTTCGCGTTCAGCAAACGCAAATGAACAGGCAAAGCTAACATAGAAACGAATGGCTTCGAGCGCATTGACGCTCATTAGGCACAGATACAGCTGTTTCTTCAATTGACGTAGAGAAACAGTGACTTGTTTGCCGTTACAAGTATGCGTGCCTTCACCAAACATATGATAGTAATTGGTCATTTCGATCAGGTCATCGTAAAAACCAGAAATATCTTTAGCACGTTTTAAAATTTCTTCATTTTCAACGATATCGTCAAAAATAATGGCTGGGTCATTCACAATATTACGAATAATGTGTGTATATGAACGTGAGTGGATAGTTTCAGAAAACGCCCACGTTTCAACCCAAGTTTCCAGTTCAGGAATCGAAATCAGCGGCAATAATGCCACATTAGGGCTGCGGCCCTGAATAGAGTCCAGCAGCGTTTGGTATTTCAGATTACTGATAAAAATATGTTTTTCGTGATCTGGCAACGCGTTATAGTCAATACGGTCGCGAGATACGTCAACTTCTTCAGGGCGCCAGAAAAACGACAATTGTTTTTCAATCAGCTTTTCAAAAATAGGGTACTTTTGCTGATCATAGCGTGCCACGTTAACTGGTTGGCCGAAAAACATCGGCTCCAGCATTTGGTCATTTTTTTTCTGTGAAAATGTTGTATATGTATGTGACATAACAATTCCTATTAAATTTTACACGCGCCGCCTTCGCAATCGGAATCCGCTGACTCAACAACTTCTTCCAGATCGCCCTGAACATCTTCCGCCCCATCGCGGGTGTTATGGTAGTAAAGTGTTTTCACACCAAACTTATAGGCGAGCAATAAATCTTTTAGCAATTGGTTCATTGGTACTTTGCCGCTCTCAAAACGAGTCGGGTCATAGTTTGTGTTAGCAGAAATCGACTGGTCGATAAATTTCTGCATGATACCAACGAGTTGTAAATAGCCACTGTTTGAAGGCATTTGCCATAGTAGCTCGTATGCGCCTTTCAGATTTTCGTAATCTGGCACTACTTGACGCAAAATACCATCTTTAGAGGCTTTAATACTGATATAACCACGTGGTGGTTCAATACCATTGGTTGCGTTAGAAATCTGTGATGATGTCTCTGAAGGCATCAATGCAGACAGAGTCGAGTTACGCAGACCATGTTGTTTAATATCTTGGCGTAAAGCTTCCCAATCGTAATGCAATGGTTCATTAGTTAACTTATCGAGCTCTTTTTTATAGGTATCGATAGGTAAAACGCCTTGTGCATAAGTTGTTTCATTGAACCATGGGCAAGCACCTTGCTCTTTTGCTAACTCATTCGAGGCTTTTAATAGATAATACTGAATGGCTTCGAATGTTTTGTGCGTTAAGTTGTTCGCACTACCGTCAGAATAACGAACACCGTGCTTCGCGAGATAATAAGCGTAGTTAATCACCCCAATACCGAGTGTACGACGCCCCATTGAGCCTTGCTTCGCCGCAATGATTGGGTAATCTTGGTAGTCAAGCAGTGCATCAAGAGCACGAACAGCTAATATTGCCAGCTCTTCTAATTCATCTAGGCTATCAATCGCCCCTAAGTTAAATGCCGATAATGTACACAGCGCAATTTCACCGTTCTCGTCATTAATGTTATTTAATGGCTTAGTTGGCAGTGCAATTTCTAAACATAAGTTTGACTGACGAACAGGGGCAACCTGTGGGTCAAATGGGCTATGTGTATTACAGTGGTCAACGTTTTGAATATAGATTCGGCCAGTAGACGCACGTTCTTGCATCATTAATGAAAATAGCTCAACCGCTTTAACACTGGATTTGCGAATATTTTCATCTTGTTCGTATTTCACATATAAACGTTCAAATTCGTCTTGATCAGCGAAAAATGCATCATAAAGACCTGGAACGTCTGATGGACTGAATAATGTAATATCTTGGTTTTTAATCAAACGCTCATACATTAACTTGTTGAGTTGCACACCGTAATCCATATGGCGAACACGGTTACCTTCAACCCCACGATTATTTTTCAGTACCAATAAACTTTCAACTTCAAGGTGCCAAATAGGGTAGAACAAGGTTGCAGCACCACCACGAACACCACCTTGCGAACAAGATTTCACCGCAGTTTGGAAGTGTTTATAGAACGGAATACAACCAGTGTGGAACGCTTCACCACCACGAATTGGGCTACCTAATGCACGAATGCGGCCTGCATTTACCCCAATACCTGCACGCTGTGAGACATATTTCACAATTGCGCTTGAAGTGGCATTGATGGAATCTAAGCTGTCACCACACTCAATCAGTACACAAGAGCTGAATTGACGTGTAGGAGTACGTACCCCCGCCATAATTGGCGTAGGTAATGAAATTTTGAATGTTGAAACGGCGTCATAGAAACGGCGAATATAATCGAGACGCGTCTCTTTTGGGTAATGTGAAAACAGGCAAGCAGCAACTAAAATGTATAAAAACTGTGCGCTTTCATAAATTTCACCGGTAACACGGTTTTGAACTAAATATTTTCCTTCAAGCTGTTTTACCGCAGCATAGGAAAAATTCATATCACGCCAATGGTCTATAAAGCTATCCATTTGCTCGAACTCTGCTTCAGAGTAGTCTTCCAGCAAATGCTTGTCATATTTCCCCATTTCGACGAGGTGTTTAACATGCTTATATAATGCAGGCGGTTCAAACTGGCCATAGGCTTTCTTGCGTAAGTTAAAAATAGCAAGACGTGCAGCTAAGTATTGGTAATCAGGTGTATCACCCGTAATTAAATCTGCTGCTGCTTTGATCATCGTTTCGTGAATGTCAGAAGTTCTGATCCCATCATAAAACTGAATCTGTGAACGTAACTCCACTTGAGAAACGGATACGTTACTTAGGCCTTCCGCGGCCCAGGTTATTACCTTGTGGATTTTGTCGAGATCAATGCGTTCTTTATGTCCATCACGCTTTGTGACTAACAGACTCTGGTTCATGAGCAAGTACACCTTGGTTGAACTACAAATGGGTTAAAAAAACATAAAAAAGCTCATGGTGTAATGCCATGAGGCTAGTAGTGTTATGTTTGCTTGTACCACTATATGTAGTAGTTTGTTTAGAATACCATAACAAGATAATGTTAATATGTGATTTTATCAAGTGAACAAATTAGAGGGATCTTGTGGATAACTGGTTGGATAAGAAAACAGATCATGTCGGTAAGCTGCATGGTAAAAGGCATTAATAAAAAAAATGCTTCCGACATGAGGACTAAAATAAATTTTGTAAACTGCGATCGTTTGCTGCTTTCTTAAACGTACTGCTTGTGATTTATTCTTTTCACGACTAAATGACTATTCGCTCACAGTATGCAGCATATAATTTACATCAACATTTGGCCCTAGCCAGAATTTATCCGTTAATGGGTTGAAGTGTAACCCTATGATATGTTTATCTTTCAGTGGTGTTCCGTCAATCCAGCCAATTAACTCAGAAGGGCGAATAAATTTGTTGGCATCATGAGTCCCTTTAGGCACGATTTTCATAATATATTCAGCGGCGACAACAGCCATTAACCATGCTTTTTTGTTACGGTTAATGGTTGAAAAAATCACGTGTCCACCCGGTTTCACTAATTTAGCGCAAGCTCTAACGACAGACTGAGGGTCCGGAACATGTTCAAGCATCTCCATACATGTGACAACATCATAGGCTTGAGGGTGCTTGTCTGCGTGCTGTTCGACGGTTTCTTGGACATATTCAACCGGAATACCTGACTCAAGAGAATGTAAGCGTGCGACCATTAAGGGTTCAGCCCCCATATCAAGGCCGGTGACTTCTGCACCTTCACGCGCCATACTTTCGGATAAAATGCCACCGCCACAACCAACATCAAGAATTTTTTTACCGAAAACACCGTCTACACGCTGCATAATATAACCTAAACGTAAAGGGTTGATGCGGTGTAGTGGGGCAAATTCACCTTCTAAGTCCCACCAACGCGAAGCGATGGACTCAAATTTCTCGATCTCTTGCTTATCGACGTTAAGGTACGTTGGGGTTTGGGTGTCATTCATACAAAGAAGCTCCTATTTTTAACCTATTCCCTAAAGCCTATTAACGATAATTATATTTAAACTATGTTCAGTAGGGGGAGATAGCGGTCCGATAAGAATTGATGGCTAAAATATAAACAACAATGCAATTATTGCAGTTATTAATTGATAAACCCTCAAGTTTCGGACACATAAACTTAATTTTCCGCTATTATACATAGCTTGGAAGACAAATACCCGTCTCTTATTTTTATTAAATTGGCGAATTGTGGTATAGTTCTACTCTTTGAATCCGAAGTTATGAGGGACAGTGGTTCCATGAGCGAGATTGCCAGAGAAATCACACCAGTTAATATCGAAGAAGAGCTTAAAAGTTCGTATTTGGATTATGCAATGTCCGTTATTGTCGGCCGTGCACTTCCAGATGTTCGAGATGGACTGAAGCCAGTACACCGCAGAGTACTGTTTGCGATGAATGTATTGGGAAATGATTGGAATAAACCCTATAAAAAATCTGCCCGTATTGTTGGGGACGTCATCGGTAAATACCATCCACATGGTGATAGCGCTGTTTACGAGACAATCGTTCGTCTAGCACAGCCTTTCTCAATGCGTTACATGCTGGTTGATGGTCAGGGAAACTTCGGTTCAGTTGACGGAGACTCCGCAGCGGCAATGCGTTATACGGAAATCCGTATGGCGAAAATTGCCCATGAGCTACTGGCTGACCTTGAAAAAGAAACCGTTGATTTCGTTCCAAACTATGATGGAACAGAGCAAATTCCTGAAGTTATGCCGACGAAAATCCCCAACCTTTTGGTTAATGGGTCGTCAGGTATTGCTGTTGGGATGGCAACCAATATTCCACCTCACAATTTAGGGGAAGTGATTAACGGTTGTCTTGCCTATATAGAAGATGAAGACATCAGTATTGAAGGCTTAATGGAACACATTCCAGGGCCTGACTTCCCTACAGCGGCGATTATCAACGGCCGTCGTGGGATTATTGATGCATATCGTACAGGGCGTGGCAAGGTCTATATCCGTGCAAGCGCTGAAGTGGAAGTCGATGAGAAAAATGGTCGTGAAACCATTATTGTCAGCGAAATCCCTTATCAAGTGAATAAAGCTCGCTTGATTGAAAAAATTGCAGAATTAGTTAAAGACAAACGCGTTGAGGGTATCAGTGCACTGCGTGACGAGTCGGATAAAGACGGTATGCGCATTGTTATTGAAGTTAAACGCGATGCGGTGGGTGAAGTTGTACTAAACAACTTATATTCATTGACCCAATTGCAAGTTTCTTTTGGTATCAATATGGTAGCTCTACATCAAGGGCAACCCAAAATACTGAATTTAAAAGATATCATTGCTGCTTTTGTGCGTCACCGTCGTGAAGTTGTCACTCGTCGTACGATTTTTGAATTACGCAAAGCGCGTGACCGTGCTCATATCCTTGAAGCATTAGCAATCGCTCTGGCTAATATTGACCCAATTATTGAACTGATCCGTAAAGCACCAACGCCTGCCGAAGCAAAAGCAGGGCTAATTGCACGCTCTTGGGATCTGGGTAATGTTGCTGCGATGCTAGAACGCGCGGGTGATGACGCCGCTCGTCCTGAGTGGTTAGAGCCTCAGTTTGGTGTGCATGAAGGGCAATATTTCCTGACTGAACAACAAGCCCAAGCTATTTTGGACTTACGCCTCCAAAAATTAACGGGCCTTGAGCACGAAAAATTACTGGAAGAGTACCGTGAACTTCTAGTGCAAATTGAAGCTTTACTGTTTATTTTACGCAGCCCTGAACGTTTGATGGAAGTGATTCGCGAAGAGTTAGAAATTATTCGTGATACCTACAACGACCCTCGTCGTACAGAAATTACAGAAAATACCGCAGACATCAATATTGAAGATTTGATCAACCAAGAAGATGTAGTGGTGACATTATCTCATCAAGGTTATGTGAAATATCAGCCTCTGTCTGATTACGAAGCACAGCGCCGTGGTGGTAAAGGTAAGTCTGCGGCAAGAACTAAAGACGAAGACTTCATTGAACGATTATTGGTCGCCAATACACATGATACCATCTTGTGTTTCTCAAGCCGTGGTCGGTTATATTGGATGAAAGTTTACCAATTACCAGAAGCGAGCCGTGGCGCTCGTGGTCGCCCAATTGTTAACTTATTACCACTAGAACAAGATGAGCGTATTACGGCCATCTTACCTGTACGTGAATATGAAGAGGGTTACAACGTCTTCATGGCAACGGCGAGTGGTACTGTGAAGAAAACGCCTTTACAAGAGTTTAGTCGCCCAAGAAGTGCCGGTATTATTGCGGTGAACTTGAATGACGGTGATGAACTGATTGGTGTTGATTTAACAGATGGTTCAAACGAAGTCATGCTGTTTTCAGCTCAGGGTAAAGTTGTGCGCTTCGCTGAAGATGCCGTTCGTCCTATGGGACGTACCGCAACAGGTGTACGTGGTATTAAATTAATGGATAACGACAAAGTCGTTTCTTTGATTATTCCACGTGGAGAAGGGCATATCTTAACTGTGACAGAAAATGGTTACGGTAAACGTACTGAAGAAGCTGAATACCCAACTAAATCTCGTGCAACTCAAGGTGTTATCTCCATTAAAGTGAGTGAGCGAAACGGGAATGTAGTTGGCGCGATTCAGGTTGATGAAACAGACCAAATCATGATGATCACGGATGCCGGCACATTAGTTCGTACACGGGTGTCTGAAGTGAGCGTCGTTGGCCGTAATACTCAAGGTGTTACCTTGATTAGAACCGCTGAAGATGAAAAAGTTGTTGGTTTGCAGCGCGTTGCTGAAACAGATGACGATGAAAACAATGATGATGAGATTGCAAATGAAAACACTGAAGAAAATGGTGTTGATGATGCAAATATCGACGATCAAGAGTAATCATCGCGTTTAATTTAATGAACGGGTAGCGTAATTAGCTGCCCGTTTTAGTTTCTAACCTTAATGTCTTAATTTTAATACTTTTCATGTTAGTCGCTTTTTTATCATGTAATCGAGTATAATTAGCGGTCATAGTATCGAATATACAGGAAAGCGCTTGAGATATTTACCCTCGTTTAAAACATCACTTAGACTTTCTCGGGATTTATTTCGTATCCTCGGCTTGATGTTGTGGGGTATGGGCGTTTTTATTACTTTATTCTTCCTTTATTCGCAATTTAATGAATACAAATCGGACATTCGTCAACAGTTCTATTCGGGTTATGAAAACCTGCAAGCCTATATTCAACAAACCGGAGCGACACTTAATTCTATCCAGTCAATGACTGAGCTATATCGAGTAAAGCTACAAGAATCGACAGAAGTAAAGAATCTTCCAAGTAAATTTCTCGAATTACCGAACGCATCTAATTACTCTTTCTATAAATTAACGCCGAATACGGATTGTGATTATTTTAGGGATAGAGCAGAGAATTACTTGCAGGCTTTTGAACAACTGAATTACTTTTGGAAAGAGAGTATTGCTGCACCTCAAGCTTTAAACCATGTCTTTTTAGTTGGTTCAAGAAGTTATTGTATGGTGGATTATCCGATCCGCTCAACAATATCTGATATCGAAATACTCAAAAAAGTCAGCTATGAAAGTGTGCGGACTTACCAAGGTTTGAGGTTACAAGGAAAAGAGCGCAATTTATTTACAATTATGCATGGTGCACAGCCAGATTATGGGCAAGTTTACTTAATTCAGGCAATCAAGCACGATAACATGCTGCCTGCGTTTATTGGGTTAGAACGTTCAATTAACTTGAATCAATTCAATATACGCCGAAATAAAGCTATCGAAATACTAATAATTAACGACTATAACCAGCCTGTTTTATATTCTCCTATCGATATCAACCCTAAGAGCTCAGCGTTACTCAATATTTCAGAGCCTTCATTCTTTGGTTTTAACTCAGATTATTCAAAATTAATCTTCAAAAAACGCTTACTGCCCTCTCAAATTACGGTCATTTTCTCCATTGCGACGTCTGAAATATTAACTAGTTTAGAAAATACTATTTTTTACGGTATTGTCCTTAATATTTTTACGGGTGGGCTAATTTTCTTTTTAATTTGGTTACTTGAAAGGAAAATGCTAGAACCTGCAGAGAACACCGCGATACGGCTTGAAGAGCATGAACAATTCAATCACAAAATAGTGGCATCAGCACCTGTCGGTATCATCATTTTAAGATTAACCGATGGAGGTAATATCCTTAGTAATGAATTAGCTCATGACTATTTCCGGCTATTAAATGAAGATGATAAACAGCGAATATTAACAATCATTCGCCAAAAAACGAGCAATTATATTGATGTGGTGACAACCAATGGCACACATTTACAAATTAGCTTTGTAAACTCTCGTTATCAGAATGAAGATGTCGCTATTTGTGTATTAGTGGACATCAGTATTCGTGTTCAAATGGAAAAATCGTTGCAAGATGTAGCCGATGCAGCGGAACAAGCGAACCATGCTAAGTCGATGTTCTTAGCGACAGTAAGCCATGAATTAAGAACACCGTTATATGGCATTATTGGTAACATAGAATTGCTACAACGTTATGAGTTATCTGAGAAAGCGACACGTTTGGTTTCCACTATGGATAACTCATCGTCGCTTTTATTACAGATTATTAGTGATATTTTGGACTTTTCAAAAATTGAATCTAAGCAGTTGAAAATAGAAAGCAAACTGTTTAATTGTCGTGAAGTTTTTGAGTTCGTATTAGCGAACTACTTGCCATTAGTGTCTAAGAAAAAAATATCATTATATTCTTATATTGAACCTAACATTCCTGATCTCATTTTGAACGATTCTGTGCGTTTACAACAAGTGGTTTCTAATATTGTTAATAACAGTATTAAATTTACAGAATCAGGCTTTGTATTGCTGTATGTTTGGAAAGATGAGAATTATTTAAAGATTGAAATACGTGATTCAGGAATTGGAATGACCCATGCAGTGGTCATGCAGTTGTTTGACCCATTTTTTCAAGTTCATGACCAAAATAATATCGGTCATAAAGGAACAGGGTTAGGATTAGCGATTTGTGAAAAACTGATTAACCTCATGGATGGTGATATTGAGGTCAATTCCCAAATTGGGCTTGGTAGCTCATTTACTATTCGTATTCCTTTATATGGTCAAGAATATATTAAGAAAAACATTCCAGAATATCGTGCACATTATCGTATTGCTATCTCGTGCCGAAATGAATTTTTAATGAATTTTCTTTTACGCTTGTTAAGTCATGAGCAATTTACGGTTGTGGGTCATCACTCGATTGATAAAACACAAAATTATGACCTGCTAATAACCGATTATGAGTATACCGGAGGTATAACCTGTGAAGATCATATCCAGTTATCAAGTTTTTATGCCGGTGAACTTCACGAAATAAAATCACACCAATGGATTTATAATACATATCAATTAGATAAGTTGCCTGTTTTAATTGATAAAGTCATCATGAAAACGATTGAGCAATCGCAGAAAAATAATATAGCAAATCAACCATTGGTTGCTGATAATTCGTTTGGTGAATACCATGTGTTAATTGTCGATGACCACCCAATTAACCGAGCATTATTGAGTGAACAATTAGCGTCTATCGGTTTTACCACAGGCACTGCAATAGATGGATTAGATGCACTAAAATATCTAAATAATCATCACGTTGATATTGTTTTAACGGATGTAAATATGCCAAATATGGATGGTTATCAGCTGGCAAAAGAACTGCGGCGCTTAGAGTTTAGCTTACCCGTTATCGCATTAACTGCTAATGCAATGGCAGAAGAAAAGCAACGCTGTATTAATGCAGGAATGAATGATTGTTTGTCAAAACCAACAACAATTGCAATTTTACGAGAGACCCTGACGCGCTACTGTTAAATATACTTAAAGATGAATGCAAAAATAAAAACCCATAACTGGGTTTTTATTGGTGTAGTCTTATCATTGAAATGAAACTCACTCTGAAGGCGAGTTATCAATACTTACAGAAGAAAGGTAATTTAGCAGCGCAATATCATTTTCAACGCCTAATTTCAGCATGGCTGATTTTTTCTGGCTACTGATCGTTTTTATGCTACGGTTAAGTTTTTTCGCAATTTCAGTGACTAAAAAGCCTTCAGCAAATAAACGTAGTACTTCACTTTCTTTTGGTGATAAGCGTTTATCGCCGTAGCCACTTGCATTGACTTTTTCCAGTAGCTTACTCACACTTTCTGGCGTGAATTTTTTGCCTTTCTGTAAAGCGGCTAAAGCTTTAGGTAAATCAGCTGGTGCGCCTTGTTTTAACACAATCCCTTCAATATCTAGCTCTAATATTGCGCTAAGAATGGCTGGGTTATTGTTCATTGTGAGAACAATGATTGATAGATCAGGATAATGCCGTTTGATGTATTTGATTAAAGTAATACCATCGCCATATTTATCACCTGGCATTGATAAATCAGTAACTAGCACGTCTGCATTTAAGCGTGCTAAGTTATTAATCAAAGAGGTTGAGTCCTCAAATTCCCCTACGATATTCACCCATTCAATTTGTTCAAGTGATTTTCTGATGCCGAAAAGAACGATAGGGTGATCATCGGCAACAATGACATTTAGGTTATTCATATTATTGGTTACCTTCTGGCATTAGTTTTTTGACTGAATTATCCAGCATGCTAATGCAATTTTTTATTTCCAATCCGTTTTCATCTGCTATGTAACGCTCCAAATCTTCACAAAGCTTATGAAGAAAAGTAAATTCGAGCATAGCAAAAACTCCTTTTAAACGATGTGCAGTGTTTTTCAATTCGGTCAAATCCTCAACACTTTCACTATTATACAGTTTATTAATATCTATCGGTACTGTTGTGATAAACAAATCTCGATATCCACTATTTGCTAGTATTAATTGATAACTTGCAATTGCATCTTCTATTGATTCATTCGAGGTTCGTGAAACCGTTTGGTCATCAACATTGTGAAAAATCAGATTATTAGAATGCTCATGTTCATGATCCGTGTTTTCGATCAGTAATGAGATGGCATCAATTAATTCATCAGCAAAATTATAGTTAGCTTCGATGTAATGAGGTTGTAATTGGTTTATTCCTGAAAGAGTACCATTTACTTTAACAATATTTTCAAAATATTCCTCATTATTATCAGTTATCAAGAGATCCCAGTTGGTATGAGGGGAACTCTCACTTAAGTCCAAATATTCTGCTCCATAATTAGTTAATATATTCCTAACAATCCGTGAAATATCTGCATTATGTATGTTTAAGCGTATACAAACATCTTCCAATAAAGCCGGGTAGTCTTTAACTAGTAACTCTTTAGCTGCAGGTAGCGTAATTTCATAATGAGTGCCGATTGCATCACTAGAACGAATAGAAAAAGCACCATTCATTTTTTTTACCAGTAGTTTGCATAAATAAAATGTTATACCTGAACGTGTAAAGTTAGAGGAATTTAAAATCTGTCCAGTAAAAGGACTTTGCAAATTACTCAGTTCTTGATTACTTACGCCAGTCCCACTGTCTCTAATATTCAGTAAGATGATATTTTTACTAGCATTATAAGATAACGTGAATGAAATTTTTCCAAAAGAGGTTGTTGCAATAGAATAATCCCAAATTAGCTGTATTAATTGCTTTAAATAATCCAGATTAGCCACGATAAGCGAATCTGGATTGAGATTATTATGAAAATAAAGCGCTAACCCTTTGTTATTACACTGCGATAAGTTTTGTTTTAAAAATTGACTCACAAGGTTACTGATAGAAACGTTCTCTGTTTTTACGGGGTCAGTTTGAGACTCAAGTTGATTTAATAAGTTAATATTTTTAAACCAGCGATTAATATGAAAAAGCTGATTTTCAATTTCTAAAATAAATGCACGATTATTTATATTGGCAATTTCGGATAGTTTGGTTAATTGATTATCAACTTTAATTAGTGAAGGCAATATTTCACTACACATATTCTCAAATACAGCTTTACGCATATAAATATTTTTTTTGTATTCGCGATTCGCTAATTCTTGGCGTTTTTGGGTTAATGCTTCTTTATCTTTATCCGTAATAATGAAGAGAACTGTATTGGATTTTGATATGTTATCGACAAGAACAACTTCATAGACAATATTTTCGATAGAAACTTGAATAACATCATGATTTTCCATGGCCATTTCTTTAATGTGAACCAGATCCATGGAAGGTAATAGTTGATTAGCAATATCATTGCTCAGAATTTTTTTGTTAGTGTTAAAGTCGTAAACTAAAATGCCGTACGAAATATGACTGATAATATCGCTAGTCAGTGCTTCATTAAAATTCAGTTCTTGCAGCATATTTGTATTGGGAGAAATCAGGCGTTTACGGATAAAGAGCATAATCAGCAAAGCAAAAAAGATCATGATAAGCATGCCAGTCATTAGCCATAAGTTATAGCTAATGACATTAAAAATAATGCTTTTTAATGAAACATGGTAATAAAGTTGATAACTGGTACCGTCAATAGGGTGGGAGAAGATGAGGTTAGTTCCAACCCAAGTTGTATGAGACTCATTGCTTCCTGTGCTTGCAGGGCGTGTATTTATCGTAAAAAAATCCCCATTTAAATTTGGGGGGATCAGTGAATTGATCGAAATATCAAAAGATATGACGCTCGTTAACTGCCCTGGAGAATTAAACATCAGCCGATAAGTATAGTAATAAAGGTTATCAGGGGAGTATTTTTGAATATTTGAAATTATTTCCCGTCGATCTAACAATGTTGATTGTGTCAACATATCAGCGCGCTTTTCTTCTGCCGTTAAGGTGAGATAACTTTCTTTAAATCGTAGCTCAGGTTTAAGAATTGAATGGGTGGTTACTAAGACTAGTGTATTGTCTAAACCATTGAGATAATACATCGAGTTATATTCATTACGGGCACCCCAGACAATCTCCATATAATTTGCAAGCTTAGAGGCTAAAACATTACTACTTTGCTTATTATTACCAAATACAATTGCATCGATTGATTGGTTGGCGCTACTTAACCAAAAAATATCATGGCGCATTCCTGTCACAGTGAGATTATCGGCGGGAGGTACTGATGTCTTTTCATTGGCAATTTTGTAGATATGGCTCGCTTGATAACGATAATCTTCGATTTGATAGGCTAACCGACTCGCCATACTGTTCAAACTAGTCTGACGGCTTTGAACTAATGCTTGATAGTAGTTAAATAGCGATAAAAAAAGCATTACTATTAGCAACAGAATAAATGCTGCGAAAATACGAAAAAGAGTGTTTGGCTTTAATAATGATTGTTTGTACATACTGTAGCAAGTCGTCCCGTCGGCTAAAATATTATTAGATTAAAAATCATACGCCTAGAGAAAGGATAGACACCGATTTTGCACAGATACTACCATTTTTCTTGGGAAAGAGAGAGTGATTGAGTGAAGATTAGCCAAACGAAGTAAAAAAATCAATTTTTTTACTTTCAGGGGTAGACAAGTTGCAGGGATTCCTCCATAATCGCGCCCCATGGAGAGATGGCCGAGCGGTCGAAGGCAGCGGTCTTGAAAACCGCCGATGGGAAACCATCCTAGAGTTCGAATCTCTATCTCTCCGCCATATTCGCCGGCTTAGCTCAGTTGGTAGAGCAACTGACTTGTAATCAGTAGGTCACCAGTTCGACTCCGGTAGCCGGCACCAAATAAGAACCCGTTATCTCTCAACCAGATAACGGGTTTTTTCTTGTTTGTAATTCATGTCATTTTACCCCTTCTAGTTGCTGATAAGTACATCAAGAACATCACCACTCAAATGATTTTAAAACAATGAGAGAGTAGATATGGCTGAGATGAAATTAAAATCTCAGATGGATATTCGGGTTAACGACAGAACTGGTGAGGAGAATAGTGAAGGGTGGTTAGGGTATTCCTATAATAGGAGGAGCTATCCACTCTATAAGTGGCTACAATCTTAGGCGAATTTACTGATCTTATTTTTTCTCATAGTAGTCTATGGTTGATGGCATCAAGTTGCTAAAAATAGCGACTAAATTGACAAATATAAGCAAAATAATCCGTAAAATGACAAAAATGCATATTAATAATGAGATTAATTAACCCATATATGTGATAATTTTGTCAGTTCACTACTGTTTAAGTGATTACGTTTTTAGTTTAATCGGCGTATCGTTCTGAAGAGGAAAAAGGAATCCGGCAGAGCTGCTGATTAATTGGCATACTAAAAATCAAATATTGCTTAATAGTTTTGAAAAGGTTATCCGACCGTTATCTACTTAAGTAGAAGATGAATTTTAAGGATATTCAGCTAGTTGTGGGTGAAAACCCATTTTGTTGTAGTAATCATGTTGAATTTAAAAGACTAAATATTGTCTAAAATAGCGTGCATTCTGCAAAGGCGAAGTATTGGGAGATATAATGTACGCCAAAAACCCATTTTCACTGAAATTGGTCCATCCGAAGTACTTAGTAACATGGATGGGGGTTTTTATCTTATTTTTATTGGTTCAATTACCTTATAAATGGCAGATATCGTTAGGTGCTTTTTTAGGTATCAATTCGCGGTATTTTATTAAAAGAAGAGTATCAATAATTAAACGAAACTTAGAGTTGTGTTTTCCGGACAAAAATAAAAATGAAATAGATATTCTGGTAAATGATAACCTAAAATCTTTGGGGATCGCATTATTTGAAACTGGAATTGCCTGGTTTTGGAGCGATAAAAGAGTTAAAAAACTCTTTCAAGTAAAAGGAATGTCTAATTATTTAGATGCGATTGCGAAAAACAAAGGTGTAATAATTGTTGGGGTTCATTTTATGTCACTTGAGTTAGGTGGTCGGATTATGGGCCTTTGTTTCCCTGTTAATGCAATGTATCGGCCGCATAATAATAAAGCGATGGAATATATTCAAACAAAGGGACGGTGCCGTTCAGGTAAAGGAATGATTGACCGTAAAAATTTGAAATTTATGGTTCAAGAGTTAAAAAATGGTAAGTCCATATGGTTTGCACCCGACCAAGATTTTGGACGAAAAGGGACGATATTTGCGCCATTTTTTTCTGTTAAAAATAGTTCCACCTCAAAGGGAACATCAATACTTGCTCAATTATCTAAATCACCAACACTCACAGTAACATTATTGAGAAATAAGAGTGGTGCTAATTATGATTTGATACTGGGAAAAGAAATACCTAAGTACCCAAGTTGTAATGCATTACAGGATGCAACAGCAATTAACTCGGTTTTAGAGATGGAAATTATGAAAGCGCCAGAACAATATCTTTGGGCTCATCGACGGTTTAAAACTAGGCCGGAAGGGGAAGTGTCACTTTATAGTTAGCTTTATATTTATCTATAGCAGTAAAGGCAATCGTGATTAAAAGGAATTAGTTGGCTTTTTACTGATAACCCTTTTTGTATTATAGTTTTTTTAGACTCATAATATAAAACGAGATAAATAAACCTTTTATCTCGTTTTAATCATAAGTTATAGTCTTGTTTAGTACGGATTTTTTTGTTAGAACCAGCTGTGTAGCATAAAGTATGATAATGAAAATATAAAAATTACCATTAGGTGTTGGAGTACCTTTAAAAACAAAAGAAATCTTCTTATTTGATTCATTGTTTCCTGCTTTGGCTAACAAAAAGAGTAGTTAATTAAAAAGTTTTATTCTGTGTAGTAACGCTAATTATAAAATACCAGTTTGTATATAAAATATTACAAAAATGTGAAATGTATTGCGCTTAATAAGTAAAAATATCTAATTTAAAAATATTTAACAAATAACTGATCATTTATTGCGTAAAAATAGAACTACCTTCAATAACGATATTAATCGAAGGCAATTCTATTATAGAGTTACTTTAGAATAAACTAAAAACTATTTTCATATTCTCGAGCTTTTTTATCGTCATAATTATGTTCCCATTTGGCAATAACCAGAGCGGCTAGGGCATTACCTACCACATTAAGTGCCGTACGTGCCATATCTAGAATTCTGTCAACACCTGCGATGAATGCTAACCCTTCTAATGGAATCCCTACACTTCCTAGCGTGGCAAGAAGAACAACAAATGAAACACCTGGGACACCAGCAATACCTTTAGAAGTGATCATAAGAGTAAATACTAAGATAAGTTCTTGCCCAATGGAGAGTTCTATACCATAAAGTTGGGCTATAAAAATAGCGGCAATACTTTGGTATAGTGTCGAGCCATCTAAGTTAAATGAATAACCAATTGGAATAACAAAGCTTGTTACAGACTTAGGCGCTCCGTATTTTTCCATTTTATCCATAATACGAGGAAGTACGGTTTCAGAGCTGGCCGTCGAATAAGCGAGTAACAATTCATCTTTTAATATTTTCATCAAAGTGAAAATATTAATTCGACAATAACGGGCAACTAATCCTAATACAACAACCGCAAAAAATATAATTGCACAGTGGACGAGTATAACCAGTTTCAATAAAGGAACTAATGATGAGAAACCAAAGTTAGCAACGGTAACGGATATTAATGCGAAAACCCCGATTGGAGCATACATCATAATCATATTTGTTACGCGGAACATTGTTTCAGAGAAAGTCTGTAATACATTGAGTAATGGTTGTTTTTTCTCTAATGGTAAAGAAGAAAGCCCTAAGCCAAATAATACAGCAAAAAAGATGACGGGGAGCATATCACCACTCGCCATCGCTGCAAAAATATTACTTGGAACTAAAGTGAGGATCGTATTAATGATCCCGGAAGGGTGGCTTTCAACTTCTTGGGTAGTTTTTTCATATTGTGAAATATCGACTTGAGTTAATTGCGACATGTCAATACCAACACCTGGTTGGAATATATTGGCAAAAGAGATACCGACGATAATGGCAATTGTAGTAATAATTTCAAAATAAAGAATAGTTTTAAAACCGAGAGAGCCTAGTTGCTTGGTATTACCAACGCCTGCTATTCCAACAATTAGGGTTGATATTACAATAGGAACAACAATCATCTTGATTAACTGAATAAATATTTTACCAGCCGGAGATAGAATATTTAAAATCAACCAATCTTTGTACTCTGTATTATCATGTAAAAGCGCACCAGCAATAACGCCCAAAATAAGAGCAACCAATATTTGCCATCCTAGGCCAAATTTAAACGGTTTTTTTTTAGTCACTTGGTTTAATGTCATAATGAAATCTCATTTTATATTAATAATTCTTATGTATGTCTTTTTATTATCATAAATTTTATATCGAATATTCGAGAAAACTACAACTATTAACTCGATAAATTTGAGTAATTCCAATGTGTAATTTATATCAATTTGTTTGTTTTGTTAAATTATATTATAATAATAACGTTTTATGTTAAATATTGTATATGAATGTGAGTTTTAGGTGAGTTTTGAAGGTAAATTAATATTTAAAGTAAATGGAGTAAATGTTTTAAATTTGTTAATGAAATGGTTTGTTGTAGTGCTTGTTTTTCGCCGATAAAACTAAATAGAGTGAAAAATAGCCACTAAAAGTTTTATTTTTATTGGAAAGGTTTCTGAATGTGATTTTATGTTTAAATCATTCTATTTAATTAGTTAACAAAAAATAGAATTTAATCTAATAAAATTATGGCTAGATAATGAAGCATTATTAAAATATAAAAGTTATTGCGATAAATGATTTATCACTAAAATTTATGTAATGAAATTAGTGAAGAATAAAGAAATTTAATAATAGACAAATTAAACTTTAAATAATTCAAAGAGCAGATTGTTTCCGTTTAAGTGCAGCGAGTAATGTGCGTTCAGAAAGGTCTAAGTAATTACGTAACATATTAGCCGCATCTAAATTTTGGCCAGAATCTAATAAGTTAAGAATAGAGTGGTTTTTATCAATATAGGGAGCATACAAAATTTTAGGGTCATTGAGGTGACCAAAGGCCAGTCGTAATTCAGCTGACACATTACGGTATAATTTAATTAAACGTTCGCTGTCGGATAACTCGACAATGGCAGTATGAAATTTCATATTTGCAGTACCTACACCGACCCAGTTCTCGGTCTTTTCATGTTCACGAGCTTCTTGAACAGCCTCTTTCATTTTATGAACTGATGGATGCAAGGCATATGCATGAGTTAACGCATCACACTCAATAAGCCGGCGAACTTGGTAGATATCGATAATGGCGGCCATATCAGGGACTGAGACAAATACACCCTTATTTGGAGCATAAGTTAACAAACCTTCCTGCGTAAGTACGCGAAATACTTCTCGCAATGTGTTGCGAGAGATATCGAGTTCTTCACTTAATGTTGCTTCAGATAAGCGCTGACCCGGCGTGATCTCTCCAACTGTTATCTTATAACGTATAACTTCTGCAATAGTGACAGATAAAGTTTGTGCAACAGATTGTTTTTTCATAATAAAGGCTAATTTTAGTCTCAGGGGTAATAATTCGTTATATTCACATATTCAAGTTATAGCAGCAAGTTTCCTTTCTTTTTTACTCATCATCCCATTTCATGTATTTGCACAAAAATAGTGAAATTATAAATTTATCGCACCAACTTGGTGCGAACTAGTCGATAAGCAATATGCATGTGCAGTGAAAATTGTTAAAAAAGTGATCTCGTCTTGATTTTTAAACGAGCAATTACGATTTTTATTGATTGTTTATTCATCATTTAATACTAATTGTTCAACAATCCATTAAAAATGAATTAACAATACAGGTAACAAGTAGAACAATGGCACGATAATTGCCTTAGTGATTGTGACATCAACAACTACATCAATAATTAAAACAATAACTATTAGAGGAGTATGCACATGGCCGCTCAAGAAAGTGCACCAACTACGGCTGAATATGTGAAAAGCCGCCGTTCATCACTGATAAGCGCAATTTTTTTAATGGCAACGTCTGCCATTGGGCCTGGGTTTATCACACAAACGGCTACTTTTACCGTGACATTAGGAGCCGCTTTTGCCTTCGGGATATTAGCGTCTATTGTGATTGACTTCATTGTTCAGCAGAACATATGGCGAGTTGTTACCCTGACTAAAATGCACTCATCCGAAATTGCGAATGCCACAATTCCTGGGAGTGGTTATTTACTTGCTATATTAGTTATTTTTGGCGGGCTAATTTTTAATATTGGCAATATTGCAGGTGCAGGGTTAGGGCTTAATGCCTTAGTTGGCTTAGACCCGAAATGGGGTGGTTTGATTAGCGCACTATTAGCCATTTATATTTTTTCCTCCCGTAAGGCCAGCACATTTATTGATAGGTTAATTATTGGATTAGGTGTAGTGATGATTGGCTTAACGTTATTTGTCGCTATTGCATCAAATCCGCCTGTTGGTGAGGCATTACGCCAAAGCGTACTACCGGACACGGTTGATTTTGCCATGATAACCACCATTGTTGGGGGCACTGTTGGGGGGTATATCTGTTATGCAGGCGCTCATCGCTTATTGGATAAAGGCGCAGTAGGTATTGAAAACATTAAAGTTGTTTCTAGCGCTGCGACAAAAGGTATCTTAGTTGTTGGGTTGATGCGTTACATTTTATTTTTGGCTATCTTAGGTGTAGTTGCAAGTGGTGTGACTATTGATATTTCTGGACATGCGGCTAACCCAGCATCGCAAGCATTTCAGGCAGCTGCGGGTAATTTTGGTTTACGTATCTTCGGTTTAATTCTATGGGCTGCAGCACTTACCAGTGTGATTGGTGCAGCGTATACCTCAATGAGCTTCTTAACGGCATTTAAGTCTTCTATCACAGAAAGGCAACGTAATGTCGCAACTATCATATTTATTGCAGTCTCTCTGATTGTCTATTTATTTATGGGAACAGCCCCTGCGGCATTATTGGTTTTTGCCGGTGGTTTCAATGGGCTAATTTTACCTATTGGTTTAACTTTATTTGTTTATATCGGCTGGAAACGCTCAGATTTAATGTCAGGTTACCATTATCCACGTTGGCTATTATGGTCTGGTGTTGTGACGTGTGCACTCACTTGGTATATGGGCGCAATGTCTGTCGGTGCAATCTTTAATTATCTGAAATAACTCAAGGAGAAGCCATGAGAAAGCAAATTGATTTAAATAGCGACCTTGGGGAGAGTTTTGGGCAATGGGAAATGGGGAACGATACCGCCATTCTTCCTGTTGTTAGTAGTGCCAATATTGCCTGCGGTTTTCATGCGGGTTCGCCAGAAGGGATATTAAAAACCCTTAAAGCAGCGAAGGAAAATGGTGTTGCTGTTGGTGCTCATGTTGGTTATCCCGACTTAGTGGGATTTGGTCGACGTAATATGGATATTGCATCAAATGAATTAACTGCGGACGTGATTTATCAAATTGGTGCATTACAAGGGTTAGCAACCGCAGCAGGAACACAAGTTTTATATGTTAAACCCCATGGAGCATTGTATAACACGATTGCTCATGATAAACGTCAAGCTATGGCGGTGATTGATGCGATATTAGCCATTGATAAGCAGCTGATATTAGTCGCATTAGCAGGATCGCCATTAATTGAGTGGGCGAGAGAATGTGGCTTAAATGTCGTCGCAGAAGCTTTTGCTGATAGAGCTTATAACAGCGATGGTACATTAGTATCTCGAAAATTAGCCGGCTCTGTATTACATGACCCACAGATAGTCGCAGACCGCATGTTGCAATTGGTCATGGAGGACGGTGTGATGTCAATTGATGGAAAATTTACACCGGTTGACGCGGGGTCAATTTGTGTTCATGGCGATAGTCCTGGCGCTCTTGAAATGGCAAAACAGGTACGCGCTATTCTAGAGAAACAAGGTATTGAAATTTATGGTTTTGCTCATAAAGGAGACCGCGAATGACACCGCTAATGAAGGCATCACAGCAGGCCATTGAAGCCGCTCGTCTTGCACGCCTTGCTATCCGCGAAGGATATGACAAACCAACAGCTGGCCTTGCTCCAGGCATGACTCAAGCCAACATGATTGCATTGCCACGCGATTGGGCATTTGATTTTTTATTATATGCTCAGCGTAATCCAAAGAGCTGCCCTGTTTTGGACGTATGCGAAGCAGGGAGTTGGCAAACTGTTTTAGCTGAAGGTGCTGATTTACGTACTGATATTCCACGTTACCGTGTGTGGGAAAATGGTCAGTTAACCGCTGAAATTACGGATGCGACATCGATTTACCAACAACATCCTGATTTAGTGACTTTTTTAATTGGTTGCAGTTTTACTTTCGAAACACCAATGATTGAAGCCGGTATTGATGTACGGCATATCACCGATAAATCCAATGTTCCGATGTATAAAACTAATCACCTTTGTCGCCCAGCTGGGCGTTTACAAGGGGAGCTAGTGGTTTCAATGCGACCAATACCTGCAAATCGAGTTGCGGATGCCGTGAGTATTACTGGCAGGTTTCCTGCAGTGCATGGCACGCCTGTTCATATTGGTGCACCAGAACAATTAGGTATTGTTGACATTATGCAACCTGACTTCGGTGATGCGGTTCGTATCGAAGAGGGGGAAATCCCCGTTTTTTGGGCTTGCGGCGTAACGCCTCAAGCGGCAGTGATGAAATCAGGGGTTCCTTTCGCATTAAGCCATGCACCTGGTTACATGTTTATTACGGATGTACCCGATGCCGCATATCATATATAGAGGTGCCAATTGAGATTTTTACCCGTCAATTTAAGTGCCTTTATGGTGGAGTTAGAAAGTCTTGAACAAACAATGGCATTGACTGATTCATTAACAGAAATGCCAATTTATGGGATTGACGAAATTACGCCAGCAGCAAGGACGATTTTAATTCGCTATAACCCGATCAAGATTGATGTAAATGATTTGGTTGAAAAGATTTCGCTTAGGGATGTGTCAAGTGTCGTCGGCAAGGCCAGCAAATTGGTCACTATCCCTGTTCATTATAATGGGGAGGATTTATCCTATGTTGCATTGCATTTAGGTATATCCACCGCTGAAGTTATACGTCGTCATACAGAAAATGAATTTCAGGTTGCATTTAGCGGTTTTGCCCCAGGTTTTGGTTACATGGTTTCGAAAGGCGCTAATTTGAATGTTCCAAGGCGTCAATCACCAAGGGTGCGCATTCCTGCGGGTTCTGTTGCATTAGCGGGAGAGTTTAGCAGTGTCTATCCACAAGCTAGCCCTGGCGGATGGCAGTTGATTGGTGTGACTGAGCTATTAATGTGGGATATCAATCGACCTGAACCTGCGTTAGTTCAGGCAGGAACGCGGGTCAACTTTGTTGATGCAACGAAAAGTCAGATTAGCTATAGCTTGCCAACTAAAGTAGAAAGTGAAACTAAACCTGAGAGTACCACTGCTGATTTAACCGTTTTAACGACGGGGTTACAGGTTTTATTTCAAGATTTAGGGCGTATTGGCCAATCGGCATTAGGTATTTCAGAATCAGGCAGTATGGATAAATCGGCATTGCGTAGTGCAAACCGTATTGTGGGGAATGAATCAGACTCACCCGCTTTAGAGATAACACAAGGTGGGTTTAAGGCTCAGGTACACAAAGACCTTATTGTTGCAGTGACTGGAGCGCCTTGTATTATTGACGTTATCACGGCAGAACACGAACAATATCAAGTTAATACTTATCAACCAATTCATTTAGCAAAAGGCGACACCATTAAACTAAGCCGGCCGAACAAAGGTGTACGTAGCTATTTTGCTGTGCGGGGTGGTTTTAACATAGAACCTATTTTATCGAGTTGTTCGTTTGATACGTTAGCGCAAGTTGGTCCAGCCCCAATTACAGCAGGCCAAACATTAACGGTTAACACCAATTCGTCTTCATTAGCCGTTTCATTGTATGAAACACCTATTTTTGATTATCCCGCTGAAAGCGACATAGTGGTTTTGGATGTGGTATTGGGACCTCGAACGGATTGGTTTACAAAACAAGCCGTTGAGCAACTAACGAATCAATTATGGCAAGTCACTGCGTCATCAAACCGTATAGGCCTGCGCTTATTGAGTGAAAAACCGTTAGAACGCGAACAATTACAGGAGCTACCGAGTGAAGGAACTTGCATTGGGGCTATTCAAGTGCCAGCAAATGGCCAGCCCGTTTTGTTTCTCAACGACCACCCTTTAACTGGCGGTTATCCCGTTATTGGCGCGGTATGTGAATACCATTTGGATTTAGCAGGACAAATCCCGGTGAATGCCAAAATACGTTTTAATCCACTCGGTGAATTTAAAGCATTGTAAGGGAGCCATTGTGCTTATGAACATGAATAATAACAAAAACCATAAAGTATTGATTGCTAATCGAGGCGAAATCGCAGTTCGTATTATCCGTGCATGTCGTGATTATGGTTTTCAGTCTGTTGCCGTTTATGCGGATAGCGATATTGATGCACTCCACGTCAAAATGGCGGATGAAGCCTACGGGCTTGGAGGAAATTCCCCCACAGAGAGTTATTTGAATATTGAAAAGCTGATTAGTCTCGCTCAGCAATCAGGTGCGACGATGGTGCATCCAGGATATGGTTTTTTATCTGAACGGGCTGAGTTTGCGCGTGCAGTTGAAGCCGCAGGGTTAATCTGGATTGGGCCTAGCGCAAACAGTATTGATATATTAGGCGATAAGGTTCAGGCTCGTCATATTGCAATGCAGGTCGGTGCACCGCTAGTGGTTGGCACAAAAGACCCGGTGAATAGCGCACAAGAAGTCCTCGAATTTGCCCATCAACATGGTTTGCCTATTGCCATTAAGGCTGCGTTTGGTGGTGGAGGTAGAGGGCTCAAAGTCGCTTGGCAACTCCATGAAGTTGAAGAGCTTTATCATTCGGCTGTACGTGAAGCGACCGCGGCATTTGGTCGTGGTGAATGCTTTATTGAACAGTTTTTGCATAACCCTCGGCACATTGAAGCACAAGTTATTGCGGATACGCATGGCAACGTGCTGGTGGTGGGAACCCGTGACTGTTCACTGCAGCGTCGTAATCAGAAACTGGTTGAAGAGTCGCCAGCACCTTTTTTATCCGAAAGTCAACAACAACAAATTATTCAAGCCTCTACCGATATTTGCCGTAAAGCAGGTTATGTTGGAGCAGGAACCGTTGAATTTTTGTTAAGCCAAGATGGAACGCTGTCATTTCTAGAAGTGAATACGCGCTTACAAGTTGAGCACCCAGTCACAGAGGAAACCGCAGGTATTGACTTAGTGATTGAGCAGTTACGAATTGCAGAAGGCTTACCTTTAAGTATTAAGGAGATGCCGATCCCACGAGGGCATGCTTTTGAATTTCGTATTAATGCTGAAGATGCTGGAAACGGGTTTTTACCGACCCCTGGCACCATTACCGTTTTTGATGCACCATCGGGGCCTGGAGTGCGTGTTGACAGTGGCGTAATGGCTGGAACAACAATACCGGGCACCTTTGATTCGTTAATGGCGAAATTAATTGTAGTGGGTCGTACTCGAGAGCAAGCTATTTCGCGTGCACGCCGTGCATTGGCTGAATTTACTATTGAAGGTGTTGCATCAGTTTTACCATTCCACCGTGCAGTAATGGAACAAACTGATTTTTGTGATAATTTTAGTGTACATACGCGTTGGATAGAGACCGAATTTAATGTGGAAATTCCACCGGCAAAACGGCAAATTCCATTATCGGACCCTGAGATAACACGTACTTTCATTGAAATCGATGGAAAGCGTTGCGAGTTAGGTTTACCCACTCAATTGTTTTCTCGTTTTTCAGGTAATAACTCCGTAGCAGCCCATTCTGCGCCTCAGAAGGTCCACAATCCTGATGCGGTCAATGCCCCCATCTCTGGGATATTGTTTAATTGGCTGATCCCTCAGGGAAATAATGTTTCAAAAGGGGATGTAATCGGTGTAATGGAAGCAATGAAAATGGAAGTGCAAATTGTTGCACACCGAGCCGGAACATTGAAACACGGGGCTATTAAAGGGGATTTTGTTGAAGCAGAGAGCCCAATAGCTGAAATTATTTAATTTGGTGCCTGTTTAGTTTGAGCTAAAGGAGTTAGCTCAAACTAACGGGAAAGCCGTTCTGGCAATGTTCTGAGAGGGAGATGCGGTGCGGGTATGGTATGTTTCTCTTCAGCGGTCATTTCATTGCTATCACGATAGACCTCACCACAGAGAAAATAGAGGTTCGGTCGCTTAGATTCTAGGTAATTTTTTCGGCTAATACATTGTTCTTGTGTAAAAATAGTTTCAGTCACCGGTAACGCATCACATGAATCTGTGCCACAAGGGCTAACCCATAACGCCCAACCAATGAGTACCATATGTCCTGCCATTTACATTGCCTTCCTTAATAAGAACCAATATGAACCGCTGAAAGTAATGACTGTAAGTAACTATCTAATTCACATACGCATTATAGGTTAAATTCTAACATTGAGTTAACCAAATGTATGTATTTAGGCATGATGAATTCTCTCATGCACACTAAAAAGCAAATCTTTATAAATTAAAAAGTTGCGAATTATTATAAATAGAAAATAAATGATTTAATAATAAATAACGCGGAATATTGTTAAAATTACCTTGTTGATAATGAGTGTTTTTTTGTGTTAGATCGCAAAAAACAAAATAATTATCTGCAATTAACCGATATTAGAGCTCAAGCCTGTCAATTAAGGCCCTTTTTAACTAGGATTATGACAACCACTAATAAGAAAATAGATAGGAATAAATCATGAATGCCATGGAAGAAGTGCTTTCATTTTGGTTTGAGGAATCGACACCAAAACAATGGTTTGAAAAAAGCGCTAAATTTGATTTGACGATAGCACAACGGTTTGCGCATATTTGCGAACGTGCAGCTAAGGGAGAATTAGCTTATTGGCGGGCATCTATTCGTGGGCGCTTAGCGGAAATTATTGTTCTAGACCAGTTTTCTCGTAATTTATGGCGTGATACGCCAAGGTCTTTTGCTCAAGACGCAATGGCTTTAGCATTAGCGCAAGAGGCGATTAAGCAACATGATTATAATCTCCTGACATTATCACAGCGCAAGTTTGTTCTAATGCCATTTATGCACTCTGAATCGAGTTTTATTCATTTACAGGCAGTTGAGCTATTTCGCATGCTGGGTGACGATGGCACATTAGATTTTGAAATGCGACATAAAGCGATTATTGATAAATTTGGCCGTTATCCGCACCGTAATGAAATTTTAGGCCGTGCATCAACACAAGAAGAAATTGCATTTTTACAAGAGCCAAACTCTTCTTTTTAGGTTGCAACCAAATGAGCCCATGTTTTGTTTAATAAGCTCATTTGGTTTAGTATTTTATTTAGCGGAATAATTCAGTATTGACTGGAGATAACGCTAATTCCAATTGTAGTGATTTAAGATAAATTTCAGTGAGTTGTGCAAGGGTAGGGTAAAAAGCAGTCTCTGTTTTGCTTTGCTGCACTAACTTTAAATAGCGATATGCCCAAGGCAATAAATATTGCTCAAATAAAGTAATAATGGCGCTGTCGTCCTCTTGTTCCGCTAAAGCAGAAACGGCCATCATCATTAAGCCAAATTGGTCTTCTGGTTCTCGTAGCCCTGTATCAGTGACTAGACCTTTCGTTTGCAAGAAGTCGCGATAAGCCGTTGTTGACTCTCCCATAACCGTATTATCATGTTCTAAATACACTGAGCCCCAAGGCGGAGCGGGCATACTACCTTGTCCTTCGAATAAAATTGAATAATCATACGCAATATCATCAGGTTGTATTTGTGACAACAAAGTACAAATAGCCTGAATTTGCTCCGGGTTTTCCCAAGAATGTAATTGTGGTATTTCACCCAAGACAGGGTAGACATTGCGTAAAGTGTCCGATTGCGGAGGGTAGTAGAAAAACGCACCAAGGATGCGGATCATTGTCGTGTCAATCATATTATTTTATCCGTCTTATTTCGTGCTAAAGGCTGACATCATTATCTGATTTCCTGCAGTTATATTGATGCAGGATGGTGTTGGATTTCTAAACAAAGAACCCCAAGTGGGGTTCTTTTATGAAACACTATAACATAGTAATAACAACGTCTTACATGGTTATTTGCCACAAGTTATAGAATGCGATGCGGCCAGCAAGTTCAGCTAATAATACTGCAGCAGCACAAGTCGCTAATGTCGCTTTTGGTGCGCGGTGCTTTAACGCCATACCAACGAATGCGGCTAAAGCAATGGCTAAGACAACGACTTGGAAACCCCAGAAGCCAGTTTGTTCGTTGCTAAGAGCTGGACCAGTTTCGGTTAAGAAAGCTTGATAACCAGCACGGCTAGCAAAAATAGCGAAAGTACCTATTAAGAATGAAGCAATACCTAGGCCACGAGCACCGATTGCAATGGCGAGTGCACCGCCTCCGACTAACATCGTCATCCACATTTGTAGTGTGGTGTAACCGGTATTCCAGTTAGCAATAGTGGCGATGTTGTATACCTGAGGTATTGACCAAACAAATGCAAGTCCTGACACTACCGCGGCAATATTAGCCAGTTCACGTAATAACGTATGTTTGAAAAACAAAGTAAAAAACAACGTTGCAGCAGCGCATCCAACAAATACGCCACTCAAGAACGCTTCATTACTCATTGGTGAACGGCCTACACCCAGCAGCATATTAAAGAAGCGTAGTGGTTGGCCAACGTGTAATCCACCGATACCTAAGCCTATTATCATAATAATAAAGGCCACGATATTGGCAGTTTTTAACTGTTTATCGTCAATAGAACCCATTCTACGGCTGATATAAGCGAGTAAGAAAAGCCCAGCAGCTGACTGTCCTAAGACGGTGAAAAAAACGAGTGGTAATTCATGCATCTTATACCTCCGCAGGGTTCTTTAATTCGCCACTTTTATCGCCAAATGGCTTCGCATCTTTATGTGGTTTGATAACAATATTCGGGTTCGTCAGGCTTGGGTCTGGCATTGGCGCAATACCACACTCCGTGCCGTGTAATTCACGAAGAACATTAATATCATCAAAATCTAAAGCACGCTGCGGGCAAGATTCAACGCAAACAGGTTTCATCCCTTTTGCGACACGCTCATAACAGCCGTCGCATTTACTCATCAGTTTTTTCTTCTCATCAAATTGTGGTGCGCCATACGGGCAGCGCAACTCACAATAACGACAACCAACACAAATGGATTGGTCAACCACGACTAACCCATCTTCTTCACGTTTATGCATTGCACCAGTTGGGCAACCCGCGACACAAGTCGGGTTTGAGCAATGGTTACATGAAATAGAAAGATAGTAATTAAAGACGTTTTGTTGCCAGATACCATCTTGCTTTTGCCAACTACCGCCGCCAAATTCGTAGACGCGACGGAATTTTGGACCTAAATCTAAATCTTTTTCATCCTTACAACTGACTTGACACGTTTTACAGCCAGTGCATTTTGTGGAGTCAAAGTAAAAGCCATATTGTTTCATCATTCAACTCCTTAAGCGCGTTTAACTTCAACAAGGTTAGTATGTTGTGGGGTACCTTTAGCCAATGGCGAAGGGACATGTGAGGTTAGTGTATTGATACAACCACCGACATCTAGCCCATCATCATTGAGAGTACGCCATGCACCTTGTGGAACGGCGATAACACCAGGTAATACACGCTCTGTTACTTTCACTTTAATTTGAATACGCCCACGGTCATTAAATATTTCCGCCATATCACCATTGTTCAAGCCGCGTTGCTGAGCATCGATTGGGTTGAGCCAAAACTGATGTGGAATGGCTTCACGGAGCATCGCAACATTGTAATATGATGAATGCACATGGCCTTTATCATGAAAGCCCGTCATTAATAGCGGATGCTTTTGCTGGCTTGCTTGGGCTTCAACGCCTTCTTTATTGACGCAATACTCAGGAATTGCAGGAATACGCTGGCCTTCGGGTAACTCCCAATTTTTGACACGCTCAGCCAGTTGTTCTGAATAGATTTCCACTTTACCTGACGGCGTCTTTAATGGGTTATTGATTGGGTCATCACGGAATTTCTTCAATGCAATATTTTCTGAGCTGTTCAGGAACTTACGATCGATAATACCCGCTCCGTCGGTTTCGCTGAACTCAGGTAAATGAGGCATTTTTTCACGTGTTTTGTTATAACAGAACTCAATCCATTCAGCGTAGGTACGGCCTTCGGTAAATTGCTCTTTTACACCCATTTTTTCAGCAATTTCGGCTAAAACATCATAGTTAGGGCGGTTTTCCCACAGTGGTTCAATCGCATTTTGTAGGCGAACTAAATAGTGATACGCACCACTTGCATAGGAGTTATTGATTAAATCGTTGGTTTCAACCGTTGTGACATCCGGTAATAATAAATCTGCATATTTTGCGGATGGGGTATCATGGTTATCCCACACTAAAATAAATTCACATTTTGATTCATCCGCCAGTATTTCATGCGTTTTATTTAAATCGCCATGTTGGTTACCAATGACATTACTGGAGTAACACCACATAAACTTGATGTCGTTGTTTAGTTTATCAACACCTTTAATGCCACCATTTTCTGCAGTTAATTCTTTCCCGCGAACAATCGCTTCTGACCACATATAAGTCGGAATCAAGGCTTTTACTGGGTTAGGTAAAGCAAAACCTGCAACAGGGTAAGCATAGCTATTCCCCCACAGCCCAGTATTTGTTCCAGCACGACCAATATTGCCGGACATCAGAGGTAACATCATAATGGAGCGACAAGCTTGCTCGCCATTTTCTGTGCGTTGTAAGCCCCAGCCTTGTGAGATCCATGCTCTATTTGCATTGCCGATTTCACGTGCAAGTTGCTTAATACGTGCAACTGAGATACCCGTTAATTTGCTTGCCCACTCAGGTGTTTTAGCGATACCGTCCGGGCCATTACCTAAAATATAATCTTTATATGATGCATTGCGCGGTGCAGAAGCAGGTAAGGTCGATTCATCCCAGCCGACACAATAATTTTTCAGAAATTCTTCATCTGTCAGCTGTTCTTCGATCATGACATAGCCGAGAGCCGCAACTAATGCTGCATCAGTTCCTGGATAAATTGGGATCCATTCTGCACCAAGGGTTGTGACGCTATCGGTGCGGCGCGGGTCAATGATAATAACTTTTGCTTTGCTTTTATCTAACGCATTGAGAGTTTCGTAAAATTGACCGCCACCAGACATACGTGTTTCAGCAAGGTTGTGGCCAAACATGACAACTAAGTCAGAATTTTGGATTTCAGATAAATAGGATTCTTCTACGCTACCATATACGTAAGGCGTGATTTCCATTAATTGAGCATATGAATATGTGCCATAATCACCCAAGAAACCACCGGTTAAGCTTAATAAACGTTTACAAGCGGCACGGCCGTGTAAGTTTGCGCCTGTTGAACCCGAGCCATATTGGTAATAAATGGCATCACTTCCATATTTATCAATAGTATATTTCAGTTTTTCGGCGATAATGGTTGTCGCCTCATCCCATGAAATCTTTTTAAATTTACCTTCACCACGTTTACCAACGCGAACCATTGGGTATTTTAAACGATCTGGGTTGTAGGTTTTCCAACGCACTGAACGACCACGTAAGCATGGACGGATTTGGTGTTCACCTAATGTTGAGTCGTCATACATCGTTTCATTGGAAATACGGCTGATAACACCATCTTTCACATGAACTTTTAACGGACAACGGCTACCACAGTTTACTAAGCATGCGCTATAGCTAATTTTTTCACTGACTTCGTCAGGCATGATTGCTGGTGTTTTTGCTTGAACAGCAAAAGGAAGAGTGATTGAGCCAGCAACAGCAGCGACACCCGCAACGGTTGCAGAGGTTTGTATAAACTCCCTCCTGCTCAGTTCTCCAAATTGAGTATTTATTTTATTTTTATGCATTGACATTGCCTATATGTAAATAACAACATTACTTTCTTGTTTTATATGTTAAAAAAAGTTTCTGTTGAGTTACATGACTTACATCAATGTTATCCCTGATAAGGTGAGTGTATTTATTTAATTTATAAGGGTTTTTTATTCATCAGAACATAAATTAGTTTTATTTTTATTAACTATCGAAATATTGATTTTTATATAGCGATGGGCAAGAACTAAGGAAAAAGAGGGATATATCCCTCTTTTAAATACCACTTTAGATGTAGATGAATAAGAAAATTTAACTAATCACTTAGTATTAATTATTTTTCTGGGGAATTGCCTATCATTCTAACATCATTTCCGGTAGGTGATTGATGTACCATCAGATTAAATTGCGGAAGGATAGAAAAAATATGGTCAAAAATGTCTGACTGTATTCTTTCATATTCCACCCATACAGTTGTATTGGTAAATGCATATATTTCGATTGGGATACCATTTGTGTCAGATTCTAGCTGCCTGACCATGATCGTCATATTTTTGTGAATATTAGGGTGTGATTTTAAATAAGCTTCAATATAAGCTCGGAAAGTCCCTATATTCGTCAAACGGCGTTGATTTAAAGGAACCGCTTTATCATCAGGTAGACTAGAATTAAAGACTTGAATCTCCGATATTTTTTGTTCGATATAGGGTTCAAGTAAATTTGCTTTAATGCATTGCTCTATTTCTTCAGGTGTTAAAAAATGTACACTGCTGGCATCTAAGCGGACACTACGCTTAATTCTGCGGCCACCTGATTCAGTCATTCCTTTCCAATTTTTGAAGGAATCAGAAATAAGGGCATAAGTAGGAATGGTTGTAACTGTGTTATCCCAGTTACGCACTTTTACTGTGGTTAAACCAATATCTACAACAGCGCCATCAGCGCCGTATTTAGGCATTTCTAACCAATCACCAATATTAACCATGTTATTGGCTGAAAGTTGAATTCCTGCAACTAAGCCCATAATGGGGTCTTTAAAAACTAACATCATGACGGCGGTCATTGCGCCAAGACCGCTGAGAATAATTAGTGGGGATTTACCAATTAATAGCGCAATTATCATGATGCCAATTAAAATTGTGGCAATCAGCTTAAGGCTTTGGAATATTCCTCTAAGCGGTAAATGCGCAGTTTTGGCGGCACGCTGGAGCACACCGAGTATAATATCAAGAACAGAATAGAGGGTGAGTAAGCCAAATAATAGGCACCATGCTTGTGAACCGACCTTTAGAACGGCTTGTGCTGTCGAACCTGAATGCAACCATAGCGTTGCTTGGATATTGACAACAACACCTTGAATAACAAAAGCAAAGCGATTAAAAAGATTATGTTGAGTGATTAAATGAACCCAAGTTCCTGCACTTTTTTGCCCGCGCTTTTCGAGTTGTGGAAGTAATATTTTATGTAGAATTAAATGTAATACGCAGGCGACGATCAGAATTAAACCGAGCACTATCAGTAAAGAGGCAAGGTTAGCGTAATCTTGGTTGAACTGACGTACCCAGTCTAGCAGTTGCTGCTGCATGGTTTCTCCTTCTTTAGGGGTTAGGAACGATTACTTATAAAAATATTAGATAGTCAAACGACCTTATCATATTAGTAATGAAAATTCATGGCGAACAATATTAAACTCCGTCCTAATTCTTATTGTTAGTTCTAAGTATTGCTTAGTATATGAAAGCAATACTAATGATAATAAAGGTTATTATAAAGGAGGACATTCGTTAATTTGATGGGTTAAGTAACATTTACATAACATTACGTGTGATAAGTATTTTCTGATTGTGAGTCTCTATAACTAAGCATAATGTTCTTAAAAATACTCCTAATATTATATTAACTTTACAGGAATTTATTATGAACATATTTAAAAAACCGATTTGTTCAGTTCTTTTGCAGTATATCTTATTGCCTGTTATTGCTTGTACGCCATTATTTGCAAATTCATCTTCTAATGGCAATCAAGGTCAAGAAAATGGTAAGGGGAATCAAAAAATTCATGGAAATAAAGGAAATCAGAACAAAGATAAACCAAATAAAGAGAATGGCAATCAACAGCTAAAACATGCCAAATCGAACAAGTATTACGATAAACAACGGGGTTCGAATGTGAGTTTTAATGTGAGTTTTGGTCATGTAAGGCCTTTGGCTATTGAATATGGTTTGACGGGATATCGAGGCTTGCCGCCAGGTATTGCAAAGCAAGTGAGTAGGGGAAAACCGCTTCCTCCAGGTATTGCAAAAAAAACGTTACCTTCACCATTTTTGGCACAATTACCTGTTTATGTCGGCTATGAATGGAAAGTAAGTGGTCAGGATCTTATTTTAGTTGCGATAGGGACAATGGTTGTAGCTGAAATTATTGAAAATGTTTTTGAATAAAAAAAACGACCTTGATTGCAAGGTCGTTGTGCAAAATAAATGCAATTAACGCTAATGATTAGGTAACTAAAAGGTTTGATTGACTGAAAAATGATTAACTTGCTTACATAAAACGTTTAGAGAGTAATTCAATAACTTCTTGCACACTGCTGATAAATTCTTTGATGCTGTTCATCGGTAACCCCAAATTAAAATGTGATCCAGATCACGTGAGAGCATTTTAGCAATTAGCATGTTAATGTCAAGTTAATATTAAAAATAATTTTAAATATTAAACTATATTTTAATCTCTTTGCTGGAATTCTTTTTGGTTGAAAGATACTCCGATAAGACGGATGAAAATCTATAAATGACTACAAAAATGTGAAGAATTGAAAGGTAATTTTTATAATATGGTGTATGGTTAATTAGAGGTTAGGTAATGATTTGATTGATAAAGGAATACAGCGCATGATTGCTTATGTGAATGGCCAGTTTTTACCTGCAGAAGAAGCATCAGTATCTGTTTTTGACCGTGGTTTTTTATTTGCTGATGCAGTATATGAAGTGACAGCAGTAATTAACGGTAAGCTAGTTGACTTTGAACATCATATGGCTCGTTTGCAGCGTTCTTGTGCTGAATTACAGCTATCATTACCTTACGATTTAGCAGAATTAAAGCAAATTCATCTTCAATTAGTTCTACAAAATAATATAGAGGAAGGGCTTGTATATTTACAATTGACTCGTGGTAATGCAAAACAACGCAATTTTTTATATCCTGATAATAAAACGAAGCCAACATTGGTCTTATTTACACAAAAGACGAAGATTGTTGAAAATGAAAAGTCTAAATATGGAATAAAAGTCATCACTGTCGATGATATTCGTTGGCAACGTTGTGATATTAAAACAGTCGCCTTATTAGCGGCTTCTATGGCGAAAGAATACGCTAAGCAACAAGGTGCAGATGACGCTATTTTTGTTAAAAATGGCTATGTTACGGAAGGAAGTTCCAGTAATTGTTTTATTATTAACCCTCAGAACCAAATACAAACACGAGGACTAAGTAATAAGATATTGCCAGGTATTACTCGCCAAGCAATTTTACAGCTTGCTCGGGAGCAAGAAATAGACATTGTTGAAAAGTCATTTAGCATTGATGAAATGTTAGAAGCAAAAGAAGTTTTTATTACTTCTGCAACGACATTAGTTTGGTCAGTTATTATGGTGAATAACCAATTAATTGGGGAAGGTAAGCCGGGGAAACTTGCTACCCGGCTACGGGAGATATACTTGCAAAAATTAAAATAATCTCATCAGATACCTAAGTGTTATTTTAATTGCATAAATTCTTTAACGGAAGAAACCGTTACCATTCCATCCAATGCCTGAATACTTTGCTGGTGGAGTTCTGGCGTTGGAGCGGCACATAAATCTTCAAGTACAGTGACATAATACCCTAAGTCATGAGCCTGCCGAGCCGTACTTTCAATGGCTTTTACGGTACTAACTCCGCCAATAAACAATTCTGTAATGCCATTTTCGGTAAGCCATTTATGGAAATGGTTTCCTGCAAATGCAGAAACCCCTTTTTTAATCATAACAGGGTCACGAAATGCCACTTCAAGGTCATGAGCCCAATTACACCCATTACCACTTAATTTTAAGGCACCAAGGCTTTTGGCTTGCTGAAACATTGGGGAGCCAGCAGGAACATCGTGGTAATTGTCTGAAAACCCAACTTTAACCCAAATAACTGGGATATGATGACTTCTTGCATATTGTGCTGCTTGATTGGCTTTTTCAACAATTTTGCGAGAGCAAGTCTGTTGATAGCTTGAATTAGATAAGCCATTTTTACCAATTATCTCTTCAATGAGATCAATAATAACTAATGCCTTGGACATTATTGCCTCTTTTAAGTGTACGTATACTAACTTATAAAAGGTGTATTCTAGCTAGAAAAAATAGTGAATGCTGTTAACTCAATAACATAATTAGATTTAGGGTAAGTCAATAATAAAACCAATGCCTCGATTGTCTAATCCATCAGTAACTCTAATTACAGCACCGATTTTATGGGCTAAATTTTGGGCGATAGATAAACCTAAACCGCTTCCGGTTTCCATTGTTCCAGGTACTCGATAAAAACGAGAAAATATAAGTTGACGGCTTTCTTCTGGAATTCCTCGGCCATTATCTTGAACGGAAATAGTTCCACCAAATGGAGTCAGGTCTTTTAAAATAACTTTTATTTTCCCTTTTTCTGGGCAGTATTTAATCGCGTTTTCAATCAAATTAGTAAAAATATTACTCAGTGCAAGTTTATCAGTGAGGATATAAAAAGATTTTGGGCTTTGTAGTTCGACATCAATGTCTTTGTTAATGGCGTAAGGTATATGTGAGGATATTAAGTGACTGATTAATACAGGAAGGTCAATTTGCTCTTTATTTAATAAAAAATCTTCAGTTTCTAAGCGTGCTAAGTCAATTAATTGATGTGATAGAGAAGCTGCTCGATTTAAAGTCTCTTGCATATCATTAATAATTTCTTCTTTTTCTTTGGGATTATCAATTTGCATTAATAAATGTAATTGAGCTATGACAGCTGCAATCGGTGTTCGTAATTCATGTGCGGCATCTGCCATGAAACGCTTTTCGCGTTGATTTGCAGCATCAACACGAGACATAAGGTTATTGATTGCCGCAATGATAGGCCTAATTTCTTTATATTGTTCTTTCGTTTCTATTGGCGTTAAATTACCCGGCTGGCGGCTAGAAATTAGTTTTGCAGATTGCCTTAAAGGCCGTAGGCTAAAGTAAGCAGTAATTAAAATCGCTAACAGCATAATAGCCAAAATAAAAGCGAGGGGGATGGCGGTGCCTTCGGCTGGGCTACCTAATAAAGATTTACGGTCACTATAAGATTCGGCAATTACAACTTCAAAGGTATTTTTGTCATTCCATGCAGACGTAAAGTGCCAGTCTTTATGTAATACAGCGAGCTCAGAAACGGATTTCAGCGATGGAACGTGTAGCTTGTCACTGTTTCGATAATAGACATTTCCTTCTTTATCTCTAACAATCATAAACGGTCGATAACTAATATCGTCGCCACTTTCCATCGCCGTAGAATAAAGTTCTTGTAGATTATCAGCAATTTTATTGAAATATTCTGGCTTATCAGCAACCACATCAAGTGTTTTAGCAAACCCTTGAGTGATGACGTTCTGTTGTTCATTTAATTCATCATGAATTGAAGGCCAATAAAAAAATTGTAGCCAACCAACTAATAACAGCCAAAGAAAAATAACTGAACTAATTTGTAGTCCGAATGTATAAATAAAAAATGATTTAACTTTCACTTAGTGGTGCTTCTTTTTTTAATAAATAACCAATACCACGGATAGTAATTATACGTTCTTTACCTATTTTTCGGCGTAAATTATGAATATGAACCTCTAAAGAGTTACTTTCCACATCGTCTAACCCGAATAGACGCTGTTCTAAATCTGTTTTTCTGACAACATTATCCGCATTTCTTATTAATTCATAGAGTAATAAATATTCTTTCCCGGAGAGCAATAGCAATTGTTCATTAAGGGTCACTTGGTGATTAAGAGGATTTAATTGCAGGTTACCTAGTTGCCATATTTCAGATGAAAAACCAGCCATACGGCGGCTAACCGCTTTTACTCGAGAAATAAGCTCAGGCATAGCGAATGGCTTCGTTAAAAAATCATCTGCACCTGAGTCTAAACTAGAGACTAGGTTATCCATTTGGTTTCTTGCTGTAAGAATAATTATTGGGATAGTTTCCCCCATATTACGCCAAGTAATGAGTTCTTCATGGCCATCGCCATCAGGCAAGCCTAAATCTAAGAGCATTAAGTCAAAATTACGGGATGCAAGTTGTAATTTTGCGTCTGCAAGTAGCCTTACCCAACAAGGACTAAAGCCTGCCAATTCGAGCCCTCGACATAGTGCCTTTCCCAACTGAAGATCATCTTCGACTAATAGGATATTCATATTATCACCTCTATGAACAAGTATAAGCAGGCAGTGAGTGTCAGACAATATGCATAGTTCAAGTTTGAATCAGATTTAAGCATATCTTAAGGTTGGTTTAACTCATTTTTAAGGTACAAAGAAATAGATTGTTTATTATCATTTCATCACTCAAACAATAAGAGCATTGATAATGAAACAAGTATTTTATGAGGTGCCATTATTTATAGTAGCAATCGTATTTGCTTTAATCTTTATGGGGAAAGATTTCAATAATTCACCCTCAGTAAGCTTATCAACTCTAACGCTAAATGAAGTTTCTACTTGCGTGAATGTTGATAGCTGTATTTCACAGGTTAGAATAACTCGTGAAGGAAATAAAAAATTAAATCCAGTGAAAGAAATTAAAGCTTTTCTTAGGCATAAGATCTATTAATTAACAACGAGTAAAATTTAGATATGAGAAATTATTAAATAAGTAGTTTCTTTAATAATCAACGTATTGTCTTGCTTTTATTCTCCTGCAAGTAGAAGTGTTTTTGTTGATGAGGCTGGGTTTAATTACGACTTTTAGTAAAAGAAAAAGGAATGTTACACAATGGGTAAACATTCCTTTCAGTATTAGGTTAATCCACCGTTGTTTCTTCTGGGATCCAACCATCATCCATCCATATTTCTTCCAGTATCTCTTCAATACGAATTTTATCTTCCGTTATTTTAGTTCCAGAGATGTTAACGCGTTGTTGTGAGCTAAACCCAACCCGCGTTATCATATCTGGATATTGGTTTTGAAGTTTGCGTAAAATCTCAGTTTCAAGTGCTTGCAAAACAATTGAACTCGGTTTTTGTGGAGCGTTCTTATCAAATAATACTTCGATACGTAACATGATAGCCTCTAGTAAAGACTGTATTAATATACAGTATTTTTAGAACTATTAGGTAAAAAAGTCAATATAGTGCTACAAATATTTTTATCAGCGAATGGAGTGAAAAAATAATAGCAAGATAAAACAACAGGTTAATATTATGAGTGCACGATAAATAATTGTCAGAAAATTTAAAATAGGTATGCTAGAAAATATTTTTTATAAGGTGAGTTTTGATTAAATGTTACATGCTTTAAGAGTTTCAAGTGAAGATAGCGAAGCGATAGCAATGATTAACCAGTTGTATGACACAGCTTTTCCATTATATGAACAAAGAAGCTACCAAGGAAGAGAGGCAATATTAAATCATAGCGATTATTATTTGCTCAATTTCAAAGAGAATGACACTTTTATTGGTTTCATTGGTTGTTGGAAAATCGAAGATTATTATTACATTGAGCATCTTGCTATTTCCCCCATATTAAGAGGGCAAGGTTATGGGCAAAAGGTATTAAAACTGTTTTGTCATGATGTTGGTAAAGTGATTCTAGAAATAGACCCCATTATTGATGAAGTTAGCCAAAAACGTTGGTCTTTTTATCAACATTGCGGTTTTCAACAAACTGAATACGCTCACGCACATCCAAGTTATTACCCAGAAAATAAGCCGCATGAGCTTAGGGTATTAAGCTATCCAGAAGTGATAGCTCAAGAGGTGTATCAGCAATTTAATCACACCTTGCAAACGGTTGTGATGAATAAAGCGCTATTATAGTTCACCATTTAGATGGTTTTAATCAGATATATAGCAATAGATAAGTTCGGGATCATTATCATCTAAATTTTCAATGTATCCACTAGGAATAAAGCCAGTTTTTATTAAGAGTTGTTGAGTGGCTGTATTCGATTGGTTTGTAGATGTAAAAATTTTTGGGGTTTTACTCTGCATTTTTAGTTTATTAATTAAGGTGAGTCCAAGGCCTTGCCGACGATGGTTTTTATTTACCATTAATAACTCTATAAAAGCATGGGAATAGAAATAATAATGTAGAACACCATACGCCAATATTTCGTTGTTGGCTTCCAGTACATAACATATTTCTTGTTCGAGCCATTGGGTAATGTCTTCATAGCGTTCTGTCGTCGCAATGGTATCTATGGAAAATATAGCATTTATATCAATTAGTGTTGCGGCTCTAAAGTTAGTTTTCATTATCAATCAGTTGTTTATCAATGCTAAATGTCTTAATTTGAAAATATTACAGCATAGGATTGGTTTAGGTAAAAGATTAATATGAATAAGTAGCGCTTAAATAGGCATGTATACCTATCTATCAATTGAATTGAGAGTATTTTGGACTGTATAAGCAGTTGGTTAAAGCTAGTATAACCATGTCGGGGTTTTACACCAGTTTTACCGCCATTTTACCTTTTTAAAATCACACATACAAAAAAACCAACCGTAATAGGTTGGTTTTCTTAGGGAATTTTGGTCGGCATGATAGGATTTGAACCTACGACCCCCGACACCCCATGACGGTGCGCTACCAAGCTGCGCTACATGCCGAACTTTGATTAATACTACTCATTTTACTTCTAAAAGCAATAGACTGAAGATGCGACTGGTTGATATTTAAACACTAATTTTCATTAAAGCGTTTTAACTCAGTAAAGATCTTCAACAACTCAGCCAAGTCAGGTTTTTCATTTCGTTCTATAGCACCTTGTTTATCATAGATATTAAACTGACCATTTTGATCCATGTAGAGGGTGGCATTATCTGTGGTAATGACAACATCGTCGTTATCACCGGTGATCACCCATGGGTAAGTACGTTTAACACTAAATAAATCCTCACCTTGGCTGTAATCATCGGGTGGATTACTGACATGTAGTAAACGCTGCATCAATGTTGTCATGACATCTTGATGACTAGTTAGCTTATCTATTTGCTGCGCTGGTGTGTTTGGCCAATAAATGAATAGTGGCACTTGCATATTATTACGATTGAAGCGTTTGCCATCTAACCACTCGTTTTCTGCTTTTCCTTGGTTATTGTAATTTGCGGTCACAACAACAATGGTGTTTTGCAAGCGATTATCACGCTGTAATACAGACATCACGCGATTGATTTGTTCATTGGTTTTCGCGCTTCCAGGTGTTCCTTTAATATTGAGGAAAGAGAACCAAGGAGAGTCATTCTTAAGGCTATCTAGCCAGTTACTCCATTGTGTCACTGTTAAGTTGTCATTATCTGCAGTTTTTGCAGGTAATGAGTAATCCGCTAAAATAGCTTGCCTGAATAATGGAGAATTAAAGCCATCTGTTGAGAATAAACCAAACTGATATCCTTGATGCTGTAAGGCTTCGATTAGCGCTGATGGATGGCGACCATTGAGAATATTATCGAAATAAGTTGATGAAATACCATAGAATAAGCCAAATAGCGCGGTATCGTTACGTAGACCGGCAGTGTAGTGATTCGTAAACTGTGTACTGATTTCTTTAAATTCGTTTAACGCACCCATAGAATCTTGTTGAGATTTGTCTCCAAGATCATCAATGACCAACAATAATAAGTTGTAATCGGCGCCTTGGTCATAATAACTTAAAGGTTTCAATGGGTAGTTTAATTTAAGTGCTGTTGGGCTACCTTGCTGGAATACGCGGTTTTGATGTTCAGTTAAGTCTAACAGGCCATATCTATCAAGCAGCTTGCGGGCTGTCATGGGTTGTGACAATGGATAATTGTAGCGTTGCATGGTGATAGGGCGATAAAAATTAGCATCGGCCCATGCATACATCAGGTGTGACATAATAAAGGTCACAATAAAAATACCCGCAAGCGGTTTGCCAAATGTTTGGCGATTTAAACTACGTAATTTTTGCCAACTCCAAGTCGCAAATAACATTTCAACAAGAAAGATAATCGGAATGCTGATAAACATCAGTTGCCATTCACGAGCCATCTCACCCTTAGTTGGGTTGATGACCAAGTCCCAAACTTGTGGTGTTAAATGCAAACCAAATTGGCTAAAAACACGGATATCAAAAATTAATAGCGTTGTACCAGCCGTTGCAAGGGCAACACAAAGTACCCTCAGCAGCCGCTGAGACATAACAATAAAGGTCAGTGGAAAAACAATTAGTAAGTAAGTCGCAAAGACCACAAAACTAAAGTGACCAATCCAACTGACGAAAGCATAAATTCGGCCAGTTAGGGTATCTGGCCAATCAAAAATAAACAGATAGCTACTACTTAACACGAGGCTAAGCAGTATATTGAATAGTGCAAACCAGTGCCCCCAACCAATCATGTTAGAGACTTTGTCACGGTAGCGCAGGTGGGTGACCATACTGTTTATTTCATTAATCAATTAGTGTGATTGATCTTCTTTAACAGAAGAAAGTAATGCATTTGCGAATGATTCTGCAATCATTTTACGTTGCGCAGGCGCAACCGACGTATTCAGCAGATTCGTTACCATATTACCTAACACCATGAGGGAAAGGTCAACAGGGGTGTGGTTTTTTTCTAACACGCTCACGAGGTCAGAAAGTAAACCTTCAACTTTTTCATCACTATAGCGAGATGATTGTGGCATAAATTGAGACATCCTAAATTAATGAAAGCTACATATCATAGCGTATCACAGCTGGTTTTTCTTCTTTCTTCGCAACAAATTTTTGTTTAAGTGATAATAATGCTAATTCAGATTCGTAAAGTGCGTATTAGTTCAGCGTAATTAGGCTGAAAATAGAACAAATGATGGTTTCTGTTGCAGAGGAATAATATCAATGTTTGAATACGCGCAACATTATTTTCGCTATAACGAAGGAGCCAACAATGAGTCTGGAAATTAACCAGATAGCTTTACACCAGTTAATTAAAAGAGATGAGCAAACCCTAGAGGTGATGTTGCGGGATTCTTTATTGACAGCAGATGGTGTCGTACAAGACATGATGGCAGAGTTACACCGCGTCTATAGTGCAAAAAGTAAAGCATTTGGCGAATTTAACGAAGAAAGTGAACTTGCCGATGCGTTAAAGTTATTGCGTAAAGGCGAGGAAGAGTTTTTAGGGTTCAGCCGTGCGATGACCGTTCGCTTGAAAGATGAATTAGCCAAATATCCTTTTGCTGAAGGGGGCGTGGTTCTCTTTTGTCAATACCGTTACCTCGCGGTCGAATATTTATTAATTGCGGTGCTCAATAGTTGTGACAGCATGTTTGTCACGGAATCATTGGATTTAGGCACCACACATTATTTAGATATTCCTCATGCAGATATTGTCGCTCGTATTGATTTAACAGAATGGGAGACCAATCCTGAATCAAAACGCTATTTAACTTTCTTAAAAGGTAGAGTAGGGCGAAAAGTATCTGATTTCTTTATGGACTTTTTGGCTGCATCAGAGGGATTAAATGCAAAAGTTCAGAATAAAGGCTTGGTACAGGCACTTGACGATTTTTGTGATAATGCACAAATGGACAAAAACACACGTCAAGCTTATCGCCAGCAAGTGCATAGTTATTGTACAGAACAATTACAGTCTGGAGAGGAAATTGAGTTACAGGCGCTGGCAAAAGAGCTGCCAATGGTTGAAGAACAAAGCTTCGATGATTTCGCTCGCCAAAATGATTATCAACTCGAAGAAAGTTTCCCTGCCGATAGAGGAACGTTGAAGCAATTAACGAAGTTCTCAGGGAGTGGCGGAGGGATCACGATTAGCTTTGATGCGATGCTTATGGGAGAGCGTATCTTTTGGGACCCTGTCACTGATACGTTGACCATTCGCGGTACACCACCTAATTTGCGTGACCAGTTACAACGCCGGGGGGCTAAATAGGCTGTGGCGTTGAATCGGTAGAAATAAATAACGCCGCAATTGCGGCGTTATTTACTCGGCGTCCCGAAAATTCTAAAGCTCGGCTGTGGGCTTTAATTAAGCGCGCAGGAAGTCAATGTGCGTCACTTTTGGCTTAAATGGGTGACGTTGAACAGCCTGAACTTTTACTTTTGTTTCTTTACCATCGATAACCAGGTTCAGAACTTCGTAAAATTCTGCTTTGCTTTCTTGGTTGATGATTTCATCGTGGTTAAGAGTTACAGAGATAGCTTCTTGGTTGCCACCGTAAACGATAGCTGGAAGCTGGTTATCTCTGCGCAGGCGGCGGCTCGCACCCTTACCCTGCTCTTTACGTTCAATTGCATTGATAGTTAACATTACTATTTCTCTATAAAAAGAAAATATAAATTCCTGCTACAGGCGACCCAGCAGCAGGTTCGAGATTTGGCCTATGGATACTTCATTCAGCGAACAAGATATCGGAAGGCGGGCGGCATTTTAACGAAAAATCCATCATCCAGCAATCATTATGATCGTTTTCGCTTTATGATAGAGAATCTGCAACGCGAAAACGCCCTTGATAATCGAAGATTTTCTCTCTAATTTCCCAAAAACGCTCTTTTTTGCGTGCAACAATAAATTGAGGATAACGTAATAAAGATTGCTGCAATAATATATCATTTGCACTATTCCATTTAAATGGAACACCCGGAGCACGCTGATGCTCTCGTAAAAAACGATATTCGAATACGCGTTTTTGTGCGGGCGTCGCTAAGCGAAAACGTTCAGAAACGCTAGTTCCGTCTTCATCAAAATAATTTATTTTAATCCATTCACCTTTGGAATCACTTCCAGTAATGAATTGCATACCACCGCAACGAATGATTAATGCATCTTTAAGTTTTAATGCGGCTTTTAGCATATCGTCAGGGTCGGTAAGCACCTCTTGGCATTTTTGGCAGCGACGAGCAGCAATATCATTTTCTGCACCGCAATGTGGACATTGCTTGAAGCGAAAACGAAATTCACATTGTTTTTTCTGCCTATTTTCATCCTCTTCCCAGCCTTGGCAGCGCCGGCCGTAATGTTCAATAATTTGCCCATCAGAGGTACATTTACCCCAAAAAATATTCGCAAATTGGCACAATGGACAGAAAACTTGCACGGGAACACTGGTTGAGTTGGGTCTACTAGAACCCACTTCAGGCCGAAACAAATCATGTGGATTACCGGCATAATCTAAGATTAAACAGCGGGTTTTTCCTTCGGATAGGCGTAATCCTCGGCCAACAATTTGTTGGTATAAGCTGACTGACTCTGTGGGTCGTAAAATCGCAATCACATCAACATGAGGCGCATCAAACCCAGTTGTTAATACTGAAACGTTAACGAGATAGTGTAATTCTTTGTTTTTAAATTGGTTAATAATTGCTTGCCTATCAGCAGCAGGGGTTTCAGCTGTCACTAATGCCGCACTGTTTTGGGGTAAATAGCCCAAAATTTCTTTTGCGTGCTCAACCGTTGCTGCAAAAATCATACAGCCTTGTAATGGTGCTGCATATTCAATAACTTGCTCAATAATTTTAGGGGTAATGCGTTGCTGCTTTTTTAATGACAGATTAAGCTCTTGTTCATTAAAAATACCTGATGATGTCAGTGAAACTTGGCTAAAATCATATTGGAGAACAGGCATATCTAAGCGTTCAGGTGGTACTAAGAATTTGTTTTTAATCATATAATGTAGAGGTAGTTCATAAATACACTCACGGAAAAAACAATTTTCATCGCCACGTACCATACCATGGTAATGGTATTGGTAAATCCAACCACTGTTGAGACGGTAGGGCGTGGCGGTTAATCCTAAAATACGTAATGAAGGGTTATTGGACTGTAAAGCCTGGATGATTTGTTGGTATTGGCTTTTATCATTCAAACTTATACGGTGACACTCATCAATAATCACTAACGAAAAATGTGCATCAAAGGCTTTAAGGTTTCGAGCAACAGATTGCACGCTACCAAACACGACTTTGCTTTGAGATTCTTTTCGATTTAGACCTGCGGCAAATATATCGGCTTGTAGGCCATATGTGAGGTACTTAGCATGATTCTGCTCAACTAATTCTTTTACATGTGCTAATACCAGCACTCGGCCACGAGCAAGCCGCGCCAATTCAGCGATCACTAAGCTTTTACCTGCGCCAGTTGGCAAGACAATTACGGCAGGGTGAGTCTGTTTACGGAAATAATCAACCGTCGCATCGACAGCTTCTTGTTGGTATGGGCGTAAAACAAAAGGCATATTATTCAGCATTATGTAATTAAATCAGGTGAATGACGTTAAATTTAATTTAAAACGATGACTCTGTCTAAAGATGTGAGTTGTTTCGGTGAAACTATCACTTCACAAGGGTTATTGTTATAATGAATTATGTGATAACAATCACAACAACCTTTCACTCTATATTCTGACAGTTGAGCGTTATTGTACGCTTCACTGGCATTCCATCAAGTTAAGAGAATCTATGCGACTGGATAAATTTTTGTCCCAGCAATTAGGGATAAGCCGAAGTTTGGTAGCGCGAGAACTGCGCGCAGGGCTTGTAACGGTTGATGATGAAATCGTTAAATCAGGGGCTTTTCAAGTTACGATTGACCATGAAGTCGCTTATGATGGCAATGTCCTCGTACAAGTTACTGGGCCGCGTTATTTTATGTTACATAAACCACAAGGCTATATTTGCTCAACAGATGACCCAACACATCCAACAATTCTTTTTTTTATTGATGAGCCTCTTGCACAAAAACTGCATTCAGCAGGGCGTTTAGATATCGATACAACCGGCCTTGTATTATTGACGGACGATGGCCAATGGTCACATCGCATTACTTCACCCAAGCATCATTGTGAAAAAACGTACCGAGTTCAATTGAGTGATGATATTGCTCAAGATGTTGCTGAGAAGTTTGCTCAGGGCGTTATGCTCAATGGGGAAAAACATCCAACTAAACCAGCGAAACTGGAAATTATTAGCCCTAGAGATGTCAGGCTGACGATTAGCGAAGGGCGTTATCATCAAGTAAAACGTATGTTTGCAGCGGTAGGAAACCACGTTTGTGGGTTACACCGTGAACGTGTTGGGGAAATTTGGCTCGATGATGCTCTTGAGCCAGGAGAATACCGCCCACTGACGGAAGAAGAAATCAACAGCATTAATGTACCACGTAAAAAAACAGCAGGAGTTTAAAGAGTGCAACAGCAGCGTTCATCCTATTTGGGGCTGATATTAATTCTAGGTTTATTATCGATGCTAATGCCATTGGCTATCGACATGTACCTACCAAGCTTTCCGACGATGATGCATTATTTTAATGTAGATGAAGGGCGCATTCAAATGACGCTCAATAGCTACATTTTTGGTTTTGCTATAGGGCAATTATTTTATGGTCCTATGGCTGATAGCATTGGGCGTAAACCTGTTATTTTGGGTGGAGTTGTCGTTTTTGCCATCGCTTCAGCGGCTTGCGCTATCACTGAATCGATTGATTCACTGATTTGGTTACGTTTTTTACATGGTTTTGCCGCTGCAGCTGCAAGTGTTGTGATTAACGCACTTATGCGAGATATGTTTACTCGTGATGAATTCTCAAGAAGTATGTCTTTTGTTGTATTAGTGATGACGGTGGCACCGTTATTAGCCCCTATTTTAGGGGGAGAACTAATGCGTTGGTTTTCATGGCATGCCATTTTCTGGAGTATCGCCATTGCTGCGGTTGTTGCCGTTATTTTAGTGAGCTGTTTTGTGCGGGAAACATTGCCCGTTGCTAAAAGGCAAAAGTTTCATATTGGTACAACATTAAGGCAATTTGCGACTTTATTTAGAGCAAGACAGGTTCTGTTTTACATATTAGCGAGTTCATTCTCTTTTGCCGGGATGTTTTCGTTCTTAAATGCAGGTGCTTTTGTCTATATCGATTTGAATGGGGTGTCTCCACAGAATTTTGGCTACTATTTTGGTATCAACATTATCTTCCTGTTTATTATGACGACAATAAATAGCCGCTATGTAAGGCATTTTGGCGCAGAAAAAATGCTTTACTTTGGCATCATTATCCAATTTGTGATGGGCGTGTGGTTGCTTGTTACAACGGCATTTGCATTAGATTTTTGGACATTGGTTATCGGTGTTGCAATCTATGTTAGTGGCATAGCGATGATTACTTCTAATGCAATGGCAGTGATCTTGGATAATTATCCACATATTGCCGGAACCGTCTCTTCATTGGCAGGAACAATAAGGTTTTCAATTGGCGCACTCGTTGGGACTTTATTATCACTCATACCCGCTCAGAGCGCATGGCCAATGGTTGGTTCTATGGTTGCTTGTGTAGCATTATCAATGTTATTTGTTCTATTAGCGAAAAAAGCAAAGTAAACCATATGTTTTCAAGTTTCATGGATGAAACTGAGAACACACAATTCCCCTTTCTTTAAATAGAATATTTTCTAGTTACTTCCCTAGATCATTCATTTTATCTATTAGAGATAAAGTAACATTGCTCGATAAAAGCGAGTAGTAATGTAGAGGTATTAAAATCCTTAATGAAAAATGATCTAAATCAATTATCATTCGAGCTAAATTTGTTAAATTTATGTTTTATGAATTAATGCTTATTGCAACATTATTCATTAATAAAAATTTGGTTTAACTTCAAAAACAAACTGTTTTTTACTATTTTCATTTCATAAATGTAAAAAAAAGTTAAGTGTTTTGAGTGAGATGTTGAGCTTAGAGATCAAAATTAGTTTAAATTTTAATATATTTACTACTAAAATGAATGTGCAATGATTTGTGTCACAAAAATTTAACGACATTTTGTTTTTTTAATGTTATATTTAAAGTTCGACATTTAACATTCATGTTACTTTTTGGATGACTAAAAGTTCGGTTTGAACGATGAATGATTGGCTTAAGCCCGTGTTAGGTCAAGTAAGAATGTAAGTATCAGTACTTGGCAAAATACTAAAATGTTTCAATAGGATATCTTTGTGGAAAAATTAGGTCTTTCGGTGGTGCACAGGCTACCGCAAAGCTACCGCTGGTTATCAGGCAAAATAGGTACGGATGTTGAAGTCGTGCCTATGAATGATGCCGATAGCGATAAGCTTGTGGGGCTGAAGCTACTTAGCCATGACTGTGCGACAGATTGTATTGCAATGCAGCAATTGTCTGAATCATTGTCAGATATGCAGATCGCTAACGCAATCTTAGAGTGGCAAAAAGAAATTTGCCTATTCATTCATGCTAATGATGAGCTAGCTGCTATGTGTCGCTTAAAAGCTTCTGGCGTCGCGATTGCAGAACTGTCTTCTGGCTTTTATAGTGCTTAGTTTTGAGTATATTTGCTTGGTTATATTGGCTCGATGATTCATTATTATTTTAGTTACAAGTTTAGTTCAGCTATGTTTTATAACTTGTTTTTGAATGAGCGTTATCGTGAGGTGGGTTTGGTATTTAAGCTATTTTTATCAAAAAGAATCAAATAGCTATACTAAATTTAGTTAATAAAGATTTCCAATAAAAAAGCTTCCATTGTATGGAAGCTTTTTTATTGGAAGGGGGATATAGAATGTTAAAAAAACTTATGAGCCATTAATAATACGTCTACCGGCATAATATCTTTTGCTCCAGTAGGAGTTAGTCATTTCAGAAACGATAACACCACTACTGGTTGACGCATGAACAAATTTTTGGTCGCCAATATAGATACCAACATGCTTCATAGTTCGGCCTGTTTTAAATAAAACAATATCACCGACTTTTAGGTTATTACGTTTTACGCTTTTGCCTGAGGATTCTTGTTCAGAAGTGGTACGAGGGAGTTCAACACCAAATTGTTCAAAGAATGTGCGCTGTACGAAACTTGAACAATCAACACCTTTCTTTGTTGTACCGCCAAGACGATAAGCCACGCCTTTCCAGCTTGCGTATTGATCCATTATTTTAGATTTAGTATCAACACTTTGTACTAATTCTTCGAATTCATCTTGAGATGCCATCGTCAAGGAGTCGCCAGCAGAACCATTTAGCATACGTGCATCTGATTTGGCAGTATATTGTGTGTTTTTAGCAGACTTTGGGTTGGTACATGCTGTGAGAGTTACGGCGATTGCAATTGCCGGAACAATGCGCCAAGCATAGCGCTTAAGTTTTTCAGGAGTTAGCATTCTTATATATATCCCTTACCATTTTTTAGTACTTTATTGTGTAAAAAGACACAAAAAACTAAACTTATCCCTGTGAAAAACGCATTATAGATGCCAAAACTGTGTTTTTCGCAGAAAGTGTTTATCGCAGCACTACTAAATTTCGAATGTACTAGTCATATTTAATGACTTATTGAGTATAGGATATATATCAATATCGACTAAATTTACTAAGACATTCTTTACATTTTTTACATAAAAGATTTGGTATCGCAATAATCCCAAATCAAACCTTTAAGAGCATACATAAACAAAAGCAAAATGGCGAGTTAATAGAGGTGAAATTTACAAAACATTAGATAAAAGTGCCTATTTGCCATTGGTTTATGTGATAACTGTCTACAATGAAGGATCTTTACTTATAACACAGGTAATTGCAGTCAATGAAATATGATCTAAATCACATTTTCTTGGTTATTATCTCAGTGTAATTACATAAATATGTGCTTTTTAAGTTTGAAATGTAAAGAAGTTTAAATTTATATCTAATGACGGCTTATTTGTGAGTAAAACGAATAGCTTAGTAGACTTTAAAAAGGATGATTAGAATAAAAGACAAACAAAGAATAATGAAGAAAGTCAATTCACTGTATGTTTATCAGGGGGTTTTGTTGTTCGGATTTTCTTTATGAAATAGATACTGGCGAGTGAGAGGTAATTTATGTCGACCACCAAACGGTAATAATGTAGGTGAACCATCAGTGTATGTGCTATATCTTGATATTGTAGTCACGATAAAGCCGTTGCTCGAAATCATTAAACCGGCGATTGAGGGTAGCACGAGCAATTCTAGCTGAAAAATAATCCATGGGAATGAAGTTAGATGACCCAAGGTTATCAATAATCAGAAATTGGCCGTGAGGTTTATAACCTAATTGGTAAACAATGTTGTAAGTCTTAAGTGCCATTGTGGCGATAGCCTCTTTATAAATATTCTTTTTAAATTGCTCATAAGCAATTTTCATATTTTTTTTATGTTTTAAAAAAAGTTGTTTGTTTTTTAGGTAGTAATCTAAAGTATGTGAAACATTTCCAGTTTTATCTTTGATTAATTGGAATACATATCCTAATCCGCGATCAGTTTGCTGGGTTCCATAGTAATGAGAAATTGTTTTTATTGTGAAGTTTTTTTTATATAGACGCTTATAATAGCGAACCTCTCTTAATGTTTCTTTATCATCTCTTCCACTTAAATGAACTTTTACACATAGGTCATCATATTCAGGATGCTGATAACAAGCACGCTGTCGGCCTGATGCGATCAAATTGATAGAGGGTAATGCGATTTTTTTATTTAAATTCTTATGCATGATGATTAACACTATCTTTAACGATTCTAAAGTTTTTGATGTATAGATGAGCCTTAAGTGGCGTTGCGACGATTTTCATAAATTATAGGGCTAATGCTAATAGATATTATTTATAAAGTGTTGCATTTTGTGTGGTTAATTAAGTGTGATGTAAGTCCTTTATTTTGTTTTGATAAATAATTAAAACAAAAAATAAAAAACTACGACCATAAATGAAATTATTAATATCCCTTTGGAATTAGTATGTCGTCCTCAGGCAATTCAGCCAAATTAAATACTTTAACTGTAAATAAATTACAGAAAGTGACGATAACATAATTTTAAAAGGGGATTTCATTATGAATAGCTCAGTAAAAAAAATGGTCATGACTTTTCTGGCAGTAACAGCATTAAGCACAAGTTTTTCAATCGTTGCGTCAGAAAATAGTGAGACGAAACGCAGTAGTACAGGCGTTATTCGATTTACTGGTGCCATAGTTGCATCACCTTGTGTTGTCGAAGCGAATGCTAATAAAGTTGAAACTAAATGCTGGAATGATAATGGTAAATTGGAAACTGCATCTGCAGATATTCGTAAATTAAAAAATAAAGAAATGTTGCTTCCGAATCAAAAAGGTACTCAACAATTTAATTGGATTAATAAAGATAAAACCTTAGGTATTTATACAATAAAATACGATTAATCTTGAGTTGAATAAGAATTGAATGTAGCAAACTAATATGAGAAGGGTATGCAATGTTTAATTTTAATGACATATGCCTATGAACAGTAACTTCATAGGCATATAAAAAATTGTTTCTATCAAATTAAAAACAAAAATTAGTCACAACGGCCCATATAACGACGCTCAGCGATATGAATACGAATTTTTTCTCCGCTGGTTAAATATTCAGGGACTTGGACTGTTAGTCCTGTAGCCATGGTTGCGGGTTTAGTCCGTGCGCTTGCTGATGCGCCTTTAATTGCAGGTGTTGTTTCAACAATCACCATATCAACCGTTTGTGGTAGCTCTAATGCAAGAACTTGTCCATCCATTGTTAATACTTGCATTCCTGGTAACCCTTCTTCAGGAATAAAAAGTAATTCTTCTTCAATATCCGCTTTTTTGAAAATGTAAGGAGTGTAATCTTCATTGTCCATGAAGACATATTCATCACCATCAATATAAGAAAAGCTCACTCCACGGCGTGTTAGCGAAATGGTTTCTAAAATATCATCGCCTTTGAAACGCTCTTCAACTTTCTGGCCAGTTTTGATATCAGTAAAGCGCATTTTATATAGCGTACTTGCACCACGAGCGCTAGGTGCTTGAATATCAATGTCTTTTACAAGTAATAGTTTGCCATTGTAGTTAATTGCTAAACCACGTTTAATTTCGTTGGCCTTGGCCATAAATAACCTTCTTTAGGGTTGTCAAAAAGAGTGCGACAAAATTACTCGCAGATAAGGAATTAGGCAAGATGCTGAAGTCAATTTTCAGTGAAAAATATTTAGATAAATATCAGTATGAATATAACCCGTAGGTTATATTCATACTCGAATGGTTAATAGATAGGAAGTAAACCAGATAGCGATAATAAATGAGCGACCGCATTAATTAATCCAAAGAGGATCACGAAGCCAATGATAAAGCTCCCTCCTGGTGCTTTATAACTGTTGTTAGGGTAGCGTTTACGACTTGCTTTCGCCATCAGGGCAGGGACAATAACAGCCCAAATAGTCGCTGCTAACCCTGCAAAACCAATCGCATAAATAAACCCATTAGGAAAAATTAAAGCGAGTACTGTTGGTGGTAAAAAGGTGACTAATATGGATTTAAGGCGGCCAAATTTGTTATCTTCAAATTTGAAAAAATCAGCGATAAAATCAAATAGCCCTAAAGATACACCTAAGAAAGAACTCGCTAAAGCCATATAGGAGAACAGGTTCAAAAACTGAGAAATAAAACTGCTTTGGGTGGAAATATTCATTTGGGTCAGTAATGCATCAATATTATTACCATTTTCTCTGATTTCAATAAATGAAGTTCTTGGAATATTTCCTTGAATCGCATACTGCCACAAAATATAGATAACCACGGTAATGGTTGCGCCATAGACGAGGCTCTTAACAACACTGCGGCTATCTTTATTATAATATTTTACTAATCCTGGCACATTACCGTGATAACCAAATGAAGTTAATAAATAAGGTAATGCGGCTAAGGCATATGGAAGATACTGGCTTTCACCTTGTTCAGTTTGGTTAAATAAGATAGCTGGAGATGCAGTTGAAACCATTCCACCGATTGACATAATAAAGGTGATTACCATTCCACCAATTAAAATAGTGCTTAACCTATCGACAGCACGCGTAGAAAGCCACACAAAAAAAGCCACTATGAAGGCAAAAATAAAGCCAGCACCTGCTTGAGGTATCTGTATTTTTTCTGACAAATTCGCTGCGATGATAGAGCTACCCGCAGAAATATAGGCATAAGTAAGTATGTAAAGCACAAAGGTGACGGATAAACTATTAATTGAATTCCATGTCGAACCCAACAAATCTTTAACCATCGTATGGAAACTAGCGCCCGCAGGGTAATTCATATTGGCTTCTAAAATCATTAACCCAGAAAGTAACATGCAAATAAAGGTATAAATCAACAGTATGACGGAGCCTGTGAACCATACGCCAGAAGTCACCATAGGAATAGAAAACATACCAGCACCCACTGCGGTACCGGCAATGATCATAGCACCTCCTAATATAGAAGGATTTTTTTGTTGTGTTGTTCCATCAATAGCCATGGTGGCTCCTAAATATATTGTTTCACTGTACTAGCTAAATGATACGGCAAGCATGAAGTATTGTAAATATAGTAAATAGAATAAAACAGGGAAAAATGAGTAATTAGAAAGGGATGGATAATAAACGTACAACGCGAGAATGTTTGTACGCTTACGATTAATTAGGCGTTTTGGCGATAGAAACGTTGTGTTAGCCAGAGGTCAACCGCGTTGCGACTAGCCTCAAAATGCGGTTCTGGGAGTTTGTCTGGTGAAACCCACATTAAGCTTTCACATTTATCTGGTTCCATAATTTGAGGCTCAACATCACCGTCATATTCAACATGCATGCAAACAGAAACGGTGTGTTTACCTTCTTGTTGGTGAGTTTGTAAATTATTGCTGATGCCAAAAACAGTGGGGGCTTGGATATCAATACCTATCTCTTCTTTTATTTCGCGAATTGCACAGGTTTCAAAAGATTCACCGGGGTCGACATGTCCGCCGAAAATGGACCAATAGGGCGCATGTTTACTACTGCGTTTACCTATCAAAATTTGCCCATACTTGTTAGTGATTAGCACACCGACACCAACGACGACGTAAGCAGGCTCAGACATATATTCTCCTTATTATTTTATTTTTCAGCGCGCTGATCCTGACATAATCTTGTAGAAAAACAAGCAGGAAAAAGTACAAATATCACTGAAAACAATATGCTTTAATGTTATAACTATACTTAAATTTAAAGACACGATAATCATGATAAGGGAGATTAGTGGTTATGACTCGCCGGGTTGCTACAATTACATTAAATCCTGCTTACGACCTTGTGGGCTTATGCTCTAATATCGAAGTGGGGGAAGTCAATTTAGTCAAAACCGCTAGCCTCAATGCGGGTGGTAAAGGGGTCAATGTCGCAAAAGTACTCCGTGACTTAGGTATTGATATCACTGTTAGTGGTTTTATGGGAAAGGATAACCAAGAAGAATTCCAACATTTTTTCAGTGAAAATGGCATGGCTAACCGCTTTAGTATGGTGCCAGGACGGACACGAATTAACGTAAAACTCACGGAAAACAATGGGGAATCGACTGATTTCAACTTTTCAGGTTTTGAGGTCAGCAAAGAAGACTGGAACCGTTTCTCGACAGAATCACTCAATTGGCTTGGCCATTTTGATATGGTTGTGGTTAGCGGAAGTTTGCCAAGTGGTATTGATCCAGAAGAATTTACTCGGTGGATGACTCGCCTTCGCCAATTATGCCCATGTATTATTTTTGATAGCAGTCGAGAAGCCTTAAAGGCGGGTTTAAAAGCGTCACCATGGCTAGTAAAACCTAATCGTCATGAGCTAGAAAGTTGGGTTGGTCGAAAACTGCCAGACTTACAAGATGTCGTAGCTGCAGCCCATGAATTAAGAGATAAAGGCATTTCCCATGTTGTCATATCGCTAGGGGAAGAAGGGGCTCTGTGGGTTAATGCTTCGGGTTCTTGGTTAGCTAAACCACCACATTGTGAAGTGATAAGCACGGTTGGGGCTGGTGACTCGATGGTGGCAGGGCTAGCTTACGGGCTACTCAATGGTGAGTCCAGTGAGCATACCTTACGTATGGCGACTGCAATTTCTGCACTCTCAGTTTCCCAGCCAGATGTCGGCTTAAAAAATAGAAATAAATTAGCGGATATGATGGCAAAAATTGAAATGAAATCGTTATAGGTCATTCAGTTCAAATAAAACCCCCATATGATAAATGCGGGGGTTTTTGTTATTAGAAAGTAGGCTAAATCGCTAATTATTTTGTTGTGCTTTTAACCACGCAATTTCTTGTGGCCAAATATCGGGGTTTACGGTTTCTAAAATCAAAGGGATACCATCGAAACGGTTATCTTGCATAATGTAAGTAAATGGTGCAAAACCAATATTCCCTTCACCTAAACTATGGTGGCGGTCGACACGGCTGGCAAATTCACTTTTCGCATCATTAAGGTGCATTCCTTTTAGAAATTCAAACCCGACAATTTCTGCAAACTGGTCAAATGTTTTATCACAATCTTCGGCAGTGCGTAGGTCATAACCTGCGGCAAAAGCATGACAAGTATCGATACACACACCTACACGGCTTTTATCTTTTACCCCATCAATAATTTTTGCGAGATGTGTAAAGTCAAAACCTAAGTTAGTACCTTGCCCTGCCGTATTTTCAATGACAGCAGTCACTCCCTCGGTTTCAGCAAGCGCGATATTAATAGATTCAGCAATCCGCGCTAAACAGTCGTCAATTTCAATTTTGTTTAAATGACTACCTGGGTGGAAATTAAGTAAATCAATACCTAATTGCTCACAGCGCTGCATTTCATCGATAAAAGCGACCCGAGATTTTTCTAGAGCTTCAAATTCAGGATGACCTAAATTGATTAAATAGCTGTCATGGGGCAGGATCTGGTGTTTACCGTATCCATATTTTTTGCAGTTATCTTTAAATTTTTTAATCACTTCTTCGCTCAGTGGCGCAGCTTTCCACTGACGCTGATTTTTTGTGAACAATGCAAAAGCGGTTGCGTTGATTTCATGTGCACGAATAACGGCTTGGTCAACGCCACCAGAGGCGCTGACATGTGCTCCAATATATTTCATTTTTGACTCCTTTTTATTGGAGTATGCCATTAATAAGTGAATAAATGAAATCAACAAACAAGCCACCAGTTAAGGTGGCTAAAAACGAGGAAAATGTAGATTAAAAAATGTTTTGAATCAGTAAGTTAATTAATAGCCCGCCAACTATCAACCAAACAAACAGTATCAACGCCATTAGCAATGGTTTAATGCCCGCTTGGCGAATAGCGCTAACATGGGTAGTCAACCCTAAAGCAACCATTGCCATAGCAAGTAAAATGGTATCCAAAGCAATAACTTGCTGTACTAATGCCTGAGGCAGTAAATTGAGTGAGTTAAAACCTGCGACAACAATAAAAAATACAGCAAACCAAGGAATAGTAATTTTACTTTTTTGGGTCTTTATTGTTTGGTTAGCGGCCGTTTTACGGCTTAAAAACGCAGATAAAATAATTAAAAATGGCGCAAGCATCATGACACGGATCATTTTGGCAATAACAGAGGCATTTTCTGCATCTGTACCAATTGTATGGCCTGCTGCAACAACCTGTGCAACTTCATGTACTGTTGAACCAATGTAAATTCCAAAGGTTTCTTCTGTTGCCGGAAACCAACCAAAGTGTGCGTTTAATTGGTAAATCCAAGGGTAAACAAAGATACAAATCGTACCAAAGATAACAACGGTTGAAACGGCAACCGCGACTTTACTTGCGGATGCTTTAACGACAGGCTCAGTTGCCATGACCGCGGCTGCGCCACAGATACTACTGCCAGCACCAATTAATAATGTTGTTTCTTCATCAAGACCGAACACTTTTTTGCCTAGCCAATACGCTAATAAAAATGTCGATGTTAATGTTAAAGCATCAATAATTACACCAGTAGCGCCTACGTCAGTGATCTGTTGAAAAGTAAGGCGAAAGCCATACAAAATAATCCCGGCACGTAAAAAATAGTGTTTGGCAAATTTAATGCCAGCATCACAAGATTGACTGGCTACGGGGTAAAAAGTATTCCCGACAATAATTCCTAATAATATTGCGAGAGTTAATGCACCTAAACCAATATCCATAAACCAGGGTTGGTCACCGAGGTAAATTGCAATAGCAGTTAGAATACCCGCTAGAATAATACCTGGTATGAGTTTAAATATAGGGTTTAGGCTATTCTGCTCAAGGGTGTTGGTGTCACTTTTATTCATGATAATACTCTTTATTACCGCTTATAAGATTTAGTAATAAGGATATAACAAAAGTAATAATAATTTAAATTGATTATCATTATATAATCTACCACCAAAATAGATTATAAGTTTCTTCTGGAATATTGCGAATAAATCGTTAATATTAACATTATTATTACAAATACTAAAAATCACGTTGGGGCTTACCTTTATGCGAATTACACTTAGGCAACTTGAGGTTTTTACGGAAGTATTAAAAAGTGGCTCCACGACGCAGGCATCTCAGTTATTAGCACTTTCACAATCGGCTGTCAGCGCGTCGCTAACGGATTTAGAAGGTCAATTAGGCGTTCAATTATTTGACCGTGTGGGTAAACGACTTGTTACGAATGAGCACGGAAGGCTGCTATATCCCAAAGCTTTAGCGTTATTAGAGCAAGGGTTAGAAGTCGAGCAATTATTTAAAAAAGAGATGGGCGCAGTGCGTCTTGCAGCAAGTACAACGATTGGTAATTATATTTTACCAGAAGTCTTAGCGGGTTACCGTCATGACCACCCGGATATTCCTTTAGAGCTTTTTATCAGTAACACAGAAGAAATTATTAAAGCAGTCATGGAATTTAGAGCCGATGTTGGGTTAATCGAAGGCGTTTGTCATAGCCCTGAGTTAATTTCAAAAGCATGGTTAAAAGATGAACTCGTTATTTTTGTTTCACCCCAAAATCCATTGGCGAATAAAAAAGTTTCTTTAAAAGATTTGCGTGATGCGCCTTGGATTTTGCGTGAAAGAGGTTCAGGTACGCGGGACGTGCTCGACCAATTATTATTTGCACATCTTCCTGGCTTTCATATTTTAATGGAGCTAGGGAATTCAGAAGCTATCAAACATGCAGTTCGTTATGGAATAGGTATAAGTTGTTTATCTCGTCGAGCGATCGAAGAGCAATTAGAAAATGGCTCTCTAGTTGAACTAAAAATAGATGAACTTCATTTAGAAAGAACGCTATATTTGATTTATCACCGTCAAAAGCATCTTTCGAATGCGATTACTAACCTTCTGTCTTACTGTAATTAAAAATCCTCGTCATCTTTTAACCTGTCGCGTTGTTGGCTGCAATCGACGACCCAAGTCACATACTAATGTATGCTCCTTGGATAGTCTCAATTGCAGCCTAGCGACACGCTAAAAGCTATAGAGGATTGCAGTGAATGTGTTGTACTTGTGATAGGCTATCGCGTTGTTGGCTGCACTTTTTATGTGCCTTGAACAGTCACATTTGCCGCTACTGACACGATAAAGAAAATAAGACGTCGTCCTCTTATTAAGAGGGTATACTGAATTTTTTGAGATAACGCATTTTACTTATAATTTTGTGTGAATTATGAAGGTATCTTATAACAGTGAAGAGTTGCTTAGTTCTCACAGCCTATTTTGCTAGAATCCCTGCGATATTAGCTGAATAATAAAATGCAGGGAACAAATGTCAGAACAACATACCAATACTATCTCGCAGGGCGGCCCACAAAGACTACGCCGTGAGCTAAAGGCACGCCATCTTGCGATGATTGCTATCGGTGGGTCCATCGGTACAGGTTTATTTGTTGCCTCTGGGGCAACGGTTGCACAAGCAGGCCCCGGCGGAGCACTCCTTTCTTATGCTATCATTGGCTTAATGGTCTATTTTTTGATGACCAGTTTAGGTGAGTTAGCCGCATATATGCCCGTTTCAGGTTCATTTGCAACCTATGGTGCAAAATATGTCGATGAAGGCTTTGGCTTTGCGCTTGGGTGGAACTATTGGTACAACTGGGCTGTGACCATTGCGGTTGACTTAGTTGCCGCTCAATTAGTGATGACTTACTGGTTCCCAGATACCCCCGGTTGGATTTGGAGCGCCATTTTCCTTGCCATTATTTTCTTACTGAATTTCATCTCGGTTAAAGGGTTTGGTGAGGCTGAATACTGGTTCTCATTAATAAAAGTCACCACGGTCATCATTTTTATTGTTGTCGGCGTATTAATGATTTTTGGCATCATGAGCGGTGCGGAAAATGCCGGGTGGCATAATTGGGAAATTGGTGATGCGCCTTTTGCTGGTGGTTTTTCAGCCATGATTGGTGTGGCAATGATAGTTGGGTTCTCATTCCAAGGAACTGAATTAATCGGTATTGCTGCGGGTGAATCGAAAGACCCCGCTAAAAATATTCCAAAAGCCGTGCGCAAAGTATTTTGGCGTATCTTGTTATTCTATATCTTTGCAATCTTAATTATTAGTTTGATCATTCCTTACACTGATCCAAACTTACTGCGTAATGATGTCAAAGATATTAGTGTAAGCCCATTCACTTTAGTATTTGAAAATGCAGGCTTATTATCTGCGGCAGCAGTAATGAATGCGGTTATTTTAACAGCGGTATTATCGGCAGGTAACTCCGGTATGTACGCATCAACGCGTATGTTGTATACCTTAGCCCGAGAAGGTAAGGCTCCACGTATTTTCGCCCGTTTATCTAAAGGTGGCGTACCTCGTTATGCATTGTTAGCAACGACGGTTGTTGCAGGGTTATGTTTCCTAAGTTCCATGTTTGGCAACCAAACGGTGTACTTGTGGTTGTTAAATACATCGGGGATGACAGGGTTTATTGCTTGGTTAGGTATTGCCATTAGCCATTATCGTTTCCGTAGGGGCTATATTGCACAAGGGAGAGATCTTAATGACTTACCTTATCGTTCAGGCTTTTTCCCAATCGGTCCTATTTTTGCCTTTATTTTGTGCTTAACAATCACGTTGGGTCAAAACTACCAAGCTTTTTTAGAAGATAAAATTGATTGGGTAGGGGTTACCGCAACTTATATTGGAATTCCGTTATTTTTAGCAATTTGGTTTGGTTATAAGATAGCGAAGAAAACGACGTTTATCCGTTATAAAGACATGAGCTTTCCAAGTTACCGCGAAAATTTAGATAAATAGTTTTTTTAAATATCTATCATCAATAACAGCACTCTTAATAGGGTGCTGTTTTTTTATATATAGCGCAATAAACCTGCATTTTGGCGGTAAAATAGGCTGAATGTTTAGGTTTACGATGATGGTCACAGAATTCTATTGATGAAAGCCATGATTAAACTAATAATCGTATTGATAAGTATTCTTATTTGCTTTATTGTTACCGCATAAAAAAAAGTAAGTCAATGAGGTTAAGAGTGGAGCTTAATACTATGTCGTCGGTAGCCAAGAAGTCTGTAGCTAGGTCGGTAGTAAAAGGAATAAGTTTAGCGTTATTAGCAAGTGCCAGTATGAGCGCTTGGGCTGTAACAGTGACTGATATTGCAGGTCGTACCGTTGAGGTTCCTGATAATGTTAATCGCATTTTATTAGGCGAAGGGCGCCTATTTAGTGCAATAGCTCTGCTAGAAGGTGATAAACCCATTGAGCGAATTGTAGGTTGGCAAGGTGACCTTCGAAAACTAGACCCGCAAACCTATGCTGTTTATAAAGCGAAATTTCCTGAAATTGATAACATTCCATTAATTGGTAATACCAGTGCAGATAGCGTCAGTTCAGAAAAAGTATTAACTCTAAATCCAGATATTGCGATTTTTGGTTTGTCAGGCCATGGGCCGGGTAAAAATAGTGAATTAGTTAGCCAGCTCGAAAAAGCTGGTGTACCTGTCGTATTTGTGGATTTCCGTGATAAACCACTGGAAAACACTTTACCAAGCATGCGTTTACTTGGTAAAGCATTGAACCGCGAACAGGCGGCAAATAAATATGTCGATTTTTATGAAAGAAACCAAAAATTAGTCACTGATATTACTTCGAAAATACCAGAAGATAAAAAACCAAGTGTTTTTATTGAATTACGCGCTGGTGCTTTTGAAGATTGCTGTGGTACCGCTGGCGATGGAAATATGGGGAATTTTATTGATTTAGCTGGTGGTAAAAATATTGCTAAAGGTGTTTTGCCGGGCGCGCTTGGTACGATGAACTTAGAGAAAATTATTGCAGCAGACCCAAATATTTACATTGCATCTGGTGCAAAAGCACCGGGTAGTAAAGATGCCGGCGTTCAATTAGGCGCACAAAGCACATTAACAGATGCACAAAAAAGCCTGAAAAAAATTACTGAACGTAAAGGGATTAGCTCGTTATCAGCCGTAAAAGATAAGCAAGATTATGCTATCTGGCACAATTACTATAACTCTCCATACAATGTGATTGCGACGCAAGTTTTCGCCAAATGGTTCTACCCAGAACAATTTGCCGATCTAGAACCGCAAAAAACACTAGAAGAATTGCATCGAGAGTTTCTCGCCATCGAACCAACCGGTGTATATTGGGTCAGCGAAAAGTAATGAAAACGGGTAAGAGTTGATGAGTATTACGAGCGAGCCAATGATTACGGCTGAAAAAGCGGCTATTCAGGCTGACGATAATGTAAAACAGCATTATCAAACTATGTTACGCCGTCGATTGACATGGATAGTTGTTATCATCGCGGCAATTTTATTATCACTGGTTATAGATTTTACCTTGGGGCCTTCAGGGTTATCTCTTGAGCGCTTATGGCAAACGTTGATGACCCCAGAGTCGGTTGATGCAGGAACGCGTGTCATTGTCTGGGACATTCGCTTGCCTTACGCATTGATGGCCGTGGTGATTGGCATGTCATTAGGGCTTGCGGGTGCTGAGATGCAGACAATCCTCAATAACCCGTTAGCGAGCCCATTTACATTAGGGGTATCTAATGCAGCAGCATTCGGTGCCGCATTAGCGATTGTTTCTGGTATTGCAATTCCAGGCGTGCCTGACCAATGGGTGATATCAGCCAATGCCTTTATTTTTGCCCTGTTAGCCGCACTGATGTTAGACGCAGTCACTCGTTGGACGCGTGTAGCAACTTCAGGTGTCGTACTGTTTGGTATTGCGCTTGTGTTCACCTTTAATGCATTGGTTTCCATGATGCAATTCATCGCAACAGAAGATACCTTGCAGGGTTTAGTCTTTTGGACGATGGGCAGTTTATCAAAAGCGACTTGGGTGAAACTTGGGGTGATGGCATTAGTTTTCGCACTTATTTTCCCAATTGCCATGATGAGTTCATGGAAGCTAACGGCTTTAAGATTGGGTGAGGATAGGGCGATCAGTTTCGGTATTGATGTGCGCCGTTTAAGGTTAACAACGTTATTACGCATTAGTATTTTATCGGCGCTAGCAGTGGCATTTGTCGGTCCTATTGCCTTTATTGGTTTAGTTGCGCCACATATAGCAAGGTTGATTTTTGGTGAAGATCACCGTTTTTATCTGCCTGCAAGTGCATTAATTGGGGCGTTAATTTTATCCATGGCCTCAATAGCGTCGAAGAATATTATTCCGGGTGTGATTATCCCTGTTGGGATCGTGACCTCGTTGGTTGGTGTACCGTTCTTCCTAAGCATTATTTTACGTCATAGAGGGAACGTATCATGAGTGGCCTGATTATTAACCAATTTAATGCAGGTTACCCTAAACGCCCCGTAATTGAGAACCTATCGACGGATATCTTGCCTCGCGGTAAGATCACGGTATTGCTTGGGCCAAATGGTAGTGGCAAATCCACATTGTTGCGTTCGTTGGCAGGATTAAACAAGGCAACAGGGCAGCTGTTACTGGATGGTCAGGATTTAACCCAACAGAGTTTTGCCCAGCGAGCACAAAATGTGGTGTATTTACCGCAAACATTACCTGCTGGTGTGCACCTGTATGTTTTAGAGTCAGTGATTGTTGCTCAACGTGCTTCAGGCGGTTTGAGCAATGAAAATAGTAAAGACGAAGTAATGGGATTATTACGTCAATTGGGTATTGAACATTTGGCGTTAAGTTATTTAGACCAACTTTCAGGTGGTCAAAAACAATTAGTGGGTTTGGCACAATCTTTAATTCGTCAACCCAACTTATTGTTATTAGATGAGCCTTTAAGTGCGTTAGATTTAAATTACCAATATCATGTGATGGATTTAGTCGCAAAAGAGACGAAACGTCGAAATATAATCACGGTTGTGGTGGTTCATGATATTAATATTGCGCTCAAACATGCGGAGCATGTATTAATGTTGAAACAAGGTAATTTAATTGCTCAAGGCGAACCCGCTGAGGTTATTACCCCCGAAAGCCTTGCTGAGGTTTATGGCGTGCGGGGTCGTATTGAACGTTGTTCGCAAGGTGTGCCACAAGTACTAATAGATGGGCTGGTTGATAAATTAGCAAGTTAATATAGTAATAGAATAGTGTGCTTGCAGCACTTGGCAAGCACATTAAATAAAATATAGAGGGCGCAATATTAAAAAATCAAATCTTAATTAATAGTAATTACCCACAGGAAATTTAATTGAATTATATAATGGTTTTTACCATGAATTTCCTATGGGTATTTAAATACCCCAATAATAAAAAATATTTTTTGATTCAATGAAATCAATGTGAGCAAATCAATTCATATATAAAACAAAATATCTCTTGGAGAGTTGGGAATGGTTGTTTTTAATAAAAGAAAAGTGGCAATTAGCATTATTGCGGCTATTGCTGCGGCGCCTGCATTTGCTGATGATAGTAATGATAAAATCTATGTAACAACAGCATCAGGCTACCAACAGAAAATTGAAGATGCACCTGCGTCTATTTCTGTTGTGACGCGCGAACAACTCGAAACTAAAGCTTACCGTGATGTGACTGACGCATTAAAAGATGTACCGGGTGTTTTAGTGACTGGCGGTGGTAGTAGTTCTGACATTAGTATTCGTGGTATGGATGCTAAATACACCATGATTTTAATCGATGGTAAACGTGTTGATACACGTACAACCCGCCCAAATAGTGATAATTCAGGTATTGAACAAGGTTGGTTACCACCATTACCGGCTATTGAACGTATTGAAGTGGTACGTGGCCCAATGTCATCGCTGTATGGTTCAGATGCGATGGGAGGGGTAATTAATATTATCACTCGTCGCGTACAACAAGAGTGGACGACCAGTTTACGTGCTGATACAACATTAACAGAACGTAAAAATTCAGGTAATACAGGCCAAGGCAGTTTCTATACATCTGGGCCATTAATTGATGGGTTATTGGGTGTAAAACTACAAGGGCAATATTCTCATCGTGGTGAAGATAAAATCATTAATGGTTTTAACCGCCAAATCATGGCGAGTGGTGGAGCAACAGTATCGTTGACCCCAGATGACAAAAATACCTTCGACGCAGAATTTAAACGTGATAACCAACACCGTGATGACCGTGAAGGTTATACAAGCAAAAGAGGCGACGGTAGCGGTTTTAGCAAATATGAGTTGACTCATATGGCATTAACCCATACGGGTATTTATGATATTGCATCAACAGATACCTATGTTCAATATGATGAGACAAAAAACCCAGGCCGTAAAATGACGGCAGAAGACCTTGTTTTCCGTAATCAAAGTGTCTTTTTACTGGGTGACCATAGTTTAAGTATTGGCGGTCAATATCGTAAAGAGAAATTGAAAGACGAAGGTAATAAATTTAAACAGTATAATCAGCTTGAACGATATAGCTGGGCGTTATTCGCAGAAGATGAATGGTTAATGACCAATGACTTTGCGTTAACGGGTGGTATTCGTATGGATAAAGACGAAAACTACGGTTCACACTGGACTCCACGTTTGTATGGTGTATGGCATGCTGATGAACAATGGACAATTAAAGGTGGGGTAACTACAGGTTACAAAGCACCAAGCTTGCGTGAATCGTCTGCAAACTGGGGACAAGCAACAGGTGGTAATGCAGGTAATGCCGTTATTTATGGTAATCCTGACTTAAAACCAGAGAAAAGTGTGACCGAAGAAATTGGTGTTATCTGGAACAATCAAGATAATATTACTGCGGGGATAACTATCTATAACACTGACTTTAAAGATAAAATTACTGAAGTTAGGCGTTGTGAAGAAAATAGTAGCACAGTAAGAGCATGTACAGTAGCTCAAGATGGTGAAGGTGACAAACCTAACCAACCGTATCGTTTCATTAGCGATAAAGCGAACGTTGATAAAGCAAGAATGCGCGGTGTTGAACTAACTTTCAACTGGCGTATTGTGGATGACTTAAGTTTTGCAGCTAACTACACCTATACTGATACTGAACAGAAAAGTGGTGTAAATAAAGGTAAGCCATTAAATAAGCAGCCTAAACATATGGCTAACTCCACACTGACATGGCAAACAACTGAAGATTTAGAAACATGGACACGTATGAATTTCCGTGGAAAAACCTCTGAATACCAAGGTCGCGGACAAAAAATGTCAAGTGGTACAGCATCTTATGCTTTGTTTGATTTAGGTGCAAGTTATCAGCTTAACAAGAATGCGAACATTGTTGGTGGCGTATATAACGTATTAGATCGCCGAATCGATAATGCGACTTACGGTGCTGAATTAGAAGGCCGTCGCTACAATATCGGTATCAACTACAACTTCTAATCGAAAAAATAATTTCGATTAATCCAAACCCTTTGGCTTCTACCAAAGGGTTTTTTGTTGATTAAAACCTGATAAAAATCATAAGAAAAAGAGGTTATAAGCAGATATGGCAAAAAGTCAGAAATAATCAAAATTTCTCATGGAAAATAGGGTGATTTGTTAACAATTTAACTTGCTATTTCGAGTTATGGCGTGCAAAATGCGCGAACTAAAAAATAACTGATGCTTAATCAAATGAAGCATCGGTTTTTTTGTTTTTAGGAACGTTCATTCTAGCGGGGCCGGACATAGAGCCGGAGAGATAATTTTAATATTTACGTGTAGCAAACATTTTTCGCTACCGATTTGAGGAATGCTTTTATGGCTTACTTTTTCGCATTCGCAGCAGGGCCAGGCGCTGGCGGCTGCCGTATCGATGACTACGGGGCTCTCGGTGGCTTCGCTCACACGCCTTTCTCCCTTTCTTCGTTTTTCTCTGCCTATAGGCAGATGCAAAGTCTTCCCAGTAACTGTCGATTAAGCCGAAGTAGTATGCAATCGAAAGTTATGGGAGGGCTTAGACGTGCAAAATAATACTCCAATTCCATTAGACATCGGTCACAATCAAACGGGTGCGAATAACCGCGTACAACTTGCAAAAACCTTAACATTGGTGCAAGTAGTGATGATCGGTATTGCGTATATCCAGCCAATGACGATATTTGATACCTTCGGAATGGTGTCAGATAAAACCGGTGGACATGTTCCAACTTCATACATTATTGCACTTGCTGCGATACTGTTTACTGCTCTGAGCTACGGTAAATTGGTGAAGCGTTTCCCATCAGCCGGTTCAGCGTACACTTATGCCCAAAAATCAATGAGCCCTCATATTGGCTTCTTGGTGGGTTGGACATCCTTGCTGTCCTATATTTTTATGCCAATGATCAACATCTTATTGGCTAAAATTTATTTACAAGATATTTTCCCTAATGTTGAACCAGCGATTTTTGTTGTGGGTCTAGTCATATTGATGACGGCAGCAAACTTACGCGGTATCAACGTAATAGCGAACTTAAGTACCGTGATTGCGATTATCCAAGTTGGTGTCATGGCTGTGTTTACTGGGCTTGTTATCCACGGTGTCACTAACGGTGAAGGTACAGGAGAAATTTGGACCTTTAACCCATTTGCTAATGAAAAAACCGAAGTGATTCCGCTGATAGCTGGGGCGACAATTCTTTGTTTTTCATTCTTAGGTTTCGACGGATTAAGCTCACTGTCAGAAGAAACGCCAAATGCAGGTAAAGTTATCCCGCGTGCTATTTTCTTAACTGCGTTAATTGGTGGGGTTATCTTTATTACCGTTTCTTTCTTCTTACAGCAATACTTCCCTGATGTATCACGCTTTAAGAATATTAATGAAACACAACCAGATATTATGCGTTTTGTTGCTGGAACATTCTTCCAGTCAATCATTCTGGTGTTCTCATGTGTTACGGTATTAGCGTCAGGTATGGCGGCTCATGCGGGTAGTGCGCGTTTGATGTATGTAATGGGGCGTGATGGGGTATTCCCAGAAAAAGTATTTGGTTATGTTAGCCCAACGTGGCGCACTCCTGCATATAACGTATTAATGGTTGGTTTCTTAGCACTAGGCGCTATCTGGTTTGAAATGGATTTTGCGACTGCATTAATTAACTTTGGTGCACTAATCGCGTTTACCTTCGTGAATATCTCGGTTATCAGCCAATTCTTTATTCGTGAACGCCGTATGACTGGGGCTAAAAATATCATTAACTATTTGATTTTGCCTGTCATAGGGACATTAACAGTCTGTGTGTTATGGCTAAATATTGAAGAAGATTCAATGGTATATGGTTTAGTCTGGACTGCGGTTGGTTTAGTTTATATGGCTATTTTAACGCGTATGTTTAAGCGTCCTATGCCGCAAATGAGCGACATCTAACTATATTCTTCATATTTCGCGCTGTAGCTGCGTTGCGTTCTCAAAACGACATGGGTCACATACTTATGTATGCTCCCCATGCTCGTTTTGCTCGGCGCCTTGCTACAACACGAACTATTTTGAATATACTCAGAATTAGAATTGATCAAATAGCGTCCTTGAGGCGCTATTTTTTTACCCGTTAAGAATTATTTAAGATAAAGCGTGTAGCCTATTAACATCATAATATTATGTGATATTGTTGTTACAACACATAATGCATAACTATGATAATTACGAATTCGATTAATAAGGCACACAAATGAATGATGCAAAGAAACCTGAGAATCAACGGTTATTACTGACGCTTAGGAATATTGTTGGCAAAAAAAATATTTTAACAGAGCCGCATAAAACAGAACGTTATCGCAAAGGCTTTCGCTCTGGTATGGGGGATGCAATCGCGGTTGTATTTCCAACAACATTGCTCGAACAATGGTATGTTTTCAAGGCGTGTGTTGAAGCGGACAAAATTGTCCTGATGCAAGCAGCGAATACAGGGTTAACCGAAGGGTCAACACCGAGCGGTTATGATTATGATCGCGATATCGTCATCATTAGTACATTGAAATTAAACCAAATTCAAGTTTTACCAGAATTTAACCAAGTGGTTGCGATGCCGGGAAGCACTTTGTACGATCTGGAAAAAATCTTAAAACCATTAGGGCGCGAACCGCACTCTTTGATTGGGTCTTCGTGTATTGGTGCTTCTGTAGTTGGGGGGATTTGTAATAGTTCTGGTGGGTCGCTAGTACGCCGAGGTCCTGCTTATACGGAGCTGGCTCTCTATGGTCGAGTCAATGATGATGGCAAAGTAGAATTGGTAAATCATCTTGGTATCGATTTAGGGGACACCCCAGAAGAAATTCTGACAAATCTGCAAAATCGCGGTTATAGCAGTGAAGACGTACAAGTTAGCGATAAATTAGCCTCTGATCACGAATATGCAGAACGCGTTCGTGATGTCGATGCCGATACACCATCACGCTTTAATGCTGATGAACGCCGTCTATTTGAAGCATCAGGGTGCGCTGGAAAATTAGCCGTATTTGCTGTTCGCTTAGATACTTTCCCTGCAGATAAAAAAACACAGGTATTTTATATCGGTTCTAATAATCCAGATGTTTTGGAAGATATCCGTCGTTATATTTTGAGTGAATTTAAAAACCTGCCAGTAGCAGGTGAATATATGCATCGCGGTTGCTTCGATATTGCAGAAGTTTATGGCAAAGATACCTTTTTAATGATTGATAAATTCGGCACTGACAAAATGCCAATGTTTTTCACCATTAAAGGGCGAATTGATGCGGTATTAAATAAAGTCCCATTCCTGCCATCAAATCTGATTGACCGTACTATGCAGGCTCTCAGTAAATTATGGCCCTCCCATTTGCCGCCTCGTATGAAAGAGTTCCGTGATCGTTACGAACACCACTTAATGTTAAAAATGGCTGGAGACGGCATTGATGAAGCTAAAGTTTGGCTAAAATCTTATTTTTCAAGCGCAGATGGCGGCTATTTTGAATGTACACCCGAGGAGGGAACAAAAGCATTTTTACATCGTTTTGCTGCTGCGGGTTCTGCGGTTCGTTATCATGCTGTCCACAACAAAGATGTGGAAGATGTTTTACCTCTTGATATCGCATTACGCCGCAATGATAGAAATTGGTTTGAAACGTTACCACCAGAAATTGAAAAGTTATTGGTGCATAAATTATACTGTGGCCACTTTATGTGCCATGTTATGCATCAGGATTATGTATTGAAAAAAGGCGTAGACCCGAAAGAGCTAAAAGAAAAAATGTTAGCTTTGTTAGATGAACGAGGCGCTCAATATCCTGCAGAGCATAACGTAGGTCATTTATATAAAGCCCCTGAACAGTTGAAATCGTTCTATAAGCAATCTGACCCAACAAATACAATGAACCCCGGTTTAGGTAAAACAACTAAACGAAAAAATTGGGAAGGGGATTGTGGTTGCGGTCATTCTCATGACCATTAAGGCACGTGTCATATAAATGAAAAAAAGCAGGTATTGGTAAGCATTTCAATATCTGCTTTTTTATGACTAAATTAGCTGGCGAGGTCTCTCGCATAATTAATCAATGCTTTTAATTGCTGGCAACGCTTTTCATCATGTTGATGCTCTACAAGTAATAGCTGTATTTGTTGCATATATTCTGTTAAACGCTCTTCATTAAAGTAGTCTCTACGGTGCTGTAACCAGCGCTGCTGCTCATCATAAGATAAGGTTGCAGGGTAATTACGTGCTTTATAGCGAAAGAAAAGTTCTTTCATGCGCTTATCTTCAAAACTTAATTCCAATGCAGGTAAGTTCTGTGGGGAAGTTTCACGAATAATATCCATCGTTGAGCGGTCAGAAGGACTGAAAAAACCATTATAAATTTGTGTATCGACATCATCTGACTCTGCAAATATTTGAGGCTCGCTAAATAACTCAATTAGTTTATTACGAATTTCAGGGTGCTTGCGTAAGGTTTCCAGATTGCGCATACATAAGTCACGGTCAACACCTGTTCGCTGTGCATCTTCTGGGCGCAGTGTCTTTTCTGGCGCTAAAATTGGGCATTTATTAATATGAACTAATTTTACAGGAACGGGAGAAGCGCCCGCCAATTCAGCTTTAGGCGTATATAATCGGGTACGTAATTGTTGAACGTCTAACTCAATTAATGGTGAGATATCGGCAGATAAATCGCACATAATAACGGCATTTTTGTTATCGGGATGCCAAGCAAGTGGAGCGACTAAACTGACATAAGAGCGCAATGCGCCAAACATACCAGAGACATGAACTAATGGTGTTATTTCTACAATATCAATAAGTTGACTTATTTTATTTTTATTTCTTAACTGATAAAAGTAATCGAACATTCGCGGTTGAGCGGCTTTCAACAGTTTTGCCATATTTATAGTCGCTAAAACGTCAGACATTGCATCATGTGCATTTTCATGAGCAACCCCATTTGCTTTGGTCAAATGTTCTAAACGCATACTCGGTAAACCATCTTCATTTTCTGGCCATTGAATACCTTCAGGGCGAAGCGCAAAACAGGCACGCAAAGTGTCGAGTAAATCCCAACGCGAATTTCCTTGTTGCCAACTATATGCATATGGGTCGTAAAAATTTCGGTAAAAAATATTACGCGTAACTTCATCATCGAAACGAATATTGTTGTAGCCCATAATACAGGTATTAGGGACACTAAAAGCCGCATGAATTCGTTTAGCAAACTCGGCTTCATTTATGCCTTGAGATAATGCGACTTGCGGGGTGATCCCAGTGATCATGACGGCTTCAGGTTGCGGTAAATAGTCATCAGCCGGAGCACAATAAAAAACTTCGGGTTCTTCAATGATATTAAAATCAAGGTCAGTGCGAACGCCTGCAAACTGCGCAGGCCTATCGAGAGCAGGGCGCTTACCAAAGGTTTCATAGTCATGAATAAAAAAGGTCGGTTGTTTTTTATTATCTTGCAACGTTTTCACCATTTTGATGATTATATAGTAGATTGATAGTGGTTAATTTATTGCTATTCACTATACCTTGTTGATTAATGATACCTTATCTACCGTAAAAGCTAAACTAAGGCTATCTGATATTGAGTGGGTAAGATTGAGAGCCGCATAACTTGGATGATTTGATGAAATCTTTTACCCAGCAGACATTCGTCATTAATTTGCGAGAGTATATCGTGATTGATATCACATATATCAATTGTTAACGTTAACATTGGTGATTAACATCACAATTAACAGGCTATTTTGTGGTTTGAAATTAATGTTAACCTTAACATTTCATCAAGATAATTTTTGATAGGTGATGAAATATGAATCGTGGCTCAAGAAAGTATTATGCCTCTTTGAGTGCATTATTGTTTTTTTTCTTTTTCACGTGGTCATCAACGTTTTCTGTCGTCGCAATCTGGCTGCGTAAATATGTTGGCTTGGATGGGGCGGATACAGGATTTATTTTCTCTTGTATTTCGATTGTGGCACTTTGCGCACAGCCACTCTATGGGTTTATGCAAGATAAATTAGGATTACGAAAAAATTTACTGTTATTTATTGCAGTTCTACTGATTTCATCTGGGCCATTTTTTATGGTTTTCGGTACATTGCTAAGATGGAATGTGTTTTTGGGTAGTGTTATTGGTGGTTTGTTTATTGGCATGACTTTTCATGCGGGCATTGGTGTACTTGAATCTTATACAGAGCGAGTTAGCCGATTACGTAATTTTGAATATGGAAAAGCGAGGATGTGGGGCTCATTGGGTTGGGCGACTGCAACGTTTTTTGCTGGGCGTAATATTAACCTGAACCCTGATTACAATTTTATTATGGCAACCGTTTCAGGCTTATTATTTTTAGTTATTTTATTGAATTTAAAAACGGCAAACGCAGATGCCTATAATAGCCTTGAACATGGTAAACCTTCAGCCATCACTGTGAAAGATGCTTTGCAATTGTTTGTACAGCCCCATTTTTGGGCTTTGATATTGTTTGTATTAGGTACCTGTATATACAGTGTGTATGACCAGCAATTTATGGTGTATTTTGCCCATCAGTTTCAAAGTGAGCAATTAGGTAATGAGATGTACGGTTATCTAAATTCATTGCAGGTTTTCTTGGAGGCAGGAGGAATGTTTTTAGCGCCATTTATCGTCAACCGAATTGGTGCTAAAAATGGATTGCTGTTTGCGAGTTCTGTCATGGCGCTACGCATTATTGGTTCAGGCCTAGTTGATGGCGCGATTATGATATCGATAATGAAATTACTGCATGCCGTTGAGCTCCCGATTCTGTTAGTCGCGATTTTTAAATATAACAGTCTTCATTTCGATAAACGTTTGTCATCGACACTTTATTTGGTTGGCTTTAGTTGCATGAGCTCTGTCGTTGCAAGTATTTTATCGCCATTAGCGGGTTGGGGGTATGATAAAATTGGTTTTGCTGATACCTATCTGGTCATGGGGATATTTGTTATTATTACGACGATATTATCTGCATTTTGTCTCAGAGGTGATGGGGCAGGTCATCAAGAAATCAGAGAAAAAGATCAAACAAATAAATGTAATCAAGATCACTCCGAAAATTTGGTCGTTAAAGTATAAAGTGAAATCAATTTTCAGCGGAATAATTTGATAAATATGCGAAACGGGCTTGTAACTCAATAGGATTAGATTGTATTGTGTTAATAGATAATGCGTTTTGAATATTGACTAGAGGGTTTTAAACATGGACAACGCTAACAAGCCGTCTTTCCAAAATGTTCTGGAATTTGTGCGTATGTTTCGTCGCAAAAATAAAATTCGTCGTGAAATAACCGACAATGAGAAAAAAATTCGTGATAACCAGAAGCGTGTTTTGCTGCTGGATAACTTGAGTGAATATATAAAACCAGGTATGTCGATTGAAGATATTCAGGCAATTATTGCGAATATGCGTAGTGATTATGATGATCGTGTTGATGATTATATTATCAAGAACGCTGAACTCTCCAAAGAACGTCGTGAAATATCGAAAAAGCTCAAAGAGATGGGTGAATTACCGCGTATTGATGTGAAATAATTACCACGTAAAGCCGAGGTCATCTCGGCTTTATTGTTTTTGACTTGAGTTGATAGATAGCATCGACCGCACGTAGTGATTATAAATTTAACCTATTAACTTGTTTGATTAATGCGGTTGCTAACCTTTCCATTTCATTTTCTGCAATAAATCCCATCGTCACTGCTGCTGCGACAAGCTGGCCTTCGCCATTAAATACAGGACAAGCAATAGATTGCGCTCCGGGAATTCCTTCAGTTGGTTGGTAACGGATGGCATAGCCTTGTTGGATAACTTTATTAATTTCGTCCTGCGAATAGGAATTCGAACCAAATTGGTTATCAAATGCAGAATAAATCAGCCCAGCAGCACTTTTTACGACAGGCAATGGCGTGTTAGGTAAAAAGTCAATTTCAATATTTTTGAAGCTACGATTATATTTCACTAAAGACAGTGCCTTTCCTAGACGCGTGGCTATGCCTGTTGAAACGTTTTGTTCATCGCGAAATTGAATCAAATTATTGTTAATGGCGTCGATGTATGAGTCTTCAGGTTTAACAAAATTAGCTAAGAAGGTTAAATTGCGGCCTAAACCATAACGGCTAGTTTGAGTATCTTGGTACAGCATTTGTGTACGGCACAGTGAAACCAAATATTTATGTAGACGGCTTTTTGATATCTCACAACCTTTTGAAATATCCGCTGCACGAGCAATGCCCCCATTTTGAGCAATATAATTTAAAATGCTTACGGCTATATCAACAGAATTAACACCTTGCAGAGTAGACATACATAAACCTCAGTTTAACAAGTCCTGAAATTTTACCATGAGTTGCCTTGCGCTGCTAACGAACCAATAACGCAGAAGAATAATCCGAAAGCGGTAGCACCTTATTACCTATAAATAGATAGAATTATTGATGCTACTCAAGTTCATCTTTAGTGAATGGCGTATATATATAGTGTACTTATAAAGGCAATGTCGAGGTTTACTATAATGAAAACGATAAATTCACTACGTTTGAAACGCCGAACTCTACTCAAAGGGCTTGGCGTTGTAGGGTTGGCGAGTATCGCCCCCTGTTCTTATGCACAAGGAAACAGCAATCAACCCTTACCGAAGGTGCGACTCAAACTGTCGGACTACAAAACATTTCGGTCAACTTGTGCAATGGAGTGTTTACATTGCAACCTAACCGCATATACCTACCAAGGTAAGCTGATGAAAATTCAGGCGACGGAAGGGTTTAATGTCAAATGTTGCTTGCGAGGTATGAGCCGAACTAAATGGGTCTATCATGATCAACGCATCAAAACACCGTTACTACGAGTAGGCGAAAAAGGTAAAGCTGAATTCAAACCGATAAGTTGGGATGAGGCGCTGGATCTTATTGAAAAAAATATTAGAGAGACCATTGATAAATATGGTAATGAAGGGTTGTTTATTTCCACTCATGCCGGAAATATGGACTCGATTAAAAATGATATGGGGAAGGCTTTCTTTGATTATTTAGGCGGGTCAACGAAACAAGCGGGTTCACTTTGTTGCTCTGCTGTAACAGCTGCGATGATCCCGATGCTCGGCCTGAGGTATGCAGATACCCGCGATACGATAGCGGATAGCCGTTATATCCTGTGTTGGGGCAATAACCCAGCTGTTACGATGCAAGCCTATTTTAAAAATTATAACCAAGCGAGAAGAAATGGCGCTCGATTAGTGGTGATTGATCCGCGTTTTAGTGAAACAGCTGCAAAAGCGGACGAGTGGATACCTATTATTCCAGGGACAGATACCGCGCTTGCTTTAGGTATGATTAAAATTATTATTGAAGAAAACCGGATAGATGAAAATTTCTTGAGGGCTCATACTGGCGCGGTTTATTTGGTCGATGCGAATCAAAAACAAGTCAGGCAAAACAAAGATGATAAGGACAGCTATTTAGTTTTCGACACATTAAGCAGACAATTAGTTCGTCATGATTCATCGGGCATTAAACCGGCACTTTTTCAACATGAACTTCCAGAGGATTTGAATTACACCACTGTTTTTGAACAAATTTACCAGCAAGCAAAAGGTTGGGATATTGCCCGGGTCAGTGAAGAAACGGATGTTCCAACGGAAACTATTGTACGTCTTGCTCGGGATTACTCATCAATAACTCCTTCAATGATTGTGCAAAACATGTCAGGAGCACAACGAACCGAACATGGCGCTTATGTCGCAGGAAGCCAGTTCTATCTCGCCTTATTGACTGGAAATATAGGTAAACGAGGGGCGGGTGTTTGTGATGCTGGCGGAGCTCGGCAAATGGCTAATTTTAGTCCAATAGTGCCACCGGCGCCGAATGTGAAAAACATTCCTCCCATTCCTGTAGCGAAAGTTGGCGATTTTATCGTCAATGAAAAGCCACATCCGATTAATTTCTGGTGGATTATGACGATGGGGGTTATGACCCAATTGCCGAATACCAACAAGGTTCGCGAAGCACTGAAAAAAGTTCCATTTGTTGTGGTAGCAGACAATCTCATGAGCTCAACAGCCTTATATGCTGATTTAGTTTTACCTGTGACCACTATTTTTGAAGATACCAGCTTGATGGCGGGCGTTCGTAGCCAATATGTCCAATTAATGGAAAAGGCGGTTGAGCCAGCAGGTGAAGCAAAACCCGACTATTGGATTTTCGCTCGATTAGCAGAACGTTTCGGCTTTGGCGACGTATTTAATAAGCCAATAGAGCACTATATTGATGCTTGTTTAGTCGGCTCTGGTATTACTCGCCAAATGTTGGAAAAAGGTCCCGTGCGGCCGGTAGAAGGGGATTGGGTACCATTTAAAGACGGTATTTTTAGGACATCAACCAAAAAAGCACACTTGTTTGTTGAAGATTGGCAAAAGAAAAATTTCTCACCTGTCGTCGCTTACTACCAAGTGACCGAGTCTGTTAAAGGCTCACCTGAATTAGCCAAAAAGTATCCTTTGATGGCGGTTCAGCGCAAGTTAGCGCGTAGTGTGCACTCAAGTCATGGAATGAATGAATGGATCCTTGAAGTACAACGAAACCAGCCGAATGTCTTGATTCACCCAGAAGATGCCAAATCTAGAGGTATTAAGAATGGGGAATGGGCAATCACCTTTAATGACCGAGGAGAACACCGAGCCATTGCTGTCGTGACAACGCATATTAAGAAAGGCGTGATTTCACTGGATAACGGTTGGTGGGAACAGCAGGGGGGAAGCAGCAGTCATGTCACGAATGACCAAGTTGAACATTTGGGAACGGGGCACTGCTGTAATAGTACGTTAGTTGATGTAAGAAGGGAGGCTTAATCATGGTCAAGCAATATGGTTTTTTAATAAATACAAAAGATTGCTATGGTTGCCGCACTTGTTCAATGGCTTGTAAATCTGAGAATGTGACCCCGCCGGGTGTCTTGTGGCGTCGAGTTCGCGAATTCAATGATGATTCACCGAATACTCAAGCATTTATTACGATGTCTTGTAACCATTGTGATGACCCACAATGTTTAAAAGTTTGCCCAGCAGACACCTATACCAAACGGGCAGACGGTATTGTCGTTCAAGATCATGAGAAATGTATTGGTTGCCAGATGTGTATTATGGCCTGTCCATATCATGCCCCTGTGTTTGACCCCGCAGAAGGGAAAACTAGCAAGTGTAATATGTGTGCGGAACGGTTAGATGAAGGTCTACTACCAAGGTGTGTGGAGTCTTGCCCTACGGGGGCCATTGAGTTTGGCGACATTACGGAATTGCGTAAGAAGCACACGACAAACTGGGCGGTACTGGAACAGCGTTATAATATGCCAGACCACACGATCAGCAATCCAAACATTGTGGTTATTGGGATGGAGGACTAATCATGGATATTAAACATATGGAACTCCCTCTGGTATTTTTTACAGTGATGAGCCAATGGGGGATTGGTGCTGTTCTCGCATTAACCATTTACCAAATGAAAGCCTGTCAGGGCTCCTTATTATCAGGCTCTGTATTACGTCGCGCAGTGCTATTGATATGGCTGATTGAAGTTATTGGTTCATCTATGTCAATGGGGCATTTAGGTGTGCCTCTCGAAGCATACCGTTCCGTTCTGGGGCTAAGTCATTCATGGCTAAGTCGCGAGGCTGTGACATTTGTATTATTAAATGGTGTTATCACTTTGTGGGCTCTATCTTGCTGGTTGCAACCCACAGTAAACACGCGCAATACGATATTAGGCTGGATCAGTGGGATTGGTGGATTAGCCGCTATACTTGTCACAGCACAAGTCTATTATCAAATGGTTGCTCACCCATTATGGCATACACCGGCAACCCAAATCGCGTTTATAGGCAGTGCAATTGTCCTTGGTTTTAGTCTAGTAGCCTTATTTGTTATTGGGCAAGGCAAGTTATTACCCTCGACCATTAAAGTTGGCGTGCTGATAGGCGTTGCATTGGTATTAATTGCACAGATTATTCGCTTACAATTACCTGCAAGCCAAGGCGGGAGCTACTTGCTATGGTGGCAAGTAGTGATGAGTATGATATTGCCTTGCATTATGGTGATAAAAGCATACAAGGAGCGACCATCCGCCGTCTTACTTGTATTGATAATGTTGGCGATGTTTAGCGGAGAGTTAGCTGGCAGAGCCTTGTTTTATGGTTCGGTGATGACCCAAGCTCCTTGGTTCTAAAAATCCTCGTCATATTTCGCCCTGTCGCGTTGTTGGCATCGCACACTCGCCCTAGTCACATACTCGTGTATGCTCCTAGGGTCTTGTTTAGCTCGCCGCCTAGCGACAGGCCGAACTATTTAGAGGATTATGTATTCATCATATTTCAGTCTGTCGTGTTGCGGGCGTCGCACACTCGCCCTAGTCACATACTCGTGTATGCTCCTAGGGTCTTGTTTAGCTTGCCGCCTAGCGACAGGCAGAAATATTTAGAGGATTATGTAGGTTTTTTTGTCGATATCAGAATTCGGCCTGTAGTGTTGTGTATGGGTACTAGTTATATGCTTGGGGGCACGTTTAGTTAATGTGCTTATTCAAAAGCACCATTCATCAGTTTGATAATAGGGTCCGAACGCTTATAGCTGTTGATTAGAGGAACGAGGCGTTTGAAATGTTCGCTGGCACAGTGAATATCGAGCGCTTCTTGATTCGGCCACTCCTCGATAAAAATAAAGTGCCCAGGATCTTTTTGGTCAACGTAAAGGTCATAACTGATACACAATGGTTCTTGTTTAGTTGCAGCGACCAATTCACGGTATAGCGGCATAACAATCTCAATCGCTTCGCTTTGAATAAAATCTTCCGCAATGACTTTTAACATATATTTCCCTTTTCTTTATAAAATAACTGTATATAAACACAGCAATACAAACACAAATTCGTTGAGAGCTCAATGTAAAAAACTGGCGAGATGATGAGTTTTTTTTAATTAAAAAATTTATTATTCATGAAATGTATTGTAATAAAAAAGCCCTGATAGTTTCCTATCAAGGCTTTTATGTTTACAGCTAGCGAGTTGTTAGAAATCAGCAGGTTTTGCCATTTCAGAGGTTGCGACGTTTGAAGCAACGTGGCCACCTGCGCCACCTTTACCTTCAAAGGTAGAGGCTTCACGCTGGAATTCTGTTATCTCAAATGGTGCAGCAGCAACTGCAGGGGCTGGTGCTTTTGTCATTGGAGAATAAGCATGACGTTTATGTAAGCTGACCGCTGGGCTGCTTGCTACCGTTGCTGGTTCAGCTACGGCAACAGGTTCGATAACTTCCTCGACACTGACTACTTCAGTTGAAGCCGTGATAGTAACTTGAGGAAGCTGCGTTTCTTCAACGACGTCATTAACCTCTTCATTGACAATAACAGGCGCCGTTTGTTCGTCTACGATAGTAACGCTTTCAACCGTTTCTGTTTGAGCTGTTTCAACTTGCGGTTCAATAATCTCAGCCGCTATTTCTACAGTCTCTTTTATTACTTCGACGGTTTCAACTTCCTGTGTACCGTTAGTTTCATCGATGGCAATTGGTGCTGATTCAACCATGTGATCGACAGCGGTTGCTTCGTTAACTAAAGATGTTTCTTCAGTATTAACGGTTTCCACTGGAGTGTCATGCGACACTTGCTTAACTTCCTCAGCCACGACAGGAGTGACGGCCACGCTACTTTGTGACGGGGTAACATTTGTCGTTTCTGCTACAGGAGCATCATTAATACTTTGTTGTTCAAGCATTTCTTCATTAGTGATGATTGCCATGCTTTCTTGTTGAGGCTGGGCAATTGGGTAATGAATAAATACTTTGCCAGACGCCAGCTCAGGTGAGGCAACGGCAGCGATTAATGGCATTGGTGATTTAGTTAGATGGCGTTCATCACGATAACGACGGCGACGTTGCCCACTGACACGTAAGTGACGTGGTGAACGACGTGAGCGTCGTGGAATGATGGTGTCTTGCTTTTCTTCGCCTTCTGCTTGAGTGTTTAACTCTTGCAGGTCGTCAGTTTGTGCGTCACTTTCAACTGGGGTAGTAGGGGCAACGAGTGCTGGTAATGCAGCAACAGGCATTGCCTCCGTGACTTCAGTCACTTCAGCTACTTGTTCGTTGTCTGTTACACGGATTTTTTGTGTCAATTGACGACGTTGGCGACGTGGCGTAACAGGACGTTGTTCTTCTTCCTTTTCAGCCGCATTCTCTACATTGTCTTGCTGAACATCTTGTTGTGATTTAGCAACTTGCTGTTGACGTTTTTCATCTTGACGACGGCGACGTTCAGCGCGTTGTTCACGACGTTGTTGCTGATTATCACGATTCGCATTGTCAGTTGTTTGCTCGTCTTGCGTGTTCGTATTCTTATTGTTGCGACCTTTATTGCGATCATTACGGTTGTCGCGATTATCACGGTTATCACGATTGTCAGTATCATCGCGGTCACGACGATTATTATTACGACGGTTATTGTTGCGACGATCATTATTCCGGCGGCGATCATTATTATTGCGGTTTTTCGGCGCTGGTTTCTCAACCACTTTTTCTTCTTCGCCAAACAGGCCTTTAAAGAATGCCGCAATTTTGCTGAACAAACTAGGGGATGCAGGTTCAGCCGCCGCTGATTTAACAGGTGCTTTTGTTACAGTTTCTTTTGGTTTCACTGTAGACATGTCTACAGGCTCTTGCAGTGCAAAAGCAGAAATTGCAGGTTGCTCAGGTGTTTTACGTTCAGATGTCGTTTCATCAATCTGATTTAACGTCTCTGTTTCGTGATATTGCGCTAAGTTATAGCTTAACGTATTGACTTCTTCACCTTTACGAATGCGGATCACATGGAAGTGAGGCGTTTGCATTTGGTCATTAGGAACAACAACAACACGGACATGGCTTTGACGTTGTTCGATATCACTGACCGCTTTGCGTTTTTCGTTCAGCAGGTAAGAGGCGATTTGTACGGGGACAATGGCATGCACTTCATGGGTATTTTCTTTCAGTGCTTCTTCTTCAATAAGACGAAGAACGGACAGAGAAAGTGATTCGTTGTCACGAATGGTTCCGGTTCCTGAACAGCGAGGACACACATGGTGGCTTGACTCACCTAAAGAAGGGCTCAAACGTTGGCGAGACATCTCCAATAACCCAAAGCGTGAGATGCGTGCAATTTGAATGCGTGCACGGTCTTGACGTACCGCTTCACGTAGGCGGTTTTCAACTTCACGTTGATGCCTAACGGGTGTCATATCGATAAAGTCGATAACAATCAAACCACCCAAGTCGCGAAGACGCAATTGGCGTGCAATTTCATCAGCCGCTTCTAAGTTAGTGTTGAACGCAGTTTCTTCGATATCGCCACCACGTGTTGAACGTGAAGAGTTGATATCGATAGCGGTCAATGCTTCAGTGGTATCAATTACTAATGCACCGCCTGATGGCAAGCGAACTTCACGTTGGAACGCAGATTCGATTTGTGATTCAATTTGGTAGTGGCTAAAGAGTGGAACATCACCACTGTAGTGTTTGATTTTGCTTGCAAAATCACCACGGCCGATAGCTTCGATATGGTTGCGTGCCATTTCGACAACTTTTGGGTTGTCAATCAAAATTTCGCCGATATCTGGGCGCAGATAATCGCGGAATGCGCGGACAATAACGTTACTTTCTTGGTGAATCAAGAACGGTGCAGGGCGATTTTCAGCGGCTTTTTGGATCGCTTCCCAGTGACGCAAACGGTAGAGTAAATCTTGTTGCAGCGATTCTGCAGATTTACCCACACCTGCGGTACGAACGATTAAGCCCATGCCGTCTGGAATTTGTAAAGAAGACAGTGCTTCTTTTAGTTCAGTTCGATCTTCGCCTTCGATACGACGTGAAATGCCCCCCGCACGTGGGTTATTTGGCATTAAAACGAGGTAACTTCCTGCCAAGCTAATGAAGGTGGTTAGCGCCGCACCTTTATTGCCACGCTCTTCTTTATCCACTTGAACGATAACTTCTTGGCCTTCTTTTAACACATCTTTGATGTTAGGACGGCCTTGAGAGTGATAGTTGCTTGGGAAATATTCACGAGCGATTTCTTTGATAGGAAGGAAACCGTGTCTTTCAGCGCCGTAGTCAACAAAAGCAGCTTCAAGACTAGGTTCGATACGAGTGATTTTACCTTTATAGATGTTGGCCTTTTTTTGCTCATGACCGGGACTTTCAATATCCAAATCATAGAGACGTTGCCCGTCAACAAGGGCAACACGCAACTCTTCCTGTTGAGTTGCGTTTATTAGCATTCTTTTCATGTTATTACTTACTCATTATTTTCTTTTAAATAAAGAGCAGCGAAAGAAAGAGCTACTGTAAACCGATGGCCTCGTGATTTTTACAAAACCGTCTGCCTCGCGGCAGTCGTTCGTATAGAGACGCGCAGTATTCGGTGAACCTGATTTTTAGATTAAAAATTCAGCGTTCTTAATCAGGATGCCGTAAGTTATTAAAGAAAACGGAAGTTCCTAACCCAATAAGCCAAAATTCGTTGCTCGCTAATTTATTTGATGTTGCTAAATGTCTTACGCCATTGCTGCATTGTTACGCCATCAAATAAGAAATCCTATAAAACGTTAACTTTCGTTTTTTAAACATCTCAGCAACTTCATATTATTCCATTGCCATAGCTATTATAGCAAGTCGATACGGAAGTTATATGGAAATTTTATTTAGAAATAGGATAAATCATGCAGAAAATAACCAAATTAAAAAAAAACATAAAAAATTTTGTGGAGTCGGTATGATAGGGAAAGCAAATAAGCGCATATTTTAATCAATTAGAGTTAACGCATTCCCGAATGAATACACAAAATCAAGTTCAATTTATTGACATCAGCGATGACGAAGCTGGGCAACGTATCGATAACTTTTTGCTCACTAAACTTAAAGGTGTGCCAAAGAGTATGATTTATCGCATTATCCGCAAAGGGGAAGTGCGTGTTAACAAGGGGCGGATAAAGCCTGAATATAAATTAGTCGAAGGGGACCAAGTGCGCGTTCCTCCCGTTAGGGTTGCTGAGCGTGAAACCGCACCGGTTTCGGCGAAACTGGATAAAGTCGCTGCATTAGCGAATTGCATTTTATTTGAAGATGACGTTCTTTTAGTGCTGAATAAACCATCGGGAACTGCTGTTCATGGTGGGAGTGGTTTAAGCTTTGGTGTTATTGAAGGTTTAAGAGCGTTACGTCCAGAAGCGCGTTTCCTTGAGTTAGTTCATCGTCTTGATAGAGACACCTCAGGTATTTTATTGGTGGCTAAAAAGCGTTCAGCACTTCGAGCGTTACACGAACAATTGCGTTTGAAACAAATGCAAAAGGATTATTTAGCACTCGTAAGAGGCAACTGGCAGTCGCACATGAAAGTTATTCAAGCCCCTTTACTTAAAAACATTCTACAAAGTGGCGAGCGAGTCGTTAAAGTGAGCAGTGAAGGAAAACCGTCAGAGACGCGTTTTAAAGTGGAAGAACGGTTTGATAATGCAACTTTGGTAAAAGCGAGCCCTGTCACGGGGCGGACACATCAAATACGTGTTCATACACTTTATGCAGGGCATCCTATTGCATTTGATGACCGGTACGGTGACAAGCAATTTGATAGCCAACTGGCAGGGACAGGTTTAAATCGCTTATTTTTGCATGCGAGTGCATTGAAATTTACGCACCCTAAAACGGGTGAAGAGATGCGTTTGCAAGCCCCTTTAGATAACCAATTGAATCACTGCCTAAAAATATTACGTAGCCGTAAAGCAGAAAAGTAAGTCATTTGATTAACTGGCAGGTTTTCCCTGCCAGTATAAAGGATTAATTATCAAATAATGGGCTAACTTGGTGTGGACGTAACATTTCGAGTAATAAAATAAGCGGAAGCCCAACTAACGTATTGGGGTCACGCCCTTCTAAACGCTCAAATAAACTAATTCCTAGTCCTTCTGATTTAAAGCTCCCTGCGCATTGATAAGGTTCATCTTTAAGTAGGTAATTCGTTATTTCTGCATCAGATAGTTGCCTGAAATGAACGTGAAACAATTCACACTGCACATTAAATTTATCTGTTTCAGTATCAAGCAGGCATAGTCCAGTATAAAAAGTGACCTTATTACCTGACGCGGATTTAAGCTGCTGAAAAGCGTTTTCAAAATTATGCGGTTTCCCCATAATTTTATTATCAATAACACAAACTTGATCAGAGCCAATAATCAAGTGCTGAGAGTATTGAGCTGAGAGTGCGTTAGCCTTTGCATGAGATAAACGCATAACTAAAGCCTGAGCCGACTCATTCAAAATGGGGGACTCATCAATATTGGGGGCCACTGCTAAAAAAGGTAATCCCAGTTTTTTTAGTAGGGCTTGTCGGTAGGTTGAAGTTGACGCCAAAATAATCGATTTCATGATTTTTCTCGAAACTCGTAGCCAAAAGGGTTAACTCATTTTAAACTATAAAACGTAAAACCTACGGTTTTTTGGTGAAAAGGCGAGTTTACCCCGCCTTTTTCTTTGACTATAGCTCATTACAAAGTTAATATGCGCGCCTTATGCAAAAGGTAAAATTACCCCTGACTATCGATGCGCAGCGTGCAGCTCAGAAAAACCTCGACTATGTCGGGAGTTATACACCTGAGCAAGTTGCACGTCTTGCAGAATCAGTAGTCAGTGTAGACAGTGATGTAGAAACCGAATTATCATTTAATATTGATAAACAACGTCTCACGGTTATCGAAGGGAAATCCGATGTGGATCTCACCCTCCAATGCCAACGTTGCGGAAAAAATTTCAAGCATCATGCCTACGTATCGTATTGTTTTAGTCCTGTCGTCAATGACGAAAAGGCCGAAGCATTACCGGAGCTCTACGAACCGATTCAAATTGATGAATTTGGTGAAATAGATTTGCTGGGAATGATAGAAGATGAAATAATTCTATCCTTACCAGTTGTTCCGGTTCATGATTCTGAACACTGTGAAGTGTCCGAAGCGGACATGGTGTATGGTGAACTGCCTCCCGAGGCAGAAAAACCAAACCCATTTGCCGTATTAGCCAGTTTAAAGAAAAGTACTTAAGGAGTAAGGTCAATGGCCGTACAACAGAATAAACCAACTCGTTCAAAACGCGGTATGCGTCGTTCACATGATGCACTGACTGCTACCCTAGTTTCTGTAGATAAAACTTCCGGTGAAACTCACCTGCGTCACCATGTGACTGCAGATGGTTACTACCGTGGCCGTAAGGTTATCAACAAGTAATTTGTTGTTACCTTGGCTAATCTAACCATTGCGTTAGATGCTATGGGCGGGGATGTTGGTCCCCGCGTCACGGTGCCTGCTGCATTGCAGGCACTGGCATCTAATCCAGCACTCAAATTACTGCTTGTCGGTCAACCCGAAGCCATTCAACCTTTGCTTGCACACCAAAGTGCTGAGCAAATTTCGCGTGTCGAAATTATTCCTGCGGACGGTATTATCGCAAACGATGCAAAACCATCAAATGCGATAAGACAAAGCAAAGGAACCTCGATGCGAGTGGCCTTAGAGTTAGTGAAGACAGGGCAGGCACAAGCGTGCGTGAGTGCGGGGAATACGGGTGCGCTGATGGGGCTAGCAAAATTAATGCTAAAGTCTATAGAGGGGATTGAGCGCCCAGCGCTAATGACCATCTTACCTAATCAGCAAAAAAGCCAAACAGTTGTGCTAGATTTAGGCGCTAATGTTAACTGTAGTAGTGATATGCTAGTCCAATTTGCCGTAATGGGTTCCGTGATGGCAGAAGAAGTGGTTAACATTTCTAAACCGAGAGTCGCGTTACTGAATATTGGCGAAGAAGAGAGTAAAGGTCTGGATAATATCCGCGAAGCCGCCTCAGTATTAAAAGAAACATCATCAATTAATTACATTGGTTATGTAGAAGGTAACGAATTACTGACAGGTAAAACCGATGTGTTAGTGTGTGACGGCTTCGCAGGTAATGTCTCATTGAAGACGATGGAAGGCGTAATACGCGTCATCCTTTCATTGATAAAATCGACCGGTGATCAACATAAAAAAAGCAGTTGGTTTATGCAACTGGCGAAAAAATGGTTAAAAAAACGTTTAATGAAACGTTTTGGGGACATGAACCCCGACCAGTATAACGGTGCGACTCTGTTAGGATTAAAAGGTATTGTCATCAAGAGTCATGGTGCAGCGAATGAAGGCGCTTTCAAAGCGGCTATTGACCGCGCAGTACAAGCAGTTGAAAAACAAGTCCCAGAAAGAATAACAGCGCGACTAAATATTGTTTTACCCAGGAGTGATCAATAACCTATGGCTATGTACAGTAAAATCTTAGGAACAGGCAGCTACTTACCAGCACAAGTACGTACCAATGCTGATCTGGAAAAAATGGTTGATACTTCTGATGAGTGGATTGTGACACGCACTGGCATACATGAAAGAAGAATTGCCAACGAAGATGAAAGTGTCTCAGTGATGGGTTTTCAAGCTGCCAAAAATGCGTTAGACATGGCGCAAGTCGATGCAACTGACATTGGTTTGATTATCGTTGCAACCACATCAGCAACTCACGCTTTTCCTAGCGCTGCTTGCCAAATTCAACAGATGCTAGGTATTCAAGATTGTGCGGCATTCGATGTCGCAGCAGCATGTGCAGGTTTTACCTATGCGATTAGTATTGCTGATCAATTCGTCAAAACAGGTATGACCAAAAAAGCATTAGTTATTGGTGCTGATGCTTTATCTAAAACATTAGACCCAGCAGATCGTGGCACGATTATTTTATTTGGTGATGCGGCAGGGGCTGTTGTTATCGGCGAATCTGAAGAGCCGGGTATTATTTCGACGCATTTACATGCCGATGGCCGTTATGGGGATTTACTCACATTACCTAATCGTAGCCGTTGCTCTGAAGACCCTGCCTATTTGACCATGACAGGTAATGAAGTCTTTAAAGTTGCAGTGCGCGAATTAGCACATATTGTTGATGAGACACTGGCACAAAGCGGTATTGCCAAAGAAGAACTTGATTGGTTGGTCCCACATCAAGCAAATTTAAGAATTATCTCTGCGACGGCGAAAAAATTAGATATGACAATGGATAAAGTCGTTGTCACATTAGACCGTCACGGTAATACTTCAGCAGCATCAGTTCCTACAGCGTTGGATGAAGCGGTGCGTGATGGTCGTATTCAGCGTGGTCAACTTGTGCTTTTAGAAGCCTTCGGTGGCGGTTTCACTTGGGGCTCTGCATTGGTTCGTTTTTAATTAACTGAGAAAATAGACATGACACAATTTGCTATGGTATTTCCCGGACAGGGTTCTCAGTCTTTAGGGATGTTAGCGGCATTGGCTGAAGAAAATCAGCTTGTTGAGCAAACATTCGCTGAAGCATCGGAAGCATTGGGTTACGATCTCTGGGCGTTAGTACAAAATGGGCCAGAAGAAGAATTAAACAAAACATGGCAAACACAGCCTGCTTTATTGGCAGCTTCTGTGGCTATTTTCCGTGTTTGGAAAGACAAAAATGGCGCGATGCCTACGATCATGGCGGGTCACAGCCTTGGTGAATATTCTGCTTTAGTTTGCGCGGGTGTTATCGACTTTAAACAAGCGATTAAACTGGTTGAATTGCGCGGAAAACTCATGCAAGAAGCCGTTCCTGAAGGCACTGGTGCGATGTATGCCATTATTGGTTTGGATAACGAATCAATTGAAAAAGCTTGCCAAGAAGCTTCTCAAGGCCAAGTTGTTTCACCGGTTAATTTTAACTCACCGGGCCAAGTCGTGATTGCGGGTGAAAAAGCCGCAGTTGAACGTGCGGGTATCGCATGTAAAGAAGCGGGGGCTAAACGTGCGTTGCCATTATCTGTTAGCGTCCCGTCTCATTGTGCATTAATGAAGCCAGCTGCTGATAAATTAGCCGAAGCGTTAGAAAAAATTGATTTTTGTGAGCCAGACTATCCAGTTATTAACAATGTTGATGTTAAAATTGAGAAATCGGCACAAAATATTCGTGATGCTTTAGTCCGTCAACTGTATAATCCAGTACGCTGGACGGAAACAGTAGAATTAATGGCAGATCAAGGTGTTGAACATCTTATTGAAGTAGGCCCAGGAAAAGTATTGACTGGTCTTACCAAGCGAATTGTCTCTAATTTAACTGCCGTCGCAGTCAATGATCCTGTATCATTAAGCACTGCTTTAGAAAATAGCTGAGGACGACATGGGCTTTGAAGGAAAAATTGCACTGGTAACAGGCGCGAGTCGTGGAATTGGTAAAGCTATTGCTTTAACATTAATTGCTCGTGGTGCTACCGTTATCGGAACAGCAACCAGCGAAAAAGGCGCAGAAGCCATTACCGCTTATCTTGATGGTAAAGGTAAAGGTAAAGGTAAAGGTTTAGCGTTAAACGTGACTGATGCAGCATCAATCGAAGAAACTTTGACCAAAATCCGTGAAGAATTTGGTGAAATTGATATTTTGATTAATAATGCAGGTATCACTCGTGATAACCTATTGATGCGTATGAAAGAAGATGAATGGCAAGATATTATTGACACCAATCTTTCATCCGTTTACCGTTTGTCTAAATCCGTTTTGCGTGCCATGATGAAAAAACGTTGTGGACGTATTATTTCAATTGCATCCGTTGTCGGTGTGATGGGAAATGCGGGGCAAACTAACTATGCAGCAGCGAAAGCAGGGTTAATTGGTTTTAGTAAATCATTGGCTCGTGAAGTCGCTTCTCGTGGTATCACTGTCAACGTCGTTGCACCTGGTTTTATCGAAACTGATATGACTAAAGCATTGACAGATGAACAGCGTGCAGGCATTTTATCTCAGGTTCCTGCGGATAGACTGGGTGATGCACAAGAAATTGCCAGTGCTGTAGCGTTTTTAGCTTCTGATGAAGCTGCTTACATCACAGGTGAAACATTGCATGTCAATGGTGGCATGTACATGATCTAAAGAAATGATGGAACTATTTGCATTATTAGTGTTATCTAACGCTAAATAATGCAAAATAATAGTTCCAACAGCCGGGATTGGGTTGTATCTTTTCCTGTATTTCATAAACTACGAAAACCATCGCGAAAGCGAGTTTTGATAGGAATTTTAATAGTATGAGCACTATCGAAGAACGCGTTAAGAAAATCATCGTTGAACAACTGGGTGTTAAAGAGGAAGAAGTTGTAAATACAGCTTCATTTGTTGATGACTTGGGCGCTGATTCTCTTGACACAGTTGAGCTGGTTATGGCTCTGGAAGAAGAGTTCGATTGCGAAATCCCTGACGAAGAAGCTGAAAAGATCACAACAGTACAGGCTGCGATTGACTACGTCGAGAACGCATCTAAATAATTGTACGAAAAACTTATCTAGGCGATCACTCGATCGCCTATGTTCCTTTTGTAACTTTTCCCTCCTTGGAGGAAATACGTGTCTAAGCGTCGTGTAGTCGTAACCGGACTGGGCATGTTATCTCCTGTCGGCAACACAGTTGAGTCATCATGGAAAGCTGTTTGTGACGGACAGAGTGGTATCAGCCTAATCGATCATTTTGATACTACTAACCACGCAACTAAATTTGCTGGCTTAGTAAAAGATTTCAATTACGAAGAATTTGGCATCTCCCGTAAAGATGCTAAGAAAATGGACCCATTTATCCAATATGGTATCGCCGCGGGCTTTCAAGCCTTTAAAGATGCTGGATTGGAAGTAACAGAAGCCAATGCTACTCGAATTGGTGCAGCGATTGGTTCTGGTATTGGTGGGTTAGGCTTAATTCAGGACAACTGTGAGTCATTACTGCACGGTGGACCTCGCAAGGTAAGCCCATTCTTCGTACCATCGACCATCATTAATATGGTGGCTGGTCATTTAAGCATTATGTACGGTTTCCGTGGCCCAAGTATTTCAATTGCAACAGCCTGTACATCAGGTGTGCATAATATTGGCCATGCAGCACGTATGATTGCTTACGGTGACGCCGATGTAATGGTTGCAGGCGGTGCTGAAAAAGCGACTACACCACTCGGTGTGGCCGGTTTTGGTGCAGCGCGTGCATTATCGACTCGCAACGATGACCCGCAAGCGGCAAGTCGCCCATGGGATAAAGACCGTGATGGTTTTGTTCTGGGAGATGGCGCAGGTATTATTATTCTTGAAGAATATGAACATGCGAAAGCGCGCGGTGCAAAAATTTATGCTGAAATTGCAGGGTTTGGGATGAGCAGTGATGCTTATCATATGACATCACCACCTGAAAATGGTGCGGGTGCTGCACTTGCGATGGAAAATGCACTGAAAGATGCAGGCATTAAAGCCAGTGACGTGGGGTATATCAATGCTCACGGTACTTCAACTCCTGCCGGTGATTTGGCAGAAGCACAAGCGGTTGTTAATGTATTTGGTGAAGGCACAGAGGTATTAGTTAGCTCAACCAAATCAATGACAGGTCACTTACTGGGTGCTGCGGGTGCTATTGAGTCAATTTTTACCATTTTGTCATTGTGCGATCAAATTGTACCGCCAACCATTAATCTGGATAACCCAGATGAAGCGTGCAAACTGGACTTTGTTCCAGGTGAAGCACGTAAAGTTGAGAACATGGAGTTCGCTCTGTGTAATTCATTTGGTTTTGGTGGCACCAACGGTTCATTAATTTTCCGTCGTTATCACGGCGAATAATTAATCTATTACCGTTATTAATTAGCCCTAGTCACTTAATGTGGCTGGGGCTTTATTTTGTCCAGTTCTTTGCACAGTTCTTCGCTTTAGTTTATGATAATCCCACTTGATTAATGTCTGATTTATCAGCTTTTATTATAAGTATTATCAATGTCATATTGGGTTAATGGGCAACTTTGCCAGCAAATAAGTGTTACTGATCGCGCAGTCTCTTTTGGGGACGGCTGTTTTACGACCATACATGGCGTTAATCAGCAAGCTAAAATGTTAAATGAGCATATTGCCCGGTTACAGCATGATAGCCAAAGATTAAAAATTGCACAGCCAGATTGGAAAAGCTTAGTAGACCATCTAAAGCAGATTTGTGCAGAGCAAACTCAAGATGAGTTTGTGATTAAAGTTATCCTAAGTCGTGGTGCAGGCGGTAGAGGATATAGCGCGAAAGGTTTTACCTCGCCGACGGTGATAGTCAGTGTTTCTCCCTTCCCAAATAATTATGTTCAGCTACAGTGTAAAGGGGCACGCCTCGTTCTCAGCCAAATTCCGTTAGCTCGTAACCCATTACTAGCAGGAATGAAACACCTCAACCGTCTGGAGCAAGTTCTTATCAAACAAGAGGTTGATGAACTTGATGCAGATGAAGCGATTGTGCTAGACACCGACGGTATTATTGTTGAATGTTGTAGTGCGAATGTTTTCTGGCGAGTTGGGCAAGCAGTATACACCCCAGTTTTATCTCATAGTGGGGTAAATGGATTAATGAGACAAAAGATCATATCACTACTAGAGGATAGCCAGTACCATCTTCAGCAGGTCGAACGCTTTGCTAACGTGTTAACTCATTGTGATGAAGTGATTATTTGTAATACGTTGATGCCAGTTTTACCAGTACAAAGCATTCAAATGAGTCAACAGTGTCCGCCATTGCAATTTGCGTCTCGTGAGTTGTTTGAGTATTTATTTTTGCGTTGCAAAATTTAGTTTTTATAAATGAATTAATTATTACCAACACACGCATTGAAATGGTCAATAAATGAAATTAGCCCAAAAAATCATTCTCATCGCCGTTACCTTGGCTGCTATTGTTGCAGTCGCTGTCTATTGGCAATACCGTCAGGTATTGAACTATGCCAAAACGCCTATCAGTATCACACAAGAAAAAATCTTCACAGTTCCTGCAGGAACTGGGCGTGTTGCATTTGAAGGGTTACTTATTGAAGATAAAATTCTTGAAAAAGGGAATGAATTCCAATGGTTGCTCAAGCTACGTCCTGAACTGGCTCAGCTAAAAGCGGGAACTTACCGCCTGCAACCGGGAATGAACGTTGAACAGCTCCTACAATTAATTGTGAGTGGTAAAGAAGCACAGTTTTCAATCCGTTTTATTGAAGGTAATCGCTTGAGTGATTGGGGTAATATTTTACGAGATGCGCCTTATTTAGAGCATAAAACCACCAACTTAACCCCGACAGAACTGCATGCGCTTATTGGGTTTAACGAGGAAGGTACTTTAGAAGGATGGTTGTATCCTGATACCTATTTATACACAGCGGGAACAACAGATGCTGAAATCCTGAAACGTGCTTATAAACGTATGCAAAACAGCCTTGATGAAGAGTGGAAAGGGCGAGATAGGGATTTACCCTATAAAAATGCCTATGAAATGCTTATTATGGCTTCGATTATTGAAAAAGAAACCGGTGTTGATAGTGAAAGGGCCCAAGTTGCTTCCGTGTTTGTTAACCGCCTAAAGAAAAATATGCGTTTGCAAACCGACCCAACCGTCATCTATGGGTTAGGCGACAAGTATCGCGGTAAAATTTATCGTAGTGATTTAGATAATTATACTCCGTACAATACTTATAAGATTGATGGTTTGCCACCCACACCGATTGCGATGCCAAGCCTTGCATCGTTAAAAGCTGCAGCACATCCAGCTAAAACGGATTACATATTCTTTGTCGCAGATGGTAAAGGTGGGCATACTTTTAGTCGTAATTTAAACGACCACAATCGTGCCGTTAAAGTTTACCGCCAATTTGAACAGCAAAACTGATAAAAATGAAAAACCAATTTATTGTTATTGAAGGTCTTGAAGGCGCTGGTAAAACGACAGCAATCAACACGGTTGTCGATACGTTGAACCAAGCCGGGATCACAGATATTGTATTCACTCGTGAGCCTGGGGGCACCCCACTGGCAGAAAAATTACGCGAGCTAGTAAAGCAAGGCATCGCGGGTGATAAGGTCACTGATAAGGCTGAGTTGCTCATGCTTTATGCTGCCCGTGTACAACTGGTTGAAACAGTGATTCGTCCTGCATTAGCGGCGGGCAAATGGGTGGTCGGTGACCGTCATGATTTATCTTCCCAAGCGTATCAGGGTGGTGGACGTGAAATTGACCGTCATTTGATGCAATCATTACGTGACTTAGTGTTGGGGGATTTCAAACCTTCATTAACGTTATACCTTGATTTACCACCTGAATTAGGTTTGCAGCGAGCAAGGTCTAGAGGTGAATTAGATAGAATTGAAAAAGAGTCGTTAGCATTTTTCGAAAGAACACGCCGCCGTTATCTTGAGTTGGCCGCGGGTGATGAAACGATACTCACTATTGATGCAAGCCAAAACATCGAGCAAGTGCAGCATGATATTGGCCAAACGTTGACCGAATGGCTAGCGCGTGCTTGATAAACCACATAAGGTATTAATCCCATGAATTGGTATCCTTGGTTAAATGAACCTTACCGACAAATCATTACTGCGTACCAAAGCGGTCGAGGCCACCACGCGTTACTGCTTCATTCAATGCCGGGAAATGGTGCGCAAGCGCTATGCTATGGAATTAGTCGTTGGCTTATTTGCCAAGAAAGAGACGGGCTAAAAAGCTGTGGACAATGCCACAGTTGCCGTTTGATGCTTGCAGGCAATCATCCTGATTATCATATTCTTGAGGTAGAGAAAGGAAAGTCGACTGTTAGTGTCGATGCGGTTAGGAAATTAATTGAAACCTTGAGTCGCCATGCCCAACAAAGTGGTAATAAAGTGGTGTATATTCCACAAGTTGAGGCATTGACAGATGCGGCAGCTAATGCGTTATTGAAAACATTGGAAGAGCCAGCAAAAGACACTTATTTTTTATTAGGAAGTGATAAACAAGAGGATTTGCTTGCAACTATTCGCAGCCGTTGTCTAAGTCATTTCTTACCTGCACCCGATTTACAAATAGCACTCTATTGGCTGCAAAAGCAAAAACCAGGTATTGCTACTGAAAATGCGATAACGGCATTAAAAATATGCCAAGGTGCACCGGTTTCTGCGCTAGCTTTATTGGACGAACAACGTTGGCAAAAACGTAATGCACTATGTCATAGTTTAAGCCATGCATTGCAAACGGGTGATATGTTGAGTTTGCTGCCTAGTTTGAATATCGATGAGGTGCCTGATGCCTTAAATTGGCTACTCAGCTTATTTGCGGATGCCATTAAAATTCAACAAGGTGCGGGGGCTTTTTGCATCAACCAAGATCAGCAGTCTCAAGTCCTACAATTAGCCGGTGCTATGAATCGTACTCAGTTAATAAATATGTATGATAAGTGGTTATATTGCCGTCATCAATTACTGACAGTTCCTGCATTGAATCAGGAGCTGATTCTGACAAATCAATTATTACAATGGGAAGCTTCATTGGCTGTCCCTACATTTTAAAAAGAGTTAAATATGTTTGTTGTTGATTCACACTGTCATCTCGACTGTTTAGATTATGAAAAGTTACACACGAATGTCGATGATGTTATCGCAAAGGCCTCGACTCGTGATGTTCGCTTCATGTTAGCGGTTGCAACGACGTTGCACGGTTTTGAAAGCATGAAGAAAATGATTGGCCTGCGTGACAATATCGCTTTTTCATGTGGTATTCATCCCCTTAATTTAGACGAGGGATATGATTTTGCACGACTAGCGCAATTAGCGGCAGGAAACGAAGTCGTTGCGCTAGGAGAAACTGGGCTGGATTACTATTACCAGCAAGAAAATGCTGCACTACAACAAGAGTCTTTTCGTCAGCACATTCGTATCGGTCGTGAAGTGAATAAACCGGTTATTGTACATACTCGTGCGGCACGAGAAGATACGTTATCTATTTTACGCGAAGAAAACGTGATGGATTGTGGTGGGGTATTACACTGCTTTACTGAAGATAAAGATACGGCAGTGGAACTACTCGATTTGGGCATGTATATCTCATTTTCAGGGATCGTCACATTTCGCAATGCGGAACAAATTAGAGAAGCCGCCCGAGTTGTTCCTTTAGATCGCATTTTAGTCGAAACCGACTCTCCATACTTGGCTCCTGTTCCTCATCGTGGTAGGGAAAACCAACCTGCGTACGTTCGGGATGTTATTGAGTACATGGCCGTGCTGAAGGGCGTTAGTGTTGAGCAGCTTGCTGAAATTACGACGCAAAACTTCAATCGTTTGTTTCATTTAAATGTTGGTACAAATAACGTATAAATTAGTTCACAAGAACGATTAAATGACTAAGGAAATTGAAATGGCAGAAGAAACGATTTTCAGTAAAATTATCCGTCGCGAGATCCCGGCAGATGTGGTTTACCAAGACGAACTTGTCACGGCATTTCGTGACATTTCACCACAAGCACCATCACATATTCTTATCATCCCTAATAAATTAATTCCGACTGTAAATGATGTTACTGCGGATGACGAACTAGCGTTAGGCCGTTTGTTTACTGTAGCGGCTAAAATTGCCAAAGAAGAAGGTATTGCAGAGAATGGTTACCGTTTAATCATGAACTGTAATGAACATTCAGGCCAAGAAGTGTTTCATATCCACATGCATCTAGTGGGTGGTCGCCCATTAGGCCCTCTATTGGCGAAATAATAAGGTATAGGGGTCGACGATGAACCGTATTGCATTACTTGCTTTGGTAACCGTGTTGCTAAGTGGTTGCGTATTTAAAAAGACACAAGGACTGGTTTTTAATGAGCAACAGCGCATCATTATGGAGCCAGCAGTACTTGCACAAGGGGTCATTGTCGAAAACCCAGTGATAGGTAATGAAAATCACCAAACTATCGCCACGATCAATATGAGTAATTCGCAATCTGAAGTGGTCAATATTGCTTATCGTTTATATTGGTATGATAAGCAAGGGTTAAAAGTAGACACTTCAAATATTATGCATCAGCAAATTGCGGCGAATTCTGTTGCGAAAGTTCGTGCCGTGACTTCCTCTCCACGTGCAACAAATGTACGTGTTCATGTATTTTTATCGCCAAAGGCCGGAGAATAATAATGAAACGCATTTTAATGGTTGCTGCCGCGACATTAATTTTGGCTGGCTGCCCTTCATATCCACCTCAACAACCAGGTACACAACCCCCGATAGTGCCCGTCGAGCCTGAAAAACAACCGGAAGTGACTCCGCCACCCGTTGATGTTGTGCCAACTCCACCAAAACAACAAACTATAGATTGGTCAGCTTCCATTACGCCTTTAGTTAATCAAATGGTGAGTGCGGATGGGGTAGAAAGTGGCAAAGTATTGTTAGTTGACTCAGTGAAAAATAATACGAATGGCTCACTGCCTGTGCAGGCTGTGACATCAGTTATGACAACCGCGGTTGAAAATACGAATCGCTTTAAAGTTGTTCCTGCCAGTGTGGTGAGTTCTGCACGTAAAACACTCGGTTTATCACAAGAAGACAGCTTAGTAACCCGTAGCAAAGCGATAGGGTTAGGCCGCTATGTTCAAGCAGAGTATGTGATCTACAGCGTGATGTCAGGCTCCAACAAAGAAAGAAGCCTTGAAATGCAATTGATGGAAGTGCAAACAGGTGAAATTATTTGGACTGGAAAGCACAATATTGAGTAACCCGCAGTCGCTTTTTCGGCTGTTAGCGTTGTGTTTTCCAACAATCTCTGTCCATGATTGGAAAATATCTTCGCTAACAGGGCTATCAGGTGGAAGCTTTTTGTTGCAATGTTCCTTATCTGGTAGTGAAATAAAGCTTATCGCGCGCGCTGATGGAAATGCACAAACTGCTTTGTATGTTGACCGAAAGAAAGAAGCGCGGATATTGCAGCAATTACGCGCTTATTCATTTACACCTAAAGTGATTGGCCGAAATGCGCAATGGTTATTATTAGGGTGGTGTGAAGGACAACACCCTGATAATAATACTTTTCTGTTACCTAGTTTTCAGTGCGAGCTTGCAAATATAGTCACACAATTACATCGCGCTCCACTGCTGGGGTATCATTTACAACTACGCGATGAAATATCACATTATGGCTATTTAATTGATAAAAAAAGGTTTTCGCCTCGCTGGAAAAAATTACATCGTCATTTTACCTCTGATGCATTTCCCAAAACGCTGAAACTGGCTCCTGCCCATATGGATATTCATGCAAAAAATATTGTTCGTACATCAACAGGGCAGTTAATGCTATTGGATTGGGAATATGCAGCCAATACAGATATCGCTTTTTCTTTAGAAACCTATTTTCAATTTAATGGTCTGACTGACATTCAGCGAGATTTTTTCTTAACGCAATATTGTGATATTCACGGTGCTTATCGTGACAAACAGCAATTGGCGAAAAGCTGTCAATCATGGGCACCTTGGGTAAAATATATGACATTAATGTGGTATGAAGTGCAGTGGAATGAAAGCCAGTCATCTGACTTTTTGTTACACTCACAGTCATTAAGACAATATTTTGGTTTATTAGGTTGATGGCTGAAAGCTATCAGAAAACAGTATCGAATTGAGATAATTTGTTTAATAAGTGAGGCATGTTATGGGTCCTATAATGCTAGATGTTCAGGGTTATGAATTGGACAATGAAGAGCGCGAAATATTAGCACACCCATCCGTGGGCGGCTTAATATTATTTACCCGTAACTTTCATGATGCAGCGCAATTACGAGAGCTTGTTCGCCAAATTCGTGACGCATCAAGACACCGGTTATTGATAGCCGTTGACCAAGAAGGTGGTCGAGTACAGCGTTTTCGTGATGGTTTCACCGCATTGCCTTCTGCTCAGGCATTTGCCGCGCTCAATAGTGAAATGGATGGCGCCAAGCTTGCTGAAGAGGCGGGCTGGTTAATGGCATCAGAGATGATAGCCATGGATATTGATATTAGTTTCGCACCTGTTCTGGACCTTGGCCATCAAAGTATTGCGATAGGCGAACGCTCATTCCACGAAGATCCTGAAATTGCCATTGTTATGGCGGAGCGTTTTATTAAAGGCATGCGCAGTGCGGGAATGAAAACAACAGGAAAACACTTTCCTGGTCATGGCGCTGTGAAAGCTGACTCACACAAAGAAACACCACGCGATGACCGCACTTTAGAGAAGATCCGTGGTAAAGATATGTTGATATTTAAAGATTTTATTCAACGAGAGCTACTCGATGCGGTTATGCCTGCCCATGTTATTTATACTCAAGCTGATGACCGTCCGGCGAGTGGATCGCCATTTTGGTTAAAATCAGTATTGAGAGAACAACTTGGGTTTCAGGGGGTTATCTTCTCTGATGATTTATCGATGGAAGGTGCGGCGGTTATGGGAAGTTATCCCGAGAGAGCACAGGCTTCATTGAATGCTGGGTGTGACATGATTTTAGTCTGTAATAATCGTGAAGGTGCTGTCAGTGTTTTAGATAATTTACCAAAACAACATGATAGCCAAGCTTCTAAGCTATATCATAGTGGTCGACAATATAGCTTAACAGAATTACAAGCCGTTGGGCGTTGGAAAGAAAGTCATCGTCAACTGGTTGACTTGCATTCACGTTGGCAAGAACATCGCTAATAATTTCAATGATATCTAAAGGGCCAGTATTTTATTTACTGGCCTTTTTTGTATCAATACACATCATAAAGCCCATGATTATGCATAAATAAAATAATAAAATTATTGCCCACAGTAAAAGTTACCCGTAACTTCATTAATAATTGCACAGTTAATCTCAATGTTATTTGAAATTGCTTTAGATAAAATGAATCAATACTTATTTCACTATTAAAAATAATTAGATGATTTTTTATTGAAATAAAAAAATGAAAATATTAATAATTATATTTATTGTTAATTGTATTTTGAGTTTACTTAAAATAAATAACTGGAAATTTGGATTATGGTCTGTTTTTTCATTTAGTTGGAATTATTAAATATGATTATGATACTTTTAATCATGAAATCGATTATCTTCAAAAGTTAAGATAATTTTAAATAAATGAAACATAAGATGAGTTAAAGGGGGGAGGGAATCACTAAGTCATGCTTATCATTTACTCAAATGTTACTTAATTGAAATTGAACGCTAGGGAATAATGCTTTCTTCTATGAGGAATTAAATAAAACATTCATAGATTGGTTATACACCTATCAGCAATATGCATTTATATGTGAAATTTTATTAGGTTATATTTTATTCATAAGTCTTTATATGTATCAAGCTGATTACAAATATCCATTTAAATCTGTGTTTTAACCAGATATAAATGAATTATTTATTAAATCCTATCCAAATGAAAGATTTATACATTAAGAACCCCTTAAGATAAAACGTGACCAATATCACTATTTATGGGTAGTTTAATGCAACCGATGTAACGTGTTGTGACAGCGATCGTTTTAATTGACATAAAATTACGATAGCATTCGTATTATGAAAGATTTATGACAATTTAGAGTGATAAGTAATCAATTAAAAAAAACAGCAATTTAGAAGTTGTATTTTAAGTTAAATATTTAAATTGATTTGAGGTGATTATTTCTCAGGGGCATCTTTTGTCATAAAAAATAGATAAGGAATAGAGTGGTAATTATTTTTTAATGGGTAAGTGTAGCGTCATTGCTTGAATTTTAAGTTAAATAAACGCGCAATGTGAGTAGTGTGTCATTATCGATTAAATAATATATTTATGTAATCCCTATAAGGGATACCTCTATTCATAGAAATAAGTAAACACAAATGCAGACGAATACTGTATTAAATTTTTTTAAAAATGACTTATGTGTTTGAAATGGATGTGTCTGTTTGTCTTTAAGTGAAATTATTTTATTAAGCTAAAAATAAAAATGGTGTTTTGTTGTTCATGGAAACATGGTACAGCATAAAATTAATTCAAATAATCATTAACTAGGTTAATTCCAATGAAAGTTAAAAATATTGCGTTATTAATGCTTTCTCCTTGCTATTTAGCTGTAGCAATGGCAAATGCCAGTAACTGGGAAGATTCTATCAAGGAAAATTCATTCATTGCGGATTCGGAGCTAGAGCTGTCAACCCGTAACATGTGGAAATACTTAAAAACAGAAAACCGTTTTGATAAAGACGAAAACCGTTATAGAAAACAAGTAGCGAATGCTTGGGGTCAAAACTTTCAAGCGGATTTCAAATCAGGTTATTTCGCTGACATCATTGGTTTTGACGCTTCCTACTATGGTGGTATCAAGTTAGGCGCAAGTAAAGACTTCGCCTCCCGTGCAATTTTATATAATGATGATGGCCATGCGAAAGGGTACAACAAAATTGGTCAACGTTATGCAAAAGTAAAACTAGACCTTGAGCCAGTGAAATTTAATGCCAAAGCAGGTTGGTTTACACTGAAAAATACGGGTATTTTCACGAATTCACAGCGTTTATCATTGAACAGCTATAGCGGTTACTACACGAATACTGCGATCAGTGATTGGAGTTTGGATTTATTATATCTCGATAAAAAAGTTATGCGTCGTGATAGCCCAAATATTGATGCCATGTATTTTACTGATGCTAACGGCGTTCGACATAATGTTAATCATGTCATCACGGGTGGAATTAACTACAATACTAAACCATTGAAAGTTTACTATTTCTATGGTCAAGCCGATGATTTATTCCGTCAGCAAGGTTTAGAAGCGAAATATAAACTAACTTCAGATGTCACTTTAGGTACGCAGATCTATAACCATGAATATGGTAGTGACGGTAAGCGTACTGAGACCGATAAACAAAAAGGTAAGCGTAATTTTGACAAGCGTGCTTGGCACTATGCAGGAACGGCAGAATGGCGTATCCCTGAATCGCCTTGGACGCTAAGCACAGGCTTAACTTACACCCAAGCGAAAAAAGCGAACGGTGTCGGACAATTTGCGCGTAACCCAATTGGTAACACGCGTGGCCGTTTTAACTCTCCAGCTTATGCAGATATCGACTACGTACGTGATGGCGAAACCATGATTGCAATGGCGGCTGAATATCGTATCAGCAAAGAACTGTCTGTTGGTGCCCGTACCAACTATTCAGAATTTAAATATGAAGGTGAAAGATTAAAGCAAGGCCAATTTGGTCTGTTTAGCTATTGGAAACCAACTGAGAATCTATCCGTGTCATTAAGTGGTGGTTTGGGTTGGCACCACCAGCAAGAAAACGACTACACAACGCCAAAATTATATGATGGGCACTCACGTCGTGCACATTCGTTATCTGGATCAATGACAACGACTTACCGTTTTAAAATGTAGTCGATAATTGAAAAAGATTAAAAAAAGGTAGGATAAATGAAACATAAAATTGGATTACTCACACTGCTTATCTCTGGTGCACTCTTGGCGGGTTGTGCTCCCAAAAATACAGATACTGTAAAAGTACAAGTCATAGGTATTAATGATTTCCATGGTGCTTTACAAGCTCCGGGTGATGGTAAATTAGGCGGAATTGAGTCAATTGCAACACTGGTTAATCAATTAAGAGCACAAAACGATAAAACTATCGTGGTTGGCGCTGGTGACTTAGTAGGGGCTAGCCCATTACTGTCATCAATGTTCTATGACGAACCCACAATTGAAGCGCTAAGCGCGATTGGTATGGAAACCAGCGCAGTTGGTAACCATGAGTTTGATAAAGGTAAAGAAGAGCTGCTGAGAAAACAAAACGGTGGCTGTCACCCAACCGCAGGTTGCGTGGGTAAAGATTCCTTTGCGGGTGCTGATTTTAACTACTTAGCAGCTAACGTTATTGTTAAAGAAACAGGTGAAACTCTGTTCCCATCTTACTTTATTAAAGAGTTTGATGGCATTCCAATGGCATTTATTGGTTTAACGTTAGAAGGTACACCTGCTATCGTAACGCCAAGTGGAACGGCAGGGTTAGAATTCAAAAATGAAGTTGAAACTATCAATAACCAAGTTAAGTTATTAAAAGCACAGGGTATTAATAGTATCGGTGTTTTGATCCATGAAGGCGCAACACAACAAGTTGACACTAAAGTTAAAGATATTAACCGTTGTGATAATATCAAAGGCCCAATTGTTGATATCGTTAAACAGTTAGATACTAATGTAGACTTTGTTGTTAGTGGCCATACGCACCAAGCATATAATTGTGAAATCAATGGAATGACAGTAATTTCTGCTCAATCTAATGGGACTTTATTGTCTCAATTAAATATTGAGATTGATAGAAATACGAAAGATATTGTTAGCATCAATGCAAAAAATATCCCCGTTGAAACCAGCCGTTATGAGAAAAACCCTGAGTTAACCACCTTCGTACAAAAATACGAAAAAATTGCCTTACCTATTTCACAGCAAGTGATGGGGTCTTTGACGGCTAATGTGGATAAAAAATTATTACCAGCAGGGGATTCTACCTTAGGTAAGATTATTGCAGATGGTCAATTATATGCAGCCTCCAGTAAAGAAGCGGGCGGTGCACAAATTGCATTTATGAACAGTGGCGGTATTCGCGCTGACATGAAAGCAGGGGAATTGACTTATGGTGACATTTTCACGGTGCAACCGTTCTCTAATGTGGTTGTCACACAGTCACTGACAGGTGCTCAAATCAAGCAAGCACTTGAGCAACAATGGGATCGTGCTCGTCCGCAAGTTATGCCTGTTTCTAAAGGTTTTTACTACGAGTGGGATGACAGCCGCCCAGTGGGTGACAAAGTTATTCAAAAATCAATGAAATTAAACGGTAAGCCGTTAGACATGAATAAAAGCTATCGTGTTGCTGCAAATGAATTCTTAGCAACTGGTGGTAGCCGTTTCTCTGCCTTTAATCAAGGTAAAGACCGTGTTTATAGCCTTCCAGACAACGAAGCATTAATGCAATACTTTAAAGATAACTCGCCAGTTTCAGTTCCAACTGATGTGCGTATCAAGAAAATTAAATAATAAAATTTAATATTTCATGAAAAACTCTGAGGGTGTTTATCATCCTTGGAGTTTTTTTTGTGCTTTATTTAGAGGTATGTTGAAAATGAGAAGAGGGTAATTGATTATGCGCAACAAATAAAAAATGATAGAATAATGATTCTCATTATCACCATTCTATCTGTGGAATTAAACAATTGATTGATATAAATACCAAAAAGCTGACTCGATTCATTTGGTGGAAAAAATGATTTGACGAATGTGATCGTAGTCATAATAATCAACTAAATTGATGTGAATCAATATTTGGTATTACCAATAGACCACTCATGATATTCTAGTTGGTATGGAAGGAGCTGTGGCTAATTATTGTTATATAAGGCTTTTCTAGATGAGAAGCCTTAAATAACATTAATATATTTTGTTTCGAGGGATTTATGACCTTATCTCAACCCAAAATCATCGTTGTAGGCGGCGGTGCTGGTGGATTAGAACTGGCAACACGTTTAGGCCGTAAGTTGGGCCGTAAGAAACGTGCACAAATTACGTTGGTTGACCGCAACCCGAGTCATTTATGGAAACCGCTATTGCATGAAGTTGCGACAGGTTCTTTAGATGATGGCGTCGATGCGATAAGCTATCTGGCTCATGCTCGCCATAATGCGTTCAATTTCCAACTGGGTTCACTAACGAATATTGACCGTGAAAATAAAACAGTCGTTCTCGGTGAACTTTATGATAAGTATGGTGAATTATTAGTTCCTTTGCGTGAGCTTGAGTACGATATTTTAGTCATGGCATTAGGCAGTACTTCGAATGATTTTGGTACACCGGGTGTTAAAGAACATTGTATTTTCCTAGATAACCCACACCAAGCGCACCGTTTTCACGATGAAATGTTAAATCTATTTTTACGTTATTCAGTACGCGATAACGCAGAAGAGAGCGTTAATATTGCCATTGTTGGGGGGGGAGCTACGGGGGTTGAGTTATCTGCTGAACTCTATAATGCGGTTGAGCAATTAACCAGTTATGGTTTTAAAGGGTTAGACACAGATGCACTGAATGTCACATTAGTTGAAGCAGGCGAGCGTATCCTACCCGCTTTACCTCCGCGAATTTCAAGTGCCGCACACCAAGAACTTAATAAGCTAGGTGTAAATGTATTGACGAAAACTATGGTAACCAGTGCTGATGCAGATGGTTTGAATACGAAAGAAGATGGTAAAATTCATGCAGACCTAATGGTTTGGGCAGCGGGGATTAAAGCACCTGATTTCATGAAAGATATTGCTGGGTTAGAAACAAACCGTATTAACCAATTGGTAGTAAAGCCGACATTGCAAACGTCTCGTGATGATATGATTTTTGCTATTGGCGATTGCGCATCTTGTGCTAAGCCAGAAGGGGGCTTTGTTCCTCCAAGAGCACAGTCAGCCCACCAAATGGCCAGCCTTTGTTATGACAATATTGTTGCTTTAATGAAAGGCAAACCTTTAAAAGAGTATGTATATAAAGACCATGGCTCATTAGTTTCACTATCTCGATTTAGTACAGTTGGTAGCTTAATGGGGAATTTAATGCGTGGGGATATGATGGTAGAAGGGCGAATTGCGCGTTTTGTATACATTTCTTTATATCGTATGCACCAAATTGCATTACATGGTTACATTAAGACAGGGCTAATGATGCTTGTTGGCAGTATTAACAGAATTATTCGACCAAAGTTAAAACTGCATTAATCTACGAGTAGTTACTGGTTTAATTTGGTTTGATGATCGCCATGCACCTGTGTATTTATATAACAGGTGCATGTTTTTTTGTATTTTATAATGATAAATAGGTATGCTAATAAAGTATATTAACTGAATCTGTCAAGGTTTATTTATGTTAAATATTACTTGGAAAAACTATTTAGATCAAATTTAAGAGATTGAATATCGATTATATTGCCACTATTACTTATATATTCTATTTAAATGAAATTAAAACCTACAAATTAATATATATTGAGTCAATATAATTTAGCTTACCTTAAGTTTAAAATAATTTAAGTATAAATGTATTTATATAACGAAAAGTTATCATGGAAATCACTCCATCTATCTTATTGATTATTAATTATAAAATAACGCATTCAATTGAGGTGATATGTGAAGTTGCACTAATGGTGAAACTTATGGTTTCTAATACAGTTATAATAAATACTTGTTTTGATGATAAATTAAGATAATTCCAAAAAACAATACAAATAGTACGTAATTATCGAATTATTTTAGATTGTGGTTACAATAGATGCGGCATATTTTAATAAGGGTTAATACAATGAAGCTAAAATTTAAGTTGTTATTAGCAACTGTAGTGGCATTCGTTATTGTATTGCTCGTGACTTTATTCAACCAAGAACCTGAAACGAAATTGGCGACAGTGTTATCTGTCGAGCCGATCAAAGCTAATCGCCTTGTTGAGTACCAAAATTGTACAGTAACAGGAGTCTTAGGCACGTTTAACCAACAATCCCTTTCTCGGTTTCATCCTGCACAAAGCGAATGCAAAATGATTTTCATGATTGAAGCATTACAAGGGAAAGGCTTTCCATCTCTGTTTGATATGCAAAATCAAACCTGTGTTAACACACAAAAAATGGAATTAGTTATTGTTGGATATGACGTCGTTTACCAAATTGATAAAAGCATTGGGAAAGTTAGAACATCCTATGAACCATCAATGTTTATTCCTTTGGATGACAAAGGGCGCTTAGTGCTAACATCATCTAATTCAGTGTGTGAAACCATGCGCAGTGATATAAAAGAATTATTACCATTTTATTGTTTGCAACAAAATGAATTGTCAATCACCAGAAACTCATCAACAATCTTAGAACTGCAACCGAACAAAAATACATTTGGCTTTATGGAATAATAATTATATAAAAATTATAGAGATAAAAGGCTACACGAAAGTAGCCTTTTATCATTTTATAGCTTTAAACCTAGATAATTTGGTGTTCTTCAAATCCGATAAGTAACTGCTTAATAAATTCTAGTCGAGAGGCTCGTTCTGTTAAATCGTGGAAAAATTTTAGTCGAACAGGGCCATCTAACCGATAAGTTTGTGGCTGGTTTTGTAATAAGCTGATTAAGAAACTTGGATCGACTTTATTTTTATCACCAAATTCAATAAAACCACCTTTTTCATGGGCTTCAATACGTTTAATACCAAGGGATTGCGCTTGTAATCGAATAGCTGCGTTAGCTAACAGGAATTTACCTGCGTCAGGTAAGCTGCCAAAGCGGTCGATTAGCTCTGTACGCAATTCATCGAGCTCCTGACTATTTTTAGCACTGGCTATTCGTTTATAGAAAGATAAGCGAATGTTCACATCGTGAATATAGTCGTCTGGCAGCAGAACAGGCATGCGTAATTCAACTTCGGTTTGTTGGCTAGTTAAATCTTCCAATGAAGGCTCGCGCCCCTCTTTTAGCGCATCAACAGCACTTTCTAGCAGTTCCATATAGAGGGTAAAACCAATCGTGGTCATTTGGCCACTTTGATCTTCACCAAGTAATTCACCTGCACCGCGAATTTCTAAATCGTGAGTTGCTAGAGCAAACCCCGCACCTAAATCCTCCAGTGAAGAAAGGGCTTCAAGGCGTTTATGAGCATCAGTGGTCATCGCTTTTGGATGTGGTGTGAGCAAGTATGCATAAGCTTGGTGGTGAGAACGTCCTACTCGGCCACGCAGTTGATGGAGTTGAGCTAACCCGAAATGGTCAGCACGCTCAATAATAATAGTATTCGCTGTTGGTATATCAATACCCGTTTCAATAATTGTAGTGCATATCAATACATTAAAACGTTGATGGTGGAAATCCGTCATAACGCGCTCTAATTCACGTTCGCGCATTTGACCATGGCCAACAACAAAGCGTGCCTCAGGAACTAACTCTTCAAGGCGTGCCTTTGCCTTTTCAATATTTTCAACATCATTGTAAAGGTAATAAACTTGGCCGCCACGTAAAGTTTCTCGTAAAATTGCTTCACGGACAACTAAGTCATCATATTGGCGAACAAAGGTTTTCACAGCCAAACGGCGAGCTGGTGGTGTGGCGATAATCGATAAATCACGCATGCCACTCATGGCCATGTTAAGAGTACGAGGGATCGGTGTGGCTGTCAGTGTTAGGATATCAACGTCTGCACGCATAGCTTTGATGCGTTCTTTATGGCGGACACCAAAGCGGTGCTCTTCATCGACGACGAGTAAGCCTAAATCTTTCCATACTAAGTCACTTTGCAGTAACTTATGGGTACCAATTAGAATATCAACTTTACCTTCAGCAGTTTGTGCAATAATTTGTTGTTGCTCTTTCGCTGTTTTAAAGCGTGATAACATTTCGATGCGGACAGGCCAGTTAGCAAACCTATCTTTAAAATTATCGTAATGCTGTTGGGCAAGTAGTGTCGTGGGCACTAAAACGGCAACTTGCTTGTTATTATTAATCGCCAAGAATGCGGCTCGCATTGCCACTTCGGTTTTACCAAAGCCTACATCGCCACAAACCAATCGGTCCATGGCTAAGGGTTGGCACATATCGCTGAGAACGGCATTGATAGCGACTTCTTGGTCAGGTGTCGTTTCGAAAGGAAAGCCTTGGCAAAATTCTTGGTATTGTTGTTTATCATGCTTGAAAGCAAAGCCCGCTTTAGCTGCACGTTGTGCATAGATATCAAGAAGTTCAGCCGCAACATCGCGCACTTTTTCTGCGGCTTTTTGACGGGCTCGCCCCCAGCTATCACTACCTAATTTATGCAATGGGGCGTTTTCATCAGCGCCACCCGCATAACGGCTAATTAAATGGAGTGAAGAAACTGGAACATACAGTTTATCATTGCCTGCATAGGTTAAAATTAAATATTCAGCTTTAATACCACCCGCTTCTAAGGTAATCAAACCTTGGTAACGACCTACACCGTGTTCAATATGAACAACGGGTTGCCCAGGGCGCAATTCAGCTAAATTGCGAATGAGGGTATCTGTATTAATGGTGCGGCGATTATCTGTTCGGCGGCGAACAATTCGCTCCCCAAGTAAATCACTTTCGCAAATTAATGCCCTATGGATATCGGATTGAATAAAGCCATGCTCAGCGGCCCCAATCGTGATGGCAAATCGGCTGACAGTAGGGTGAGTATAGCTTTGAATAATATCAGGCCGAATTTTTAAACGTGCTAAGAGCTCGGTAACAGTTTCACGCCGGCCTTCACTTTCCACAGAAAAGACGATAGTTCCATCAAACTGTTCAGTAAACTGCCGCAATTTTTCGAGCGGTGTTTTACTTTGCCCCTGTGTGCTGATATCCGGTAATGGCAGGTAATCTAAATTGGTATTTGCCGCTTTTTTGGGCAGAGACTCGGGTGATAATTGAATACGAGGCCATTTTTTTAACGATTGATTCAGTTGTTCAACAGTTAGCCATAGCTCTGAAGGTGGGAGCAATGGGCGCATTGGGTCGACACCACGGCTTTCATACCGCTGCTGAGTATCAACCTGAAAGCGTTCAGCCGCTTCTTGTAAGCTCTGCGAAACAATTAAACTTGATGGTGGTAAATACTCAAATAACGATGGCAGTGGCTGCGCGAAGAATAAAGGCTGCCAATACTCTATACCTGTTGGTAAGGTATTCTTACTGACCTGCTGGTAAATATGTTCTGGATCACGGCGAACTTCAAAGCGCTCGCGCCATTGGCTGCGAAAACGTTCAATAGCGTCTTTATCGGTCGGAAATTCATGAGCTGGCAGTAAATTAATTTGTTCTACTTCTTCGAGTGTTCTTTGCGAGTCAACGTCAAAAGTTCGCAAGCTATCAATTTCATCATCGAAGAAATCAATACGAAATGGCAATGAACTTCCCATAGGATATAAATCGAGTAAAGCGCCACGTGTGGCATATTCACCATGTTCTAAAACTTGTTCTACATGGCGATAACCAGCGTTATCGAGTTCATTACGTAAGTTATCTCGGGAAAGTTTGTCACCTTTTGCCATCACTAAGGCATGGCTGGTTAAAAAGTCAGCAGGACAGACTTTTTGCATCAGTGTATTGACGGGAAGAATTAACGTGCCTTTTTGTAAACTGGATAAGCGGTACAGTGTCGATAAACGATGAGAAATAATTTCCTGATGGGGAGAGAAATTGTCATATGGCAATGTTTCCCAGTCAGAAAGTGTCTCTATAGGGTGTTTTGTAAACTGTTGAATTTCATCTCTTAAACGTAATGCATTTTGCATATCACGTGTCACGATGATAACAGGCCCTTGATGACGTTGTATTATTTCTCCACATTCAAGTGCACCAGCCGCCCCGATAAGGCAACCTAAATGGCGAACATCGCCACTACGACTAGGGAGTTCATAACGAAATTTTGACAACATAGAAATCTTCGGTATCTCACAGCGGTTAGTAAGCAGTTAAACAAGAGTTAGCACAAATATAGCCAATTTTTGTACGAAAAATAGTTAAGTTAATTAATGGATAGTTAAACTACAAAATTCGTAACAAAACAATCAGTTTTAACTCGTAATTCGTCTGAAAGTCAGACAAAAAGGCATTCAAAACAGAAAAAAAACCATCGAGTGGTTCCATTCATCAATCGTACCCTTTATTATCGCTGAACACTTCGCTTTGGCAACAGGGGCATCATAGATTTCATGCACCAATCTGTCTCATTATTTATAGGCCTACGTTATTTACGTGGGCGTGCTGCGGATAAATTTGGGCGTTTCGTTTCCAGTTTATCTGCTATTGGTATCACACTGGGGGTGGCGGCATTGATAACCGTCACTTCAGTGATGAATGGGTTCGAGCGATCTTTACAAGATAGCATACTTGCTTATATGCCGCAGGCAATTTTAACATCTGCCTCTGGAAATATAGACCCAGCAAAGTATCCAATAACTGGTCTACAACATTTAAACGGTGTCAGCCATATCGCACCTATTGTGCAATCTGACGTGGTATTACAAAGCCGAACCAATGTTGGCGTTGGCGTCATGGGGGGGATTGAACCTGAAGAACCTTCTCTGTTATTGGATAAACTGGTTGTTGGGCAACGCAGTGACCTTAAAGAAGGCAGTTATAATGTTTTTCTGGGGAATAAACTTGCAGAAACGCTCGGGGTAAAACGTGGTGATGAAGTTCGCTTAATTATACCTGGGGTGAGTCAACTAACACCAATGGGGCGCATTCCTAGCCAGCGCCTATTTACTGTGGCGGGTATTTTCCAAACAAATGGGGAAGCGGATACAAGTGAACTTGTCGTAGCACAACAAGATGCCGCACGCATGTTACGTTATCCTACAGGGCATATTACTGGGTGGCGTTTATATTTGGATGAGCCCCTAAAGGTTGATGTTCTAAGTCAGCAAGCGTTGCCGAATGGCTTAGTATGGAAAGATTGGCGAGAGCGTAAAGGGGAGTTTTTCCAAGCCGTTCGCATGGAAAAAAATATGATGGGCTTATTGCTCAGTTTAATTATTGCGGTGGCGGCATTCAACATTATTACTTCACTATCATTGTTAGTGATGGAAAAACAAGGTGAAGTCGCTATTTTAAAAACCCTTGGCCTCAAACGTTGGCGAATTTTAATGATTTTTATGATCCAAGGCGCTGGAGCGGGGGTGATTGGTTCACTCATTGGCACAATATTAGGTACGATACTTTCTAGCCAACTGAATGTCATTATGCCGCTGATTGGTTTATTACCAAAAGGTGTCTCTTTACCGATTGTGCTTGATTACTCTGGTATTTTAATTATTGCACTTAGTGCAATGCTGATTTCTCTGCTGGCAACGCTTTATCCTTCTTGGCGTGCAGCAGCGGTTCAACCTGCTGAGGCGTTACGTTATGAATAAACAACCACTTCTGGTCTGTGAAAATTTAAGTAAAACATATCAGGAAGGGACATTGTCGACGCAAGTGTTGAAAAATGTCAGTTTTTCCATGGGGCTGGGGGAAATGATGGCCATCGTGGGAAGTTCTGGTTCGGGTAAAAGTACCTTATTACATTTACTGGGTGGGTTAGATACTCCTTCAGAAGGGAATGTTATCTTTCGTGGCCAGCATATTAATCAATTATCTTCAGATGAGCGAGCTGCTATTCGTAATAAAGATTTAGGTTTTATTTATCAATTTCATCACCTTTTACCGGATTTTACCGCCCTTGAAAATGTGGCGATGCCTTTATTAATTGGTGGTATTGCGAAAGAAACTGCATTTTCGAAAGCCACTGAAATGCTAGAAGCAGTTGGACTAGCGCATCGGGCGGGGCATCGTCCTTCTGAATTATCAGGAGGGGAGCGCCAGCGTGTTGCTATTGCAAGGGCGTTAGTGAATGAGCCTGCACTGGTTTTAGCGGATGAGCCTACAGGTAACCTTGATTTACGTAATGCAGATGCCATTTTTGAATTGTTGGGGGAATTAAACCGAACACAGCGGACTGCATTTTTAGTGGTCACCCATGATATGACACTGGCTCGCCGGTTATCTCGCCAATTGGAAATGCGTGATGGGCATTTGCAGCAGGATATTACCTTGGGGGCGCGGTAATGTCTAAGTTGCCTCTTTCACTACTCACAGCGCTGCGTTTCAGCCGTGGTCGCCGCCGAACAGGGATGGTTTCGTTAGTTTCGATAGTTTCAACGTTGGGTATTGTTCTTGGGGTTGCGGTGTTAATTATTGGTTTGAGCGCGATGAATGGCTTTGAACGCGAATTAAATAACCGTGTGTTATCTGTTGTTCCCCATGGGCAAATTTATGCTGTTAAACCACCCTATAAGGATTTGGAGTTTGCTGAACAAGTTATCCGGAAAACGCCAGGGGTTGAAGGCGTTAGCCCTTACATTAACTTTACAGGGTTACTTGAGCGTGGTGCAAATTTAAAAGCAATCCAAGTGATGGGGGTTTCACGAGAAACTCAGCCACAAGTCAGTGCATTACCACAATTCATTCTTAATGATGCTTGGCAGCATTTTGAAGCGGGCAAACAATCGATTATTTTAGGCCAAGGTGTGGCTGATGCATTAAATGTGAAAGTTGGGGATTGGGTGACAATCATGATCCCAAATACCGATGCCAGCTTAAAGATTCAGCAGCCTAAGCGTATTCGTGTACAAGTGACGGGTATTTTTAAGCTTAGTGGCTTGCTTGATCACCAGCTAGCACTCGTTCCTCTCGCTGATGCACAAGAATATCTCGACTATGGTGATGGTGTGACGGGATTTGAAATCAAAGCCACAGACCCATTTATTGCCGATCAAGTCGTTTATGATGCAGGCTTGAAAACTATGCATCATGTTATTGTAAAAAGTTGGATAGGTGATTATGGTTATATGTACAATGATATCCAAATGGTTAGAAGTATCATGTACTTAGCTATGATATTGGTGATTGGCGTTGCGTGTTTTAATATTGTTTCTACTCTTGTTATGGCGGTTAAAGATAAAAGTAGTGATATCGCGGTATTGCGCACCTTAGGGGCAAAAGATAGGCAGATTCGTGCTATTTTCTTATGGTATGGTTTGTTGGGTGGGCTGGTTGGTTCTCTGATTGGTGCTGTACTTGGGGTCGTCATATCTTTAAATTTAACACCAATGATTAAGGTTATAGAGGCTATTGTTGGTCATCCAATTTTATCGGGTGATGTCTATTTTATTGACTTTTTACCTTCTGAATTGCATGTCATGGATGTGGTTTATGTTTTAATTACAACCATTGTATTAAGCTTACTAGCCAGTTGGTATCCTGCTCGCCGAGCGAGTAAGTTAGACCCTGCACGTATTCTCAGTGGGCAATAGTTATTAGGGTTAGAGAGCCAATGATTTTTAGGGTATAAATCCAAAAATTTATTGGCTCTTTATATAATCACTGTGCTGTTAAAAACATTTGTTTATAACTACGAGTTTCTACCATCGCTTCTGTAAAACCATACTGTTTGGCGGTCGCCATCAACGTTTGATATAAACTATCCAGTAAGTCCTGCTCATCAGTCATAATGGCAAACTCAGCAAACCAGCCGATCCCACTCAAGTGATCAATTGTGATGTGGATATCATTCAGAAAATAAATGCTTCTTATTTTAGTTGTGGTTAAGTAGCAATGATATCCCAATGTCGTTAACATGTTTTGCACATGGTTGCAGTCATCAATATTAATGGCTTTGCATTCAGAAGCTCCAGGGCCTTTGACTATCCACAACTTTATGCCTGATGGCACCATTTCACGTACGCACATACTGACGTTCTTGTCAGCCAGCGGTGAATGTAGGTTTTCATAGAAATAATCTGTCTCTGTATTATTTTCCGTAAATGGCTCAGCTAAATCGGCTCTTATTTTGTGTAAGAAGGTGTCGGGATCCGATAATTGAAATTTAATTTCAGCTTCATATTTACCGACAAAATGTTGGCTCATGTAGAGTTCCTTGGTACTAGTCTTTTAGACTATTGATGGTAACACAAAGCAGAAATCGACGAGGGAGATAAAGATGAAATTAGTGAATAGATAAGTGCCTAGATGTTTAAATTAGGCACTTTGAGTGTAAATTTTACCGTTTATTTCTTGGTCATTTTATCTAGATAGCCCATCACAAATGCAGATAATACAAAGGTTAAATGGATGATGACATACCACATCAGTTTGTCATTTGAGACGCTTTTTAAGTCCATGAAGATTTTTAATAGGTGAATAGAGGAAATTGCCACAATGGAGGCCGCGACTTTATTTTTTAATGATGATGCGTCCATTTTACCTAGCCAGCCTAGTTTTTCACTGCTGTCAGGGATATCCATTTGGGAGACAAAGTTCTCATAACCTGAAAACATTACCATCACCAATAAACCACCGACTAATGCCATATCAATCAATGATAATAGCGTCAAAATTAAGTCTGCTTCAGGAATTGAAAGGATATTTGGCAAAATATGGTATAGCTCTTGAAAGAACTTAATGGTTAAAGCCAATAGTGTCAGTGAAAGCCCAAAATAGATAGGCGCTAAAATCCAACGTGAAGCATACATTGCTCTTTCAAAAAACTTTTCCATGAAATCCCTTGTAGTGGTGAGTTAATAACACAGTAAAATCTGCGAGGCATATTTTAGCGGTAGCGCGAGTGAAGAAGAAAGGTTTTTTTATTGTTTTATCATTGTGGAAGTTTTATGGCGTATTTATGAAATAAAGATGTCATTTTTATGAATAAAAAGTGACAAAATCGATACCTTCGATATTTTTATTTGCATTCAGCAAGATGATGCGTTTTAGTATGTTAACATTTAGATAATGTCATCAGTTATGGTAAGGAAATAGTTAGTCTGCCAATAAAATAAGTACTTGGAGCTTGATTATTTTAATAATTTCACACAATCAGCATTTCTAAATTCATGTCATAATGACATGGTAAAAAGCAGTTAATATTTAATATGATATAAATTTATTGGTTATATGGATGAAAGGAAGCTTTGATGTTGCGATTTCGTTATAGGTTAAAAAAAGCTCGCAAGAATAAATGTATACGCCGCCAGCGACTTCGCAATCGGTCTTTTTATATAGATAATAGATTGGATAACATGAAAAAGGTCAATATTGTCGTTTTAACAGGAGCGGGTATTTCAGCTGAATCTGGGATCCAAACATTCCGTTCTGCGGATGGATTATGGGAAGAGCATCGCGTTGAAGATGTGGCAACACCTGAAGGTTTCGAACGTAACCCTGAATTAGTACAACGTTTTTATAATGAACGGCGTCGGCAGTTACAGCAAGAAAATATTAAGCCTAACGCCGCTCACTATGCACTTGCTCAGCTTGAAGAGCTTTTTGGTGACCGCTTTTTGTTAATTACGCAAAATATAGACAACTTGCATGAAAGAGCGGGAAGTCAGCGAGTTATCCATATGCATGGTGAACTATTAAAAGTTCGCTGCAACTGGTCAAATCAAGTATTGGAATGGAAAGGGGATTTATCTGCCGATGACCGCTGTCATTGTTGCCAGTTTCCTCAGCCGCTCAGACCCCACATTGTTTGGTTTGGTGAAATGCCAATTGGAATGGATTATATTTATCAATCCCTTGAATCTGCGACTATTTTTATTTCAATTGGGACATCTGGTCATGTATACCCTGCGGCAGGTTTTGTTCATGAGGCTAAATTACATGGGGCACATACGGTCGAACTTAATTTAGAGCCTAGCCAAGTGGAAAGTGAGTTTGATGAGAAACACTATGGTTTAGCCAGCAAAGTCGTTGTTGAATATATCAATAAGCTTATTACAGAGTTACAGGTTAAAAATACAGCGCAATAAGCTTTCAATACATAATAATATAAGGGGAAACGTATTGTTTTCTCTTATAGGTTAGACATTTGTATCCATCATGGCCGGCATCGTAATCTCTTTGACGCAGGTTGCATTGCTCGTACTGGTGATAAAGCGTACGGCATTGACAACATCTTGTAATGGGATTAGCTGTCCATTACTTTTTTCAATGACTTCGTCGGCAGGAACCGTTAATGGGTATTCAGTTGCTAGATAACCTAAGTTTATGACTGATATTGCTATTTTATCTTCACGCAGTGTTTCTCTTAATGACTGTGCTATGCCTCTGAGGGCATATTTCGTGGCGGAAAAGGCGACTTCTTTGCCATTATGGTTATCTAGGCCCCATGTGGAACCGATCAATATAATCTTGCTATTTTTCGCTAAACGTAAATTGGGTAATAGTGCTTTTAAATTTAATAAACAAGCACTGATATTGGTTTGAATCATATTGAGCAGCTCAATGTCATCAGTCGATTCAAATTGGTATTCTTCACTAAAAGCCAGTTTCTCCCAAATACCCACATTATAAATTAAGGTATGAATAGGTTGATCCTGAATAATCTGCTTAATGGCATTCGCGCTATGAATATCATTTAAATCAGCAGGGATCCACGTAAAGTTAATGTGTTCAAAAGGAGGCTTTGAGCGAGACACTCCATAAATATGGTCTGCTTTTTCAGGAAATCCTTCGACCAATGCTTTACCTAAGCCTTTACTAACACCATAAATTAAACATGTTTTTGACATGAATTTTCCTGTTAACGAGTAAAATTTCGTTTTGTTTATTAATTAGCTAATAAATAAAATAATAAGACTTCATATATAGCATACTATTTCAATTTAATGATTGATGATTCGTGTAGTGGGTGAGTGATATTTAACCAAATGAGAGGTAATTAGGTAACAAATAAATAATAACCTACTAATTAATACAATTTGATTATTACCCTTATTTATTATAGGTATTGATTGCCAGTGTAATAGGTAGCTTACAAAAATTACGCTAAAAAATAAATTTCACTAACGATTTCCTGCAAAAAATAGAGAGCATTAACAGGAAAGCTGATTTGAAACAATAATTGAATCTGTGATCTTTCCCATAATATGGACATTGATATTTTAGGGGGAAGGGTATGGACAAACTCTTAGAGCGGTTTTTTGAATATACCGCTTTCGATACACAATCAAAACTAAATGCCAAAACAGTGCCTAGCAGCGCAGGACAGCTAAAGTTTGCTCGTGCATTAGTTAACGAGCTGAATGAATTAGGTTTTGAAAAAATAACGCTTAGCGATCAAGGTTGTGTGATGGCTTATTTACCGTCAAACGTTGATTGGGATGTTCCTACTATTGGGTTTATTTCACATTTAGACACAGCACCTGATTTTTCAGGTAAAAATGTGAGTCCACAAGTACTCGAAAATTATCGAGGGGGAGATATCGCGTTAGGTATAGGTGATGAAGTGCTATCCCCAGTGATGTTTCCAGTGCTGCATGAAATGATTGGCAAAACCCTCATCATGACCGATGGCAAAACCTTACTCGGTGCCGATGATAAAGCGGGTATCGCAGAAATAATTACAGCTCTAGTACGTTTAAAGGGTAAGAACATTCCTCATGGTAAAATCTGTCTTGCATTTACCCCTGATGAAGAGATAGGGCGTGGGGCTCGTCATATCGATTTTAAACAATTTGATGCATTGTGGGCCTATACCGTCGATGGTGGTGGTGTTGGTGAGTTAGAGTATGAAAATTTTAATGCAGCTAACGTTTCTATTAAAATTGTTGGCAATAACACGCATCCCGGTACAGCTAAAGGCGTAATGGTGAATGCATTAGGGCTAGCGAACCGTATTCATTCGATGTTACCACCTGATGAAACACCTGAAAACACCGAAGGTTATGAAGGCTTTTATCATTTAACATCGTTAAAAGGGACAGTAGAAAAGGCAGAATTGAATTATATTATTCGTGATTTTGACTTAGCGGGCTTTGAAGCTAGGAAGAAAAATATCATTCGAATTGCTGAAAAAGTTGGGGAAGGGTTACATCCAAGCTGCTATATCGAACTGACACTTGATGATACCTATTATAATATGCATAAAGAGGTCATGAAGTACCCACATGTTATTGAATTAGCAAAGCAAGCAATGCTTGATTGTGGTATTGAGCCAATTATCCAACCCGTCCGGGGTGGTACTGACGGTGCGCAGCTTTCACATCGTGGTTTACCGTGCCCAAATATTTTCACAGGTGGCTATAACTTCCATAGTAAACATGAATTTATAACACAAGAGGGTATGGAGCAGGCAGTTAGTGTGATCATGCGTATTGCGGAATTAACGGCTATTCACGCAAGGCAATCATGATATTTCATGATAAACAAGCGTGCTTATAACAATAAGCACGCGTAAATTTGCTATTGAAATAATACAGAAACGCCACTAAGCGCCAGTAAAACACCCATGACTAAATTAAAGCGTTTTAATGTCTTAGGTTGTTTTAGCTTTTCTCTTAATTTACTGCCAAACATCGCCCAAATAGCAACACATGGCCAGTTGATGGCCGCAAATATAACGGCAACCTGTACCATTGATAAATAGGGGGCGTTTATATTGGTATACATCGCCATTCCTGAAATAGCCATCATCCATGCTTTAGGGTTTATCCATTGAAATAATGCTGCTTCTAAGAAAGTTAGCGGCTTAATTTCCTGGTTATTTGATTGTGCAACTGAATGGCTAATAGTCGTTTTCCATGCAAGCCAGAACAAATAAATAATTCCAAAATATTTTAATACTGAATAAGTTATAGGGGATGATTGGATCAATGCCCCGACTCCTAGCCCGATAGCAAACAGCATAATAAGAAAACCAATTGATACCCCAAATGAATGCGGTAATGTCTTGCTAAATCCAAAATTAATGCCTGAAGCAAGTAACATAATATTATTTGGACCTGGCGTTATGGATGTTACAAAGGAAAACAATGATAAAGCTAAAAGTGTTTCTAAGTTCATATTGTTATCATCTTTAAAATGGATAATTAATGCTGCGTGAGAATGATAATAGTGAAGTAAAAACAGTTTAGGGTTGAATTAAAGAATGTGCTTTATCTTTGCGTGCTTACGGGCACGTAAGGATCATAATATGAGTATGTGATTGGGAAATAAAATATATAAAAAAATAAATAAGTTAGTTATTAATAAGGGGGGGGTAATTGGCAATTAGCGGTTTTCATCAATAGGGAGGAGAGCCTTGTCATATTATACTGAGAATATTATTTTTAATAAAAGGCCCATAATTAATGAGCCCTTACACAAAATACAAATTTAATATTAAAGGTATTGATTAATCATCAAAATACCAATAACCATTATTGACGAGTGCGGTAAGCAGTGCGATAAAATTAACGTCATCAATGGCATCAGCTAAAATTTGGCTATTAACGGCATCATAACGACATAAGCTATCAGCAGCCTCATAACACTCGGTTTCTAAGCATTCTCCATTAACAAAAAATTGGTCGCCAACGCGCAATGCTCTGAGACCATTTAATTTGTATAAGGTTTCTTGCTGAGTTTTCAGTAAATCATAAATTTCTTCTTGCTCATAAGGTGGTTCAGGTGGAGCAATGTCTAATTCATGACGTGATTGTGAGATAAACTCACCTAGCCATTTACGAAATAGCTCAGGGTCATTAATCAGTGATTCCATCATTTCGCGCAGTTTAATTTGTTCACCTTGCAAGATCTCAGCAGGGTTATCACGGAATGATAAATCAGGATCGCTATAACGATAACTGCCTAAGTCATTAGAAATTAGGTGATCGGCAAAACTACTGAGCAGCTCACGAGTATTTGGGGCACGGAAACCAACTGAGTAATTTAATGAAGGCTCAATGGCGTAACCTTCATGTGGAAACCCAGGTGGAATATATAAAATATCGCCGGGTTCCATTTCTTCGTCGATGATGGCGTCAAAAGGTTGAACTTGTAGTAAGTCAGGGTGCGGGCAATGTTGTTTCATTGGGATTTTTTCACCCACTCGCCAATGACGACGGCCTTCACCTTGAATAATAAACACATCGTATTGGTCTAGGTGAGGACCTACACCACCGCCGGGGACTGAGTAGGAAATCATTAAGTCGTCCATCCGCCAGTCCGAAAGGACGCGAAATGGTTTCATTAATGCAGAGCTTGGATGATGCCAGTGGTCAACTGCTTGAACTAAAATAGACCAATTCTCTTCGCCAAGGTGGTCATAGCTTTCAAATGGTCCGTGACCAACCTGCCAAATCCCTTCTTTATGGCTAACCAAACGGCTATCAACCTCATCTTCCATCGCCAAACCTGCAAGTTCATCAGGCGAGATAGGATCAATAAAATTTGCAAACCCTTTTTTGATAAGCAGTGGGCGCTTCTGCCAGTGACTGTCGAGGAAACTCTGCCAGTCGAGATTTAGTTTGTAATCCATCTTATTGTCCCTTGGAGCTGCTAAGTATTGCTAATCAGTTTATTACAATATACCCGGTTCCAATACTGCAAAATGACCTATATGTGTGTAATGGTATGCTGTTAAATAAACTTTCTGAGAAACGGGTATTAAAGGTTTATCTTGAGAGTGAACCAAGTACATTACCCTAAATTACTATTTATAAAACACTTCATAAATAGTATACCGGAAATGGTTTGTAAAATAGGGGACAAGTGGACGCATATCACAGATTAACTATCTTCAATCATAGATTGCTGCCTAAATGTGACGGATAAACGAGCACCACCAAGCGGGCTGTCACTAATTGTGATATCTCCCTCGTATTGGTCGATAATATCCACTGCAATGGACAAACCTAAACCTTGACCTGGACGAAGGGTGTCTGCACGTTGCCCACGAAGGAAAATCAAACTACGTTTGCTTTCGGGCACGCCTGGGCCATCATCATCAACAACCAATGTTAAGCTATCAGTTCCGGCAATAGCACTAACTTCGACGAATTCAAGGCAATATTTACACGCGTTTTCCATGATATTACCCATCACTTCCATAAAGTCATTTGGTTGACCCAGCCAAGTTGTTTCAGGAGAAACATTAACCGTAATAGAAACACCTTTGTGTTGGTAAACTTTATGGAGGGCACTCGCAAGGCTGTCTAATATTGATGGAACAGATGAAATTTCGCGCAGCATCATATTTTCATCACCTTGCGTTGATGCGCGGTGCAAATAATAACCCACCTGTTGAGATATACGGCCAATTTGTTCGAGCATGATGGGTTCAGCCTGCTCAATATTCATTTGCTTACCTGAACGAAGAAGCCGCAGTGTTGACTGTAAAACGGCTAAAGGCGTCTTTAAACTGTGTGTTAAATCAGAAAGTGTCGTGCGGTATTTGCTGTAACGCTTACGTTCATTCGTTAATAAAATATTAAGATTACGTACTAGCCCACGAAGCTCATACGGAGGGTTTTCATCCAGTGTATCTCGTTCACCTTTTTCTAAGCTACTTAGTTGTGATACTAATGATTTAATTGGCCGTAGGCTCCAATAGGCCGCTAACCATAATAGTGGGATAACTAAGATTAAGTTAGCTAGTAACACATAACCGAACCACTCCCAAACTAAACCCGTATTTTGTAAGTCTTGTGGTAGTGTATCAACAACGACAATGGTGAGCGGAGGCAGGTTTTCACTAGCTGCATATTGGTTGACGGACACGGAGTGAGTAAGCGGTTCATCGTCGTTATCCATGTCATCTAATTTTGTATTGAATTCGGGGTTGTCATCTAGAAGTTGGCGAGTTTCGCGAATGTCTGTATCAATTTCATATAAGCCTTCTTTTTTAAGCCAGTCATTACGGATCAGCCGTTCAACGCTAGGTACATCACGTTGGCGCCATAACACGAGCCCTTGTTCATCATAAATAATGACCAAAGTCGGGTTGTTTAACGTGAAATTTGGGGGGACGCGAATGTCAATTTTATGGTTTTGCCATTGGGCTAGGCTATAAATTAAATTACTTTGGCTACGTAATAGGGTGTAAGTGGTTTTATCGAAACTAATCAAATACCCCAAAATCGCGACGATGCCGTAGGATAAGGTGAGTGCCAAGATCACCGCGGATGTTGCACAGAGAAAACGTGCTCGTAGCGAAAGGGGTTTGAACTTAAATTTACGTAGCTTCATGTTAGCCATTCACATCAAAACGGTAGCCTTGACCACGCACTGTGACAATTACATCATCACTATGAAATTGTTGGATTTTTTTTCGTAAACGGCCCATTAAAACATCAATGGTATGACTTTCTCTGAGCTCAGCATCTGGGTAAAGCTGGCGCATTAACGAGTCTTTGCTAACCACTTTCCCATTGTTGCGTAGTAGCGTTTCAATGATAGTGTATTCAAAAGCGGTTAATTTGACGGTTTCGCCATTAACGGTAAATTCTTTGCGTGATAGGTCAATCACGAAATTGCCTAATTCGAGTACTTGTGAAGCAAGACCACTATTTCTGCGCATCAAAGCTTGCATACGGGCGACCAGTTCTTCTAACTGGAAAGGTTTAGTCACGTAGTCATCAGCACCACTGTTTAGCGCTTGTACTTTTTCTTGCCAACTTTCCCGAGCAGTTAATACTAATAGTGGAATATTGACGTGCTCGCTACGCCAGCGTTTGATCATAGAAAGCCCGTCTTCATCAGGTAAGCCCAAATCGACAACTGCGATATCTGGACAGCTTTCGTGCAAAAAGTAATCAGCTTCTTTTGCGTCTTCAGCTGAATCAACCTGATGGCCAAGCTCTTTAAGCTGGACGGTTAAATGGTGACGAAGTAACGCATTGTCTTCGACAATAAGAATACGCATCGGAAACCCTCATATTGAAAAGAGATAGCTACAACTTATCAGATAGTAGCACTAGATACGCTATGGTAAAAAGAGTTCTGAATAACGACAAGGGATTAAGTAAATATAAATCAAACGAAGCGGAAATATAATTTATCTATATTTAGCTTTGAATAGCTTAGTATGATAGATAGAGCAGGGAATTCAAAATGATAATTAAAAAAGGCGACTTATAAGCCGCCTAATTTGAAAACATAAAAGCTATTTTAGTTCGTCGATAAAAGTGACAGCGTAACCAATGTAGTTAGCTGGCGTCATTTCTTTCAAACGTGCTTTTTCGTGCTCTGGCAGGTCTAAACTATCAATAAATTGTTTCATACCTTCAGCGGTAACACGTTTACCACGGGTCAATTCTTTGAGCTTTTCATATGGCTTTTCAATACCATAACGGCGCATTACTGTTTGAATTGGCTCGGCCAATACTTCCCAGTTTTGGTCTAATTCATCCAGTAAATGTTGCTCATTCACTTCTAATTTGTTCAAACCTTTCATGGTTGATTGATAAGCAATCAATGCATAACCTAAGCCGACACCGAGATTACGTAATACTGTCGAGTCAGTTAAGTCGCGCTGCCAGCGAGAAACAGGGAGTTTGCTAGCTAAATGACCTAAGACGGCATTGGCTAAGCCTAAATTACCTTCAGAGTTTTCGAAATCAATCGGGTTGACTTTGTGTGGCATGGTAGAGGAACCAATTTCACCTGCGATTGTTTTTTGTTTGAAGTGATTTAATGCGATGTAGCCCCAAATATCACGGTCGAAGTCTAACACGATAGTGTTAAAGCGAGCGACGCAATCAAATAACTCAGCAATATAGTCATGAGGTTCAATTTGCGTAGTGAATGGGTTCCATTGAATGCCTAAAGAGGTAACAAAGGTTTCGCTGAATTCGTGCCAGTTAACTTCAGGATAAGCGACCATATGTGCATTATAGTTACCGACTGCGCCATTGATTTTACCTAGAATTTCAACTTGTTGTAGCTGGCGGAATTGGCGCTCTAAACGATAAGCAACGTTCGCAAACTCTTTACCAATGGTGGACGGGGTTGCAGGTTGACCGTGAGTACGTGAAAGTAACGGTAAATTGCGGTACTCATGAGCCATTGTTTTGATTTTATCAATGATTTGACGCCATTGTGGCAGCAAGACTTCTTCACGAGCGGTTTTCAGCATTAATGCGTGAGAGAGGTTATTGATATCTTCTGAAGTACAAGCAAAGTGAATAAATTCAGAAACTGCATGAAGAGCAGGGATGTCCGCTACCTTTTCTTTTAGAAAGTATTCTACAGCTTTCACATCATGGTTAGTTGTGCGTTCAATTTCTTTGATACGCATTGCGTCTTTTTCACAGAAGTTCGCGACAATTTCATCCAAGTAAGCGATTGCGTCAGCGTCAAATGCAGGAACTTCTTTGATTTGAGCGGTTGCAGCCAGTTTTTGTAGCCAGCGAACTTCAACTTGTACGCGAAATTTCAGTAAACCAAACTCACTAAAAATAGTGCGTAACGTGCTGACTTTATCACCGTAACGGCCGTCAATCGGGGATACAGCGGTCAGTGAGGATAATTCCATTGGTAGCAACTCCAGATTTAAAGGTGAGACAAAATATCTTTCGCCTGATTAGCCAGACGATTGCGAGAGAACATGAGTTGAATGCGACTTCCACCAACTTGTTGCCAAAGCACTGCGCAACGAATGCCAGCGAGCAAGGTGGCTCTAACTTTTGCTTGAACGAGTGTGTTTTTTAGGATATCAGGGGAACCAGTGACCTGAATTCGCGGTCCAGCTGGGCTGACTACATCTACATAAATACCCGCAAGTGCGTTAAACACGCCTTCAGAAAGTGGTTCAAAATAACCCGCTTGGCGTTCAAATTGCTCAATACGTTGGCCCAGCTGGTTCATCGCTTCTTGGTTTTTATTGAGGCGACGTTCAAGCGTCATAATGCTTAACATATATCGCGTCATTTCAGCCGATAAACCACTGTTACCGCCAGTCAGCATACCTAACATGGCACTGAGGCCCGTCTTTAAATTTTCGGCATCATTACCAAATACATCCAAAGTGGATTTTGGATTCATATTGGTGAGGCTATTGACCATGGTTTCAGTGTCTTTCTCAAGACAAACACCTTCATGTGCGAGTTTTTGAACCATCGCGCTTGCTTGGCAGATACCCGCTAAAGCAAGCGTAATGTCATAATAGTTTTTTGCCACATTTACTCCTGAATACGGGTTTCAATAATACCGCCACCGAGACAAACTTCATCGATATAAAATACAGCGGATTGACCTGGAGTGACAGCCGCGACAGGGTAGTCAAAAGCCACTTCAATGCGATCATCACTTAATGGGGTGATCGTACAAGGGATATCCGCTTGACGATAACGTGTTTTTACTACGCAACGTAGCGGCTCAGTCATGGTTTTCCGGTCAACCCAATGTAATTGCTGAGCAATTAACCCAACAGACATCAAACGAGGGTGTTCATGGCCTTGAGCTACGATAAGAATGTTGTTTTCGACGTCTTTATCGACAACATACCAAGGTTCTTCGGAGCCTTCTTTTGTACCACCGATACCGAGACCTTTTCGTTGCCCTAAAGTGTGGTACATCAAACCTTCATGTTGACCAATTGTTTCGCCATCAACAGTGACGATAGGGCCAGGCTGAGCGGGTAAGTAGCGGCCTAAAAAGTCGCGAAACTTACGCTCACCAATGAAACAGATCCCCGTGGAGTCTTTTTTCTTTGCAGTAACTAAGCCAATTTCTTCCGCAATACGGCGTACTTCAGGTTTTTCGAGTTCACCAACGGGGAAAAGGCTTTTAGCTACTTGTTCGTGGCTCAGAGTATATAAAAAATAGCTTTGGTCTTTGTTGTTATCTAAACCACGTAATAATTGGCTTTTACCATTGACATCACGGCGGCGCACATAGTGACCAGTAGCAATGTAATCTGCGCCTAAATCTTCAGCCGCAAATTCTAAGAAAGCTTTAAACTTGATTTCTTTGTTGCAGAGAATATCTGGGTTCGGTGTGCGGCCTGCTTTGTATTCAGTTAAGAAATGTTCGAAAACATTGTCCCAATATTCAGCAGCGAAATTAATGGTATGAAGTTCAATACCCAGTTTGTCACACACAGCTTGTGCATCGGCAAGGTCAGTAGCAGCTGAACAATATTCTGTGTCGTCATCTTCTTCCCAGTTCTTCATAAACAGACCAGCAACCTGATACCCTTGTTGCTGTAGCAAGTAAGCGGATACAGAGGAGTCAACACCACCGGACATCCCGACGATGACTTTTTTTTGGCTGTTATCTGACATGGTACTATTATTTGACATGGAAATATCTCACTGCGGAAAAATCAAGCCCCATACTTTAGCATGTTGTTCCCGCATTACACCAGAGTTAGCAGGGAATATTATTGCTTGGTGAAATCTTCACCAAGCAGAAGTTAAGTACTTAAAGATAATGGTCGCCGTAAGCGGTTAAAATATCGAGAGGATAATGCTTTCCTGTGAGAAAACAGCGCAAACTTTCCGCCACTAGTGGTGAACGCAGGCAGTTGCTATTTAGAATTTCTTGGGCAGTCAGCCAATGGCATTTGCTAATATCACTGTCTTGTGGCTGTGTCTCACAAATGGATTCAAGTTCTACGGCAAATAAAAAACGGATAAACTGAGTTTTATCTGGGGCAATCCATTGATGAATTTTAATTAATTGTGTTGGTGTGGCTTTGATTCCAGTTTCTTCTAGTAATTCACGTTCGGCGGCTTGCAAAATAGTTTCATTAGCTTCTAAATGCCCAGCTGGTTGATTCCAAGTGGGTTTATCATTTATCCACTCTTCCACGACTAAAAATTTGCCTTGAGCATGCACAACAGTTGCTACAGTCACATTAGGTTTAAACAACAGTTACCTCCTTCCATTCGCCAACTGAAAGATTTCCCAAATTAAATTCACCAATTTGATAACGAATTAGCCTAAGCGTTGGAAAACCTATATTTGCCGTCATACGACGGACTTGCCGATTACGTCCTTCATATAATGTAATTTTTAACCAGCTAGTCGGGATATTTTTGCGTTCCCGTATTGGCGGAGTTCTTTGCCATAGCCATTCAGGTTCGCCAACTAACTCGATTCCCGCAGGGAGTGTTGGACCATCATTTAATATTAACCCTTGCCGAAATTTTAGTAGTGCATCTTCATCGGGAATACCTTCTACCTGAGCATAGTATATTTTCCCTGTTTTTTTCTGTGGTTGAGTTAAACGTGCCTGTAGTTTTCCATCATTGGTTAAAATTAATAGCCCTTCACTGTCCCTATCAAGACGTCCTGCGGCGTATACATCGTTGATTGGAATATATTTTTTTAGTGTGTCGCGACCTTGTTCATCAGTAAATTGAGGAAGAACATCAAAGGGTTTGTTAAATAAAATGATTTTAGTTGATATTTGCTGTCTTACCGAAACACGCTTAGCGTTATGCTTTAAAGCAGTCGAGGGTGGCGAGTAACGATTTTTCTTCGGAACTGATTTTTTGTTCGGTCTGTTCATGGTCATTCAATGAGAATTTATTGGTTTTAATTTGCGGCGACTTATTTCATCTAGTGTAGGAGATTTAACGGTTTGATCCTAGAACGTATTTTTCATGGCGATGTAATATTTAATTAACAACTTTAAAAACATTTAAATCAATAAAAACAATTTTCCATTTAAAAATAAGTACATATGGATTTGTTTGGATGGTGATAGTGTGAGCAAAACGTATTTTTAATTTGAGTTAACTTGCTAATATTATTTTTTGTGAGGGAAGTATTTTAACAAAAGTTGTGTCGTTCCCTCAAATGGGTTATTGACAACTTTTCATCGCGGTTTGATTTATTTCTAATAATGGAATGCTTAAATTAATTTATTGATTTAACAGTATTTATAAATAGATATTCGATTAACTTACAAGGTAAAACAGTACGTTAAATGCGATCGGCATTGAAGCTTAGATGAGTAATCATTGGCGTTCGACGCAGATTGAAGTAGTATTGACACGTCTCTTACAAAAAATTAACAAGCAAAATACGCAAGTGAAAGGAGAGGTTAATGGAAAGCAAAGTAGTAGTTCCGGCAGAAGGCGCTAAAATTACCATTGATGCAAAAGGCAAACTAAACGTTCCGAACAACCCAATTATCCCTTTTATCGAAGGTGACGGCATTGGTATCGATGTCACACCAGCAATGTTGAAAGTGGTTGATGCGGCAGTGAAAAAAGCCTACAACGGTGAGCGCAAAATTTCTTGGATGGAAGTTTACACCGGTGAAAAATCTACACAAATTTATGGTAAAGATGTTTGGTTACCAGAAGAAACTCTCGATTTAATCCGTGATTACCGTGTTTCAATTAAAGGCCCTTTAACAACTCCTGTTGGTGGTGGTATTCGTTCTCTGAACGTTGCATTGCGTCAACAACTTGACCTGTATATCTGTTTACGTCCTGTTCGCTACTACAAAGGCACTCCAAGCCCAGTTAAACAACCTGAACTGACTGATATGGTTATTTTCCGTGAAAACTCTGAAGATATCTATGCGGGTATCGAGTGGAAAGCGGGTAGTGCAGAAGCAGATAAAGTTATTAAATTCCTGAAAGATGAAATGGGTGTGACTAAAATCCGTTTCCCACAAGACTGTGGTATTGGTATTAAGCCTTGTTCAGAAGAGGGCACAAAACGTTTAGTTCGTGCTGCTATTGAATATGCTATTGATAACGGCCGTGATTCAGTGACTTTAGTTCATAAAGGTAACATTATGAAATTCACTGAAGGTGCATTTAAAGATTGGGGATACCAATTAGCACAAGAGGAATTTGGCGGCGAATTATTAGATGGCGGCCCATGGGTTAAAATTAAAAACCCTAAAACTGGTAAAGATATTATCGTTAAAGATGTTATCGCAGATGCTTTCTTACAACAAATCCTGCTACGCCCAGCAGAATACGATGTTATCGCTTGTATGAACCTAAATGGTGACTACATTTCTGATGCATTAGCAGCGCAGGTCGGTGGTATTGGTATCGCTCCTGGTGCAAATATTGGTTCTGAGTGCGCATTATTCGAAGCAACTCACGGTACTGCACCAAAATATGCAGGCCAAGATAAAGTTAACCCAGGCTCTATTATCCTTTCTGCTGAGATGATGCTGCGCCACATGGGCTGGACTGAAGCGGCTGACTTAATCGTTAAAGGTATGGAAGGCGCAATCGAAGCTAAGACTGTAACCTATGACTTCGAACGTCAATTAGAAGGCGCTAAATTACTGAAATGTAGCGAATTCGGTGACGCAATCATTAAACACATGTAATTTATTATATTGTGTAATTAATAACGGGAGCTTAATAGTTCCCGTTTTTTATTGTCACATTTGAAATGGTTATCAAAAAGTTATCAAAACGAATTATCAAAACCTATCCCAATATAGACTATCAAATAACTACTTTTACCCAATCTTTACCCCGATCATCATTATATTTATCAGTCATTTTTTGCGATTTATGACCCAGTAAATCTTTAGTGTTAATTCCTTGTTCTCGATAGAGTCTTTCTGATAAAGATCGTTGTTCATGAAATGAAGCTGGCGTTCCTTCACCCCAATCAATATCAGTTTTATTTCGTGCCTTCTTGAAATTTGTTGTTATTGTATTTGCTGTAACTTGTTCGCCTCTATTTGCTTGAGAGGTTGTTCTAAAATAGTGGATCAGATAAGGACTGAGAACACGGTCACGACATCTAGTAACAACATCACGTAAAGACATGTTTAATGCATCAGATCTTAACGCTAGTGGAATGGCCAGTTTACTTCCTGTCTTTTCTTGTGTTACATGCAAATGGTCATCCCAAATATCACTAAATTTCATTGCTGAAATATCGCCGAGTCGTTGCCCTGTAATGACTGCCAATAACATTGCATTGCCTAAGTACTTATGTTGTTTATCCGCGATATCAAATATTTTTTGCCACTCCTCTAAATTAAGGCGCTGGCGGGTAATTCGTCTTTTTGGTTGTTTAGTTGCGAGTGCAGGGTTATATCCTGGTGGGACTTCACCGGCATGCTGCGCCTCTTTGAACACATCGATTAATACAGATCGAATAACCTGAGCCATGCGATGTTGGCCATTAGATTTATACTCATCAAGTATTGATGCGATATCTCTCGCATCAACAGCGGGTAAAGGCTTCATTGCGAGAGAGTGGCGCATTAGGTCTACAGGTTTTCTTTTTTGTTTGTATGTATTTTGTTTTATATCACCGTCAGCAAGGCGCTCTTCTTGTATTACCCAGTAGCGATCCAGCCAAGTATTTACGGTGATCTCTTTTCCTTTAATTCTTGCTACTCTATCGCTGATCGCCATAACTTGTCGGCTGCGTTGCTCAGCTAACCGGTTATTAGCTTCAATCGCAATTTCACGAGCTTCAGCCTCATTGTCACCGAGGGCATGATATTTTCCAGTTATAGGGTGACGATAACGCCAATAAACCTTGTTAGCTTTTCTGCTAAATAGTGGGTAGAGATTAGGGATGTTGACGTTATTTTTACGTGGTCGGGCAGCCATCGTTTAAAATCCTTTGTAATTTTGGGTTATCACTCTTATTGATAACCGGTGATGTCAAATTACCGACTAAGTCGGCATCTTCTCTCACACGCCAAATACCACCTTCTTTTTGTGCTGGTGGATAGAACAAGCCATTCCTAGCATAGCGTTGTAATGTCCCCAGGCGAGGAGGGCGACTTCTATAACGTTCGCTCGCCCATTCCTCCAAAGTTAGCATTTGCATAATTACCTCCACATTCTGCCGCATACAGACTTTTAATTTTTGACTATACTTATTAAGTAACACGCGATACTTGCTATTATTTGCCGGCATATTATATGTCGGTTTTTTTTTGCTAATTTCTTGTTTATTTATATCTTTGGACTAAGCTTAAGTAATTCTACAGTTACTTATATTCCTATAGAATGAGCTGATCCCTGTGTGTTAATTATTTACCGCTGAATTTATTGGCGGTATTTTTTTATTTATTGATTTGGTTTTAATTTAAATACAATAAATAACTATCACTCGGACTTATTATTATCAGCAAAAATTAGTTTATAAATTTCTTCACGATGGACACTAATATCTTTTGGGGCATCAATACCAATCCGCACTTGGTTACCCTTTACTCCTAAAATTGTAACTTTAATATCATCACCAATAACCACAACTTCGGTTGGTTTTCGAGTAAGAATAAGTATTCCCATACTAAGCACTCCACATAGTTAATAAGATTGCCTGAACTAACTTATCCACATCAGGCGGCTGTGGTATTCTTGGAAGCCCTACAAAACCAAGAGAATTTTTTAATGCTTAAATCTACGCTAATTGCTAAATGCCTTTACCAATGCAACATGATCACTGATGTAAAAGGGGGTGAGCATGCGGTACAAAGTATTTTTGTTGATTATTTTCCAAAGCATTCATTTGAAAAATGGAACACTCAACTACCAGACAATGTTGTAAATCACTTTCTAGAAGCATCAAAAGGTAGCTCAACTATTCATGTTGATTCCTTTATTAAAGACCTTTGGGATCTTTAATAGTCGAAAAAGCACTGTAGCCATGTTGGATAGTTTTCCCGAACGCATTAGCCTCTAGTTCTAGCGAATTTCTATCCAGCATTAAGACTTCAGTGGTTTTTGCGATAAATGACAAATAATCCGCAGCTACCGCGCCATCCGTTCTCAAATAACAAACCGTGGCGCCATTGATTTTCAACTCAATAATATTTCCTGTTGTTTTATCTGCTTTATTCGACATAGCTAGAACTCCACACAATTGAATTTAGTTAAGCATTAATAATGACTTGGCAGCGTTCAGACTGGTCGAAAATATCTTCATCGAGCTTTTCTAGTTGGCGCTGTAAGTCGGCTTGCTTAGCTTTAAGTGCCGCCAGCTTTTGAAGTTCAGCGGCTTTTTCCATAATCCATGCTGCAGCATCTTCTTGCGACATAGCAACGCTAAAAGTAACGATTGGTTCATTTGAATTAGTTTGCATTGAACGCCTCCTAAGTTGTCTTAGATATAAACTAATTCAACTTAGGATCTATGTCAATTCAAAATCTAATAAAACTTAGATTTAAATTAAGAAGGGAGGTTATAGCTCGTATTGAACACCACGAACGAGACCAACTATTTCACAGTTACCATTGATTGGAATGTTGTCATATCGTGGGTTTAGTGGCATTAAAAATTTATTGGGGCCATCAACAACATAACGTTTCACGGTAACTTCATCAGAGCCTTGCAATCTAGCGACAACAAATTTACCACTAACAACTTCAGCTTCAGGATCAACAATAACTGTTGAGCCTTCTGGGATTGACGGTAAGCCATAAGGATTTGTCATGGAGTCGCCAATGACGCGCAATGCGAATGATAGAGGCGATACTTTAAGGGTTGTCTCTATGAACTCTAAATCATCATCGTAAATCTGATTTGGCGCATAGTCAGTGAAGTTGCCAGCTTGGACATAAGATAAAATCGGCACCTTTTGTGCGCTCGTGATTATGTTAGATGTTTGCTTAGATGGAATACCATACAATATATATGCTTCAGTTGTATTGAAATACCTAGCTAATTTCAATAGAGCATCACTCCGTGGTGCATTTAGGTCTCTCTCCCAATACCCGACAGTAACATCAGATACGCCACAGTACCGCCCAAGTTCTTTTTGGGTGGTTTTAGTGATATCCCTCAAGGCCTTTATTCTGCTTCCGATGGTGTTTTCAGTTTTACTCATTCCTAAGTCCATTTCATATAAACCTAAGTTATCTTAGTTTTTATTGACCAAATATAAATTAACAATTAATATCTAACCTAACTTAGAAATCAGGAGGTGTTATGACCACAGAGCAGATCGAAAAATACTTCGGAACCACTAATAAAATTGCTGAGTTTTTTCGGATAAGCCCCGAAGCTTTTTACCAGTGGAAAAAACGGCCCAATCAATTAATTCCGAAAAATCGCGCCATTGAGGCTGATTACAGAACGAAAGGTGAATTGAGGTTTGACCCTGCACTTTATCAATAAAGTACCAAATCCAACTAACTGAGTTAACTACCAACAAAACAACGGAATTGTAGATATGTGCAAACAAACATTAAAAGAAGTCGTGAAAGAGATGTGTAAGGCGTACCCCGGTGGACGTTCAGCGATGGCGGGTGCATTGGGTATGACAGAAACCACGTTCAATAACAACTTGTACGAGAAAAACGGCTGTCGTTTTTTTGAGCGTGAAGAGCTTGAGGCAATGGAGGATTTATCTAACACATCATTTCTTGCAGGGTATTACGCAAACAGAAGAAATCTATTGCTGGTGGAAAAGATAAGCCCAGAGGATTTGGACGAACCAGAATTATTCAAATTACAAACTCGAGCATCAACAACTCGCGGTGAGTTAGTTGTATTCATTGGGAAAGCATTGGAAGACGGTGTTGTTGATAGGCATGAAGAAAAGCAAATTATGACAATGTTGGATAGAGCAATCGCAAGCACTAGAGGAGCTATCAATGCGCTCATCAAATTACATAAGAAAGGTTGACGCCCCAGATATGCGGTCCGAGGCGTCGGGTGCTAATAACAACTTGTGTGGAGTAACTAGCATGAGCAGTGTAACGAATTTACGCGGTAGAACGCAAGTGAGAGTTTCTATCCGTGATGGTCGTTTTGTCTATGAACTAAAGGTACCAGAAGGGCGGCAGGAGACCAACTACAAGTTTGTTGAGTGGTTGGTAGATGATTTTAATGCAAGTTGCGGGAGAGGGGAGCATGTCCAATGAAGACGCCAATAATCTCAATCGCATTTATCTGGATAAGCGCGGTATTCGTGTTCGCGTCATACGTTATGACCGAATCAAACAGTGGGTCATATTCATGCGTGACGGTTATGAACATGAATGCTTTGCCCCTTTGTACAAATTTAAAGCCGAATTCACAAGGGTGATGGAATGAGCAGCTTATTACTACTTAAAACACGCCCACAAATTGTTATACCTGAACTAGCGGTACGCTTGGGCTTGAATGAGGCTTTATTGCTTCAGCAAGTTCAGTATTGGCTATCTGAAACCTCGTCGGGCGTTGACCATGAGGGGCACCGCTGGATTTATAACACTATTGAAGAATGGCGTGAACAATTCCCATATTTTTCTGAATCCACAATTAAGCGTGCATTCAACAATTTAAAAAAGTTGGGTGTCTTAAATATTGAGCAAATCAATAAACGAACTCATGACCGTACTAATTATTACTCTATAAATTATGAACATGTGTTGTTATCCGATGAGGTCAAATTGAACCCATCGAATAGTTCAGCCGAGCGCATTCGAACAGGTCAAAATGACCATATCGATAAGCGCAAAATGAAGCGTTCGAATAATATCAAAATGACCCCATCGAACGGGGCAAATTGCCCTGATCTTACAGAGAGTACTACAGAGAATACTCAAGAGATTACAACAGAGAGTAACTCTTTTTGTCCGGCTCATGCTGAGCCAGACCAAGCGCAAATTGTTTTAGAACATTTCAATAAAGTCACGAATTCAAGTTATCGGGATGGGAAAACCACTATGGGCCACATCAGAGCCCGTCTATCTGAAAACTATACCTCGGATGATTTAATTCTGGTAACTGACTACATCACAGCCAAGTGGCTAAATGATTCAAAAATGTGTGATTACCTGCGGCCAAAAACATTATTTAGCCCTGAAAACTGTATGGAGTACTTCGAAAAGGCTCAGAAATGGAATGAGGCTGGTCGCCCTAAATGCGCCAACGGTAAATGGCTAAAGCCGGGTGAGGCGGCTATGAGTATCGACACTGTTGAACGTGACACTGTATTCACTCAAATTTTCTCAACGGGCTGGAAGCCAGCTAATAGGCTCCAAGAAATTGCCAAAGAAATGGCCAGCAAAAGCGGCTTAGGTCGACTTAATGAATTTGCGGGCCGTGCTGCATGGAAAGGCATTTGGCAGCAAGCAGCAGAACAAGCAGCAAAGGAGATGACAGTATGATTTCTTCACAGAAACGTCGGTATATCGAGTTCACAACTCACTTCAAAGGCCGACCGTTTAGTCGTGATGATTTGTTCAATGAGTTTAATATGAAAAAGCACTCTGGGGCGACAACTATCATCAAATCTCTAATCAACTATGGCTTGGTGTATCAAGGCAAAGATGGTCTTTATCACGTATCTGATGATTGTGAAAAAATGCTAAGGGATGGGAAGTTTCGTTCTCATGATACTTCAGCGAGTTCAAATGGGATTGTTGCTGAGACAGCTTTGTCCGCTTTAGTTCAACAGTTTGATGCATTATTGGCAGGGGTAAGAGCATGAGCATATTACTTGTATTGCCATTTCCACCAAGTGTTAATGCATGTTGGCGTAATGTGAATGGCAGAACGCTAATTAGCGAGAAAGGCCGTAAATTTCGTGGCAGTGCGATTGTCGCCATTTATGAGCAATTAAGGCGTAAACCGATAGCGATAACAGAGCCCGTTACAGTAAAAGTAAAAATGTACCCGCCAACAAACCACAAGCGGGACATAGATAACTATTTAAAAGCACCATTCGACGCATTAACGCATGCCAACATTTGGAAGGATGACGGCCAAGTTAAGCGAGTTGAAATGGAGTGGTGTGAAGTAGTCAAGGGTGGGCGCTTTGAAATAACAATCAGTATGCATGAAAGCGCAAGTAAGGTTGCGTAAATGTGGGGAATAGAATGAGTTACCAATGGATATTAACACCAATACTGGTACCAGAAATTGGAGCCATAATATTTAAGCCTGGTGCACATATGCATACATTCAACGGCAGAATGCTACTGATGACTTTGCCACAAGAGCTAAAGCACAAAGCATCGGGCCTTATCTCTCTTTCTGATCAATACCTCAACGACATAGCGAGTGGTGAGCGGGTATCAAAACCTGTGTTAAATTTAACCGTCGAACCCGAACCACCAGCTAGCTTGATGTTAAAGCCAAAATTACAGCGCTGGATTAATGATAACTACCTGCAGTGGGTTAAATCACAGCCATGTTGTGTTTGTAACTCTATCGCGCACGATGCACATCACCTAATCGGTCATGGTCAGGGCGGAATGGGCACTAAGGCCCATGATTTGTTCACTATTCCATTATGTCGCATTCACCACAGCGAGTTGCATAAAGATCCAAATGAGTGGGAGCGCGAGCACGGAAGCCAGTTGGTTTTGTTATTTCGATTCCTAGACCGTTCTGCGTCACTGGGTGTTTTTGGTTAATGCGTTATGCGGAACGCAGGAGACTTTTTGCATGAGAGATATTCAGTTAGTTTTACAAAAATGGGCTGGTTGGGCGAGTGATAATCCGGGGGTTGATTATTCTCATATTGCAGCAGGTTTTAAAGGTTTAATCGTAAATAAAGAGCCGTCAAGGGAATCATGCAGCGATGACGATGGAATAACCATCGACAGTGTTATAGCTAAGCTGAGACAAGTTCGAAAAGAAGAAGAATTAAATTTGATAGTATTGCATTACCTTTACGGTGTATCTAAGCGCAGTATTGCCAAGGAATGGAAAATGAGCGAAGGGCGAATTCGGCAAATGATGCAAGTCGCTGAGGGCTTTGTTGATGGCTGTCTGGCTATGTTGGGTGTAGCCCTAGAAATGGATTCTGATGTTATTAATAAAGTAAAAGTGATAGATAGTAAAAAAGTATTAGTGCGCTACGCAAATTCGATGCTATTGTGATAAGAGTAAATACGTTGTAATCGAACTTATAGAATGAAACCTCGCAATGCGGGGGTTTTTTTATGTCTGAAACAAACATAAGACTTGCTGTTATGATTGGTCAGAGTTACATGTGTAGTTATAAAGTAAGCTAGAAAATAAAATTTGCTATCGCTTAGGATGTGTGGCTTAATGGATTCATCGGTTTGGAAGTACAGGCCTATTTATGCTAGTCAGTTTAAAGTTGTTCACCATTTAGCGTTATCTAAGATACCTCTTCATTGCGAATTCCTTCTAATTAATTCCCATAAGTAAAAATAAAAAACAAACCTTACCTATGCCTTATGGCAAACTTAAAAATTAAAGGAAATTCTATGTCTAATTCAATGATTGGTTTAGTAAAATGGTTTAACGAATCTAAAGGTTTTGGTTTTATCTCTCCTGAAGACGGAAGCAAAGATGTTTTTGTGCATTTTTCAGCTATCCAAAGTGATGATTTTAAAACTTTATATGATGGGCAAAAAGTAAGCTTCTCATTAGAGACTGGCGCAAAAGGCCCAGCAGCAGCTAACGTAGTGGCGCTTTAAAAACATTATAAAAATTCGCTTCTATTACAAGTGCCCATGTTGTAACGGATCCCAGTATCGGACATCACAGTTTGATATTTCGGTTAGCAATCCACATGGCGCCACATGTATATTTTGTAAAAATATAATGAATGCTCGCGCTATCTAGTATTTTAAACCTCGCAATGTCGAGGTTTTATTATATATAAGGGTGTATTTTTTTAACGTTTCGTATTTGCAACATTTTATTTGAAAAGTAGATGCAGATTTTTAAGAGAAACACCCCAAGGAGTAAACTATGAATTGGCTTGTTATTTACGACCGAATAATTAGTTATACCCAGAATATTATGTTTATAGCTATTATGTCCTTAATGGCTTTTGCAATACTAAACTGGCTTAAATAAGCCTTCTCCGCCATTAACTCAACTGGAAGAGTATTTAGCCTTATTAAGGCTAAGAGTCGAGGTTCGATGCCTCGATGGCGGACCACTCCACTAACTATGTTTAAAGGTTAAGATCATGAGGGGGGGGGATGTCTGGATTGAGTCAATCAAAGCTAATTAGTAGAGTATTGCAATGGATTAGTAGCGCTGCATTGCTTCTACTTGCAGTTATATTAATTATCTTTTTAATCAAAGAAACTATAGTATTGGCCGCACTTTTATTTGCGGTTAGCAATTCAACTTCAATTTACTCCCTAATTGATGGTCTTATCATTTATTTTTTATATTTTGAATTTATTGCATTGATTATCAAGTATTTTCAGTCTGATTATCATTTTCCATTACAATATTTTATCTATATTGCGATCACTGCGGTAATTCGGCTTATTGTTGTTGAGCACAACAGTCCTCAGTTGTTTATCATATATTCGGTCACCATACTGATATTAGTTATCGCATTATACTTTGCAAACTCCGAAAGATTAAAGCCGAATGAATAAGAATACCTTTTAGCAAGTGCCTTTATAATGACAACTCTATTTGCCAGCTTCTATCTTTCACATAGCGGCATTAAAGCGAGTAGGGTTTTCATTGTGAGGAATACCAAGGCTGATTGGCTAACTCGCATGAGTTATCTGTACTTATCAGGATAGAAGCACACACGCCATGGGAACCTGAACGCATACACTCTCAGCGTATGCCTCCACAATACTTCTAATGTTATTAACGTTTAGATTTAGTTTAGTTACTTAACTGAACTTACAAGCCTCGACAGGTCTAAAACCTAACATAAATATGATTATGAGGTATGACATGAGGCCGTTTATATTAGTTTTTGCGGTAATACTTTCTGCTTGCACATCTTCTGGACAGGATATCAGCAAGGAAAAACCTAAAGATGATCCCTATGCTGAGAGTACGTTAAACAGCATTAAAGCTAGCCAGAAAGTGCAAATAGACCGACAAATATATAAAAGAGGTTATTAATTCAGTAGTTGATAATTACTCAAGGGCTGCGCATTGCGTGGCCTTTTTCTATTTAAGAGAGGTAGTTATGAAATTTGAAGACTTACCCGCTGATATTCAATTGGTTGCTGCTAATTGTTTATCTCGATTAATTATGGATAGATCTCATATGGAAAAAGAGCCAATGGAGAGATTGGCTCGGGATGTTAAGAATGCCTTTATTGAGTTGTTCGGCTCTGAGTCAGAATCAATTGACCATACTAAATCTACTCAAGTTGTCTGCCGCGTTAAAGATAAGGGCGGTTCGCTTGAAGTGTGCTCAGATGGGATTAGTCGTTTTCATTCAATAGCTTTGTGACCGTCTTATTCTAACTCTAGCGCTTCTATTCCAAGATAGAATGCAAGCCTAGACATTAAAAATGCAAAACAGATGAATAGTTTCACCCTGTTTGGTGTATTCTTATCGTTAATTGAATACTCATTAACAGCCAATCCATCCTGGTCTCTTACAAGCAAGGGGGCGTCTATGTTCCATTTATCTGACTGGTTTTCCAATTGAAACCCTTTTAATAAATTAACGAGTTTATTTATTGATTCGTCAGAAACTAAATTATGCCCACTTCCATGTGCTAAATTATTTCTTAGTGAGTTAATCATTTTAAGGCTGCTATATAATTCATCTGGAACACCTAAATTTCGAGCTAACTTAAATTTATCGCTGCAATTAATTCTTACTGAATAATTACCTTCTCCGAAGAAATTATCGGCATCACAAGCTGCGCAAATCCAAGCTTCAGCCAGTTGTTCACTTAATAAGTGAATGCGCAAAACCGCACCAATATCATCTTCTGTTCGAATGGCTTGCATCAATAGTTTATTGACGCCAATTTCATTAACTTTGTCTATAAATATCTGCTTGTTCATATCAGTTCCTTAGGAGGAAGCGTGGACCTTAAAAATATTATGATGATTAATATATCAGACACGGGCGTTTCGTTAACCTTTAATGGTGGAATGGCGAGCTATGATAAAAATGGGCATCTTGAAGGCTCCATAGGTGAACGATCTGTTATTCCAACTCATGTAAGCTTTGTTGATTCTCGCTCTAATCCACAAAACTCAAATCAATCCACTAAATCAACAAATAAAATCTAGCTGCTATTGCTGGTGGCTTTCTATTAACTAAATTTCGGGCACTCCGTAGGGGGTGGTATATGCGTATGGACAAATTAACAACTGGCGCCTCCTATGCTGCCTCTACGGGTTCAACATTCTATTGGCTAAAACAATTGTTAGATGGTTTCTCATCTGAGCAGTGGGCAGCAATTGGGGTGTTGGGAAGCCTACTTTTAGGTGTGGCTACATTTTTGACAAATTTATATTTCAAACGAAAAGAAGATAAGCGCAAGGAGGCGGCTCATGCCAAAGATACCAAATAAAATAAAAATGGCCGCTGCAGCTGGTGGGCTGATGACCTTAACTGTTGCGATGATTGCAGAGTTTGAAGGGTATGAGTCCAAGCCTTACCGTGATGTAGTGGGAGTTCTTACCGTATGTTATGGGCACACGGGCCCCGACATTATCCCCACAAAAACCTACACAAAAGCCGAGTGTGATGCGCTGTTAGAAAAAGACTTGGCAATTGTCGCTAAAGCAGTGAACCCCTTAATTAAGGTCAATATCCCTGATTACACAAGGGCTGCACTTTACTCTTTCACTTATAACGTAGGGGTAGGGGCTTTTTCGCGTTCTACGTTACTTAAAAAGCTTAACGCTGGTGATCAAGCTGGCGCATGTAATGAACTTAAACGCTGGATATATGCTGGGGGCATCAAATGGAAAGGGTTAATGACAAGACGGGAAGTGGAAAAAGCCGTATGCCTTGGCGAGTTCGCTTATGCATATCCGTTTTCATTATCGGATTCCCCATCTACTTGGCAACTGGCGTATATGTACTCAGAGACGATACCTGCAGTATTGATAAGGTAAGTTTAGAAAAGCGATGTCAAAAAGCCCTAGATCACTACCGAGGTAAGCAGGTGAACTTATGAAAATAGATAATTCATTCTGGTTATTTTTGGCGCTATTTGCTGTGAGCTGGTGGGCTACAACGCTTTATGACAGCAATGTTTTAGTAAAAAAAGATATTGAGCGATTAGAAAATGAGGCGACTGCAAATCAATTCATATTATCCACCGTTTTAGAACTTTCGGTAACGTTTAATGAAATCTCACGAAATAACCTTAGGGAACGTGATGCGGCGGCAGTGGCTTCTGAAAAGGTCAAAACCATTATCAAAACTGTTCTTGTGGGTAATGAATGCGCTCCCCTTGATGCTCCTAGTGGCGCTACTATCGAGCTGCACAACCACGCGAATAGAATACGTTCAAACGCCATCAGTACCCATTCCAGCCCATCTACTCAATGATTGTTTGCCTGAGTACATCCCTGAGACATTTTCTTGGGGTGACTCTTTATTGATAAATGAGTTGCTACTCACAGTTATCGAGCAATGTAATTTAGATAAAAAGGCCATTAGAGAGATTGAAGCGGCTAGACATAGTAAATAACAAGGTGGGAATTATGTTTAATAATTTACCCGGACCAGGAACATTTCTTTCCCTTGGGCTTGTGTGTGCAGTTCTTGGTTGGGGAGTAATTGAAGGTCTGATTTATATCTGCAAGTGGATGTTTTAGACAAGAAGCCATTTGAGAAGTAGAAACGGTTAGAAGTAATTTAAAATTACATTGAGGTGAATGGCTTATCAATACCAACCCGTATGCGCTCTTGCAAAAAAAACTAAATTAATTAAGACAAGAACGCTTAATAAGTAGATAGAGAATTTTACAAAAATTGTCATTGTATTTGGTTCTCTTTTGTCTTTAAAAACAACAAGTAGAATGCATACAAGAATAGGAATGAGTATGAGTAAGACTTTAATTGGTTGATTATGCATGTGCATGGGTTCTTAAATTGGGCAATAGGGAATTTTCCAACTAGTTAAAGACAATCTTGACAAAAAAGCAATACAGAAAATTGAAGGGAAAAGGGTAAAAAAATAGCCCATACCACCGCCTAGTGGAATACGGGCATAACTATATGCACATCTATGTTTATTATTATCTGTATTTAAGAATAGTATATCAACAGATAAATAAGTGTAAAAAATCTTAACAAAGTATGTCTGTCTCGCAATAGTGGGGATTGTTGATATTAACAGGAGAAATACTATGGCAGCACAAGGCTTCGATAAACCAGCTCAATTCCGTGAAGAGTTAGATAAAAGCATTCTGAAAGAATAAAAAAAGCCCCTCGTTGGCGTGGGGCATAAAAATTCGGAATGGTTATTACTAGTTTTGTGAATGCCCAAATGTCAAATGGGGGTGCGCATCGTACCAACATAGGTTAAATAATCTAGGTATAAATTGTTCCGAAATACGGAAAAGAATATTGAAAAACGCGTATGCAAATAAAAAAAGCCTACACAGCGGTAGGCTAAAGTGTTGCTTTACGATGAATATCAGCGTTAAGCCTAGCAGGTTATTTCAAATGCGCAATTATATTTGGTGATTATTAAATGGCATAAAAAAGCCCCTCTACAGAAGGGCATATCTAATGGAAATGTAACTTTATAATTATTGTAGTAAGGCCAGCCATCCTTGACCAGCGGCGAGATATTATCACTACTTATTACTTAATCCAAATCGGGGTATTTATTAAATCTATTTTAGGGGTATGTAAAAGGATGGCTTAAGATCTGTGAGATTTCTGAGAAGGGGTGAAAATAAATACAAGCTTATTAAGTTTTATAGCTATTTTTTAATACCAACGAAAAAAGTAAATCGACTCATTGGATTTTGGTTATCTTCTTCAATAGTTTCATGAATTGTAACAATATTACCTCGTTTAAGGATTAGCTTTGGATCGTCTACTGATAAAGGTTGTCGATATTTTCTAGTTATATATTGATGGCATCCTTTATCAGCACGACCAGAAGGTTTTGCATTAATAATTTCTCCACTCACTAGAATAGATATTTCTTTTTTGTTGCAAACATTTCCACTCACCTCAAGACAAGACGTTTGTGCAGAGACATTCTCTAAAATATTAATATCTAGATTGCATGAGTTAATATAAGAAGCCCATGATAGTTGAGGTGTTGATATTAAAAGTAACAGTAGAAGCTTGGGCATCATATACGTTCCTATAGTAGCTTATATTTATAACGGATTATGGTGATTAGTCAGTTTTTGGTCACTTTTATTGTAATTAGAAGTAACTCAGGGCGTTGAAATGGGAAGGATAAAAAAATAGCCCATCAATGATGAGCAAACAACACAGTATCTTCACTATATCCTTGTCACGGGATAGTAAACAATGAGTTAGCATAAATCTTATTGTTATTCCCAATGACACTGGGTGTACTGCATGAGGTCAATGACAGTACGTGTTTATTCAAACAATAGCCATCTTATATTTGTAAAGGTTCATAGCCATCAGCTAATCACTGGTGGCTTTTTCATTTATGGAGACAGACATGTCAGATAAAAAAGAAATAGCCACCCTATCTATAAAGATATCAGTTGATAGCACTGACTTAGATAAGCTGGAAGCACAATTAAAACGTATTGAAGGGCTGATGATTAGCACGGGACTGAAGCAGCCAGCAAGTGTTGGATTTAGCGCTGATAAGTTCTTTATTACAAATGGTCAGGTATTTATTGATAGCTCTTATATAACACCGGCACCCATTCCGAGCTTAAAGATAAAAGGCATAGCAATAGATAGTGCTATGCGACAGGCAGCAAAGGAGGGCGCTGAAGGCGGATTTTTAACGGCTACAACTAAAACAGAAACAGACGAACAGCGTAGAATCAAAGGGTTGGAAACTAAATTTAGCCTATTGCAGTCATCTATGACATCAATACAACAGACCATAGCTGATTCAGATAGAGCATTTGCAGCTTCCCTAGAGCGAGTTCATGCCGATATTCAATCAGCTAAGTCTGGATGGCAATTATGAGCAACTCACAGCCAAGACAATCGGTTTGCAACAGTGAATCGAAGGGATTCAATGAGGTGCTCAAACTCATTGCTCTTCATTTAATAAAGACGGCTATCACAATGTTTGGTGATAAAGAGTTACCACCTGAAGTGGAAAAGCAAAGAGCAACTATTGATTCTGATATCAAAGAGCAGCAGATGATGGTTGATAGATTGCTGAATGCCGCACCACAACAAGCGACTGTAGGAGTTACCGATGCCGCCACGTATCCCTCGTGCTTGCCGAAAGCGCGGATGTACCAAGACAACGACTGACCGTAGTGGTTACTGCCAAGAACATATGAGTACAGGGTGGGAGAGCCACCAGCCCGGCAAGAGCCGACATGAGCGAGGTTACGGTTCTAAGTGGGATAAGATACGACCTCGAATCCTTCAGCGTGATAAATATCTTTGTCAAAACTGCTTACCTCGGGCTGTAGAAGCCAAGACTGTCGACCACATCATACCTAAAGCACATGGTGGTACTGATGATGATGGTAACTTGCAATCACTCTGCTGGCCTTGCCATAAAAGGAAGACAGCAACAGAGAGATTACGCAAGTAGATGTTATATATGAATATTTATATTAATGATGATAATTATCATCTATGGGGAGGGGCGGGTAAAATCTCTACCCCTCTCGCCCTTTAGGACTGCCGCTTCAGGTGAATTTTTATAACCGCGAAAAATGAAATTAAAACTGGCTGACTGTTTAGCCTAATTTATGTATCGAAAATCACTGGCCTCGCAATTGCGGGGCTTTTTGTATCTGCGCATTCACAGCGCACAAATTAAAAACCACAGAGCCTTACAGAAAGTCGAGCCTGAGAAATCCCGTAATGGTGTTTCTGTGGGCGGTATTTCTGTGTGAACAGGTTCGATTTTCTATAAGGATCCACACCATGAATCACCTCAAAGTAAGTATCAATGGAGTATCAGTTAGAGTTGATAGTGAGGGGCGTTATAACCTCAATGATTTGCATGCCGCGGCAGTTGCTGACGGAAAAGCAACAGAATCACAGCGGCCTGGTGTCTTTCTAAAAAGCCGCCAAGTGAAACGATTTGTTCAAGCTTTGAGCGATGCAACAAAAAGTGCATCGGTCAAAGTAATAAAAGGCGGATTAAATCAAGGTACTTGGGCTTTAGAGCTTGTTGTTATTCGATATGCCGCTTGGCTAAAACCCGAATTTGAAATTTTGGTTTATAACACTTTCCGTGATGCCGCTCGTAAAGGCCTCGATGTGTTATCGAGATTGAATAAATTGGATTACATCATTAACACTGAAACTAAAAATGTCAGTGGTTGTGCGAGAACGATGGCTAATTGGGGATCTGGTGGGCGTAAGCAGTTGTTACTTGCAGCAAGAGAGCGAATTGTTTCTGAAGCACAAATCTATTTACCGGGCATTGATGATTATTAATGCTTTATTGGAGGTTCTATTATGGCTGGCACTCCGGGCAAATCTGGTCGTCGCCCGAAGCCTACGGCCAGAAAAGAATTGGCCGGCAATCCGGGGAAACGTGCATTAAATAAAGATGAACCAGTATTCACGCCACTAAAAGGTGTGGCACCACCTGATTGGTTCACTGAGAACGAATTAGAGCTAGCCATTGTTATGTGGGATCTGACGATAAAAGAACTCTGCGGACAGGGTATTTTATGCATTACCGACCTTGCTGTGCTTGAGCGCTGGTGTGTTGCTTACCATATTTGGCGCAATGCAGTTATTGCCATCATGCGAGATGGAACTCGCTTAATAGGTGCGACGGGTGGCCCAATAAAAAACCCTGACTTAACGACAAAAAAAGAGCAGGAAAGCGAAATGGATCGTACTGGCGCAATGTTGGGTTTAGATCCGAGCAGTCGCCAGCGGTTAATTGGCATGGCAGGGCAAAAGAAACAAGATAACCCCTTTATGAGGATTATTTCATCATGAGCCGTAAATCTTACCCAAACGTCAATGCGGCAAATCAATATGCGCGTGATGTGGTTCGCGGCAAGGTTGTAGCGTGTCAGTATGTCATTGATGCTTGCCAACGACACATTGATGATATGGCCCAAGAGAAAGGGCGTAAATTCCGCTATCGATTTGATAAAGACTTGGCAGAACAAGCCGCTAAATTCATTCAGTTATTACCCCACACAAAGGGGGAGTGGGCGTTTAAGCGCATGCCTATTACACTCGAACCGTGGCAACTTTTTATTGTTTGTTGTGCGTTTGGCTGGGTGCAAAAGGGCACAAAACTCAGGCGTTTCCGTGAGGTTTATACTGAGATCCCCCGTAAAAATGGGAAATCGGCTATTTCTGCAGGTGTCGCATTATACTGTTTTACGTGTGATAACGAATTTGGTGCTGAGGTTTATTCAGGTGCAACAACCGAAAAGCAAGCGTGGGAAGTATTCAGGCCTGCAAAATTGATGTGCAAGCGAACACCGTTACTCACAGAAGCATTTGGTATTGAAGTGAACGCCAAGAACATGAACCGTCCTGAAGATGGTGCGAGGTTTGAGCCGCTCATAGGTGATCCGGGGGATGGTCAATCGCCACATTGCGCTATTGTCGATGAGTATCACGAACATGATACGGATTCGCTCTATACAACGATGTTAACGGGGATGGGGGCAAGGCGACAGCCGTTGATGTGGGCTATCACTACAGCAGGTTATAACATTGAGGGGCCTTGTTACGATAAGCGCCGCGAAGTGATTGAAATGTTGAATGGTACGGTACCGAATGATGAATTGTTTGGTGTCATTTATACCGTAGATGATGGCGACGATTGGACAGATCCTAACACGCTGAAGAAAGCCAACCCGAATATGGGGGTTTCAGTCTACAGTGAGTTTTTAATTAGTCAGCAAAACAGAGCAAAAAATAACCCTCGACTTGCCAGCATCTTCAAAACAAAGCATTTAAATATCTGGGTTTCAGCACGCTCAGCGTATTTCAATATGTTGAGCTGGCGCGAGTGTGAAGATAAAACCCTGACATTAGAAATGTTTGAAGGGCAATCTTGTGTTCAATCGCTCGACTTGGCCAGAAAGTTGGATATGAACTCACGGGTTAAACTGTTTACTCGTGAAATTGACGGCAAGCGGCACTATTACTGCATTTCTCCGAGCTTTTATGTGCCTTATGATGCTGTTTTTAGCTCAGATATTGAGAATCAACGAACTGCAGAACGCTTTAGAAAGTGGGTTGAAACTAAGCATCTGAAGTTAACAGACGGTGCCGAAATTGATTATCGCGTTATTTTAGAAGATGCCAAGGCAGATAACTTGAATAACCCGATTGAAGAAAGCCCGATCGACCCTCACGGCGCAACAAACTTATCTCACCAACTGGCTGATGAGGGATTAAACCCTATCACCATTGTTCAAAACTACACGAATATGTCTGATCCAATGAAAGAACTTGAAGCCGCGATTGCTTCAGGGCGTTTTCATCATGACGGTAACCCCATTATGACATGGTGTATGGGGAATGTGGTGGGTAAATATTTACCGGGTAACGATGATGTCGTTAGGCCTATAAAAGAGCAAAATGAAAATAAAATTGACGGGGCTGTAGCACTTATTATGGCTGTTGGTCGGGCTATGCTGAACGAACAGGAAGAAACGCTCTCATCTGTTTTATCGTCAAGAGGTTTAAGAACCCTCTAAGGAAACTCAATGAAATTTTTAACAATTACAGCCTTATTGGTTGGGATTGCTGGTGCCTGTTTACTATCGTTTGGTGCTTGGCAAGTTTACCCCGCGGCGGGGTATATAACAGCGGGTGGACTATGTTTATTTTGGTCATATCTGGTTTCAAAATCAATGAGCCAACCGAAAGATGATAAGGAGTAACTATGTTTTTTCCTGGTCTATTTCGGAAATCGAATGAGGGGATGACTTCACATGAACTCAGCGAGTTAATTGGGCTTTCTTATGATACCTATTCAGGTAGACGGGTAAGTCCGCAGTTAGCGATGCAATTAACCGCGGTATTTAGTTGTGTTCGAGTTTTAGCGGAATCTGTTGGGATGTTGCCGTGTTCCTTATATGAGCAGCTAGAAAAAGGAAATCAGCGGGCAATACGAGAAAGAGTCCATAAGCTAATATCAGTAAAACCAAATAACTATATGACATCTCAAGAGTTTTGGGAGTTGCTGATCGCTTGCTTGTGTTTACGGGGTAATTTTTATGCTTACAAGGTCTACGCGCTAGGCGAAGTGGTTGAATTACTCCCTCTTAACCCCGGTTCAGTTACCCCAAAATTAAACAGTAATTGGGAGCCAGAATATAACGTCACATTTCCAAATGGTAAGAGTGAAACATTAACACAGTCTGAAATTTGGCATGTACGCATTTTCACACTAGATGGATTAACCGGACTCAGCCCTATCGCTTATGCAAAACAAGCTGTTGGCCTTGGCTTGGCGACTGAAGAGCATGGCGCGAGATTGTTTGGTAATGGTGCTGTAACCAGTGGTGTTTTACAAACAGACCAATATTTAAAGGATGATGCTTATGAACGGTTAAGGGAAGATTTTACTGGCAGACATCAGGGATTAGTTAATGCTCATAAACCTATGATCCTAGAAATGGGATTGAAGTGGCAGCAAATTAGCTTGTCTGCTGAAGATGCACAATTTCTTGAAACGAGAAAATTTCAGCTTGAAGAAATCTGTCGTATCTTCCGTGTACCGCTTCATATGGTCCAAAATACGGATAGGGCCACGTTCAATAATATTGAAAACCTTGGGATCGGGTTTATCAATTACTCTTTAGTTCCTTATCTTACACGTATCGAACAGCGCATTAATGCTGGGCTTGTTAAATCAAGTAAGCAGGGTGTTTTTTATGCCAAATTTAATACAGGCGCACTGCTACGTGGTGATATGAAGTCGCGATTTGAATCTTATGCAACGGGTATCAACTGGGGGATTTATTCGCCAAATGAGTGTCGTGAATTGGAAGAGCTAAACCCACGTGAGGGTGGTGATATTTACCTCACACCAATGAACATGACCACAAAGCCAGAATCCTCAAAACAGGAGGGGGAACGCATGTCGATAATGACAAAACAACGGCTTGATGTACCACTAAAAATTAAGTCAGTCACCGACTCGGGAGAGTTTGAAGGCTATGGCTCAGTTTTCGGCGTGAAAGATAGTTATGCGGATATTGTGATGCCGGGTGCTTTTCTTAACTCACTGAATCAGTGGAAAGAAAAAGAGTCATTACCCGCCATGCTTTGGCAGCACAAAATGTCTGAGCCGATTGGTATTTATACCGAAATGCGGGAAGACAGCACGGGGCTCTATGTCAAAGGGCGATTACTCATTGATGACGACCCCTTATCTAAGCGCGCGCATGCACACATGAAGGCCGGATCACTATCCGGCCTTTCTATTGGATACATCCTCAAAGATTGGGAGTATGACCGCAATAAAGATGCCTTTCTATTGAAGGAAATCGATTTGTGGGAGGTCAGTTTAGTGACATTTCCCTCAAATGATGAAGCCAGAGTCAGTGATGTGAAGTCGGCATTTGCTCGAGGCGAATTACCCACACAAAAAAGTATTGAGCGAGTCCTGCGCGATGTTGGGCTTTCGCGAACACAAGCTAAGGCCTTTATGGCTAAAGGCTACGATGCACTTTCTCTGCGTGATGCAGAGCAAGAGGCTATCAACACATTGAAATCCATTTTTGATAAATAAAGGTACTATTATGGCTGTAGATCATAAAGACGTTAGTGAAGTTGCGCAGGAACTTAAAGGTAAATTCGAAGAGTTCACCCAAAAAAATGACAAGCGCATCGATGCGATTGAAGCAGAAAAAAGTAAACTTGCGGGCCAAGTTGACACGTTAAACGGCAAGTTATCGGAGCTGGATGAATTAAAAACTAGCTTAGAAGCTGAACTGGCTGAAATTAAGCGCCCTGATGGTAGTGTAAGCGCGACAAAAGAGGTGACTGAACACAAAGCCGCCTTTGAACAGTTTGTTCGTAAAGGGAAAGAAGATGGTCTTGCTGATTTAGAGCGTAAGGCTATGCAAACGGGCTCTGATCCAGACGGTGGCTTCGCAGTGCCAGAAGAATTAGATCGCAGCATCATTACTGCTCTGCGCGATGAAGTGGTTATGCGTCAGGAGTGTAATGTTATTACAGTGGGTACGCCTCACTTTAAACGCTTGGTGAATCAAGGTGGTACAAATAGTGGTTGGGTTGGTGAGGTGGATAAACGCCCTGAAACTACAACCTCAAAACTTGCCTCTATTGAGCCAGTGTGGGGGGAAATTTACGGAAATCCCGCAGCAACACAAGTTATGCTTGATGATGCGTTCTTTAATGTTGAGCAATTCATTACGGGTGAGCTGACGATTGAATTTGCTGAGCAAGAAGAGGCGGCTTTCACTCATGGTGATGGTATCAAAAAGCCAAAAGGCCTATTAGCCTATGGCAGTGACGAACAAGCTGATAAAGATCGCGATTGGGGCAAATTGCAGCATCTGTTACTGAAAAAACCGACAGAAATTACCGCTGATGAAATCATGAAACTGATTTATACCATGCGTAAAGCTTACCGCTTGGGCTCTAAGTTCATGATGAACAACAATACCTTGTTCCAAGTTCGTACGCTGAAAGATTCTCAGGGTAATTACTTGTGGCAACCGGGCTTGCAATTAGGTCAACCTTCCGCATTACTGGGTTATGGCATCGCAGAAAATGAGCAGTTTTCTGATGTTGTTGCAGACTCAGCACCTGTTGCATTTGGTAACTTTAAGCGTTGTTACACCATTCTTGACCGTATTGGCGTCCGCATGTTGCGTGACCCGTACACCAACAAGCCATTTGTGCATTTCTATACCACTAAGCGTGTTGGTTCAATGATGACGGATAGCAATGCTGTGAAGCTGCTGAAAGCACCAGCAGCTAAATAATTACAATGTTATCCATGGCGGCTTAGTTGCCGCCTTTTTTATACCTCTTAGATGCGAAGATAGTCGCATCACTTTAATAATATATAACGGAGGAATAATGTCTTTGCCAACTATAGAGGAGCTACGTCTGCAATGCCGTATTGATACCGAAGATGAAGATGCCATTTTATTGGGTTATTTATCAGCCGCTAAAGAAAAAGCAGCTAATTATTTAAATAGAGCGTTACATAATGACAGCGTTCCCGATAATGATCCAAATGGCATAACAATAACGCCAGTCATTAAGCTGGCATTGATGCTGGCGGTTGGTTTTTGGTATGACACGAGGGAACTAAAAAAAATCCCTCAAGGTTTTTACGAGTTGTTAAGCGATTATCGAATATCACCCATGAGGGCTAAGTAATGTTAGCCGGTGAACTTAATAAACGTATTGCGTTATCACGCCCAGAAGAAGTCAGGAACGATTTTGGTGAGCCTAAAACAGAGTTAGTAAAAGTCACTGACGTATGGGCCAAAGTGGAGGCGATGTCTAATCGCAAAATTCGAACTGCAGATCAGCAACAAGTTATTGAAACCTACCATTTCACTATTCGGACTCGCAGCGATATTGATGAGGGATGGATAATTGCTTATCAAAAGCGCAATTTCACGGTACGCGCATTAGATAGAAACCAGCCAGACCGTTTAATTATTACAGCGGAGGTCGACAGTCGACATGATAGAAACTGATATCAAGGCAGACTTAGAGCGACTAACGGGATTGAATGCTTACCCTGTCGCGCTACCTTCAAATGTGCTTGAGGGGGTGACTTATCAGAAAATAAGTGACCCTAAAATGATAACTGGCCTAGCTAAAACATCTCTTGTTCAAGCGCGATTTCAAATTACCTTTCAGATCCCTAATGACTATTCAAAAGCCTTAAAGCTTGAAAAAGTAGTGCTCAATGCATGGGAAAACATCACTCATGGTCACATTGGCCGTTATCCCGTTCAAACAGTTCAGCGAGGTAATTTTATGCAGAACCGAGAAGAACAGACGGATAAACGGGTTATTTGGCGTGTGATGCGTGATTTTATTATCACTTATCCAGAGGGGGCTGAATGAGGGTAACCGTTGAGATAAAAGGCCTCAAAGAATTGGAGTATGAGTTAAACCGTTTAGGGGAAGACATAACAACAAAAGTGCTTCGGCAAGCTGGACGTGAAGCGATGGCACCTGTACTGGAGGATATGAAGCAGCACGCAGGCTATGATGCAACCAGTGAATCAGAGCACATGCGTGACAGTATCAAGATCCGCACAACGAGCCGCATGAAAGACCAAAAAACGTTATCTGTCATGACCGTTCGTGTAGGGCCAAGTAAAGCTCACGCAATGAAAGCCAAGGCGCAAGAGTTTGGCACCATAAAACAAATCCCTAATCCCTTCATCCGTCCAGCATTGGACTATAACCGCCAGTTTATTTTAAACACGCTAGCCGCTGAAATACGCACTAGCATCGAAAAATATCGTTAATTCATTTAGTTGGAGTAAAAGTTATGGCAGATAAAACTTCGCCAGAGTACGCCGTTCTTCCTGCTGGCACCATTGTTAAATGGGGTAAAGTCAGTGATTTACCAACAGCACTGAAACCACTGATTAACTGTAAATCTATTGGTGCAACAGGTACTACAGGTAGTTTTGTTGATTGCACAACGTTAATTGATTTAAATAAGCAATCAATCTCAGATTTACCCGATGGGCAAGAGAAGACGCTCGGGTTTATTGATGATCCCGAAAATGCCGACTTCGCAGCATTTTTAACAGCAGCTGACGCAAGAGAAACCGTTCAATTCTATGTGCAATTCCCAAATAAACGTACAGCAACAATACTATTAGCGCTGGCGGGTTGGGAGTTGAATGACGTTAGTGCGCCCGCTAGTGAGGTTATGCAAATCACAGTTAAAGGTAAGCAAAACAATGTTAAATGGGGTGTGGCTGCAACAGGGGGCACAAAATAATGTCTCTAAAATCATCACTATTAAAACCAAATCCTCATGTTGAAAGCCACACAATCCTGAACACGACCGTTTTTATTCGTCGGCTAACAATTGCTGAAATAGATGAGTATGAACTTGAGCTGCGGCAAGCCCAAGAAACAGGGCTTAGCTCTGAAGCCAGCAAAGCAGGTGCAAGGCTAATTTTAAAGGCGATTTGTGACGAGAAAGGGAAGCCGCTTTCAGAAAAAGAGCTGCCAACAGATGATGAGTTAATCAAGGCACATGATACCCCGACATTACTTGAGGCAATGAAATTTGTTCAGCAATTCAGCTATGGAACGGTGGAGGAAGCCCAAAAAAACTAGCCAACTCACCTCGCCTTAAGCTCATTTTTCAATTAGCAGATAGGTGGGGTGAGCCCGACCCAAGAAAAATAGCTCAATTGCCTGCCGATATTCTCACACATTGGCAGGCTTTTTTTATGTCTGGCAATGAAGAATCGCCAGAGTTTCAACCAGATATTACACAAATTGAACCTGATATCGAGGCTCAGTGTAATGATGTCATGAGGATAATAAATGGCTGACGTTGCAAGTTTAGCGGTTGCGTTACACCTCAACGCAGCTTCTTTTAAATCCCAAGTTTTTGATGCTTATGATTCTGCTAGCAAAGAATCCAAAAAGTTTGCGCAGTCTGCATCCAAAGATGCCGGGCAAACAGCCGAGAGGTTATTAGAGGTTTCAGCTAATGCCAGAAAAGCTGGCGCTGATCTATCGGCTTCTGGCCAGATAGCGCGAAGCTCTCAGCTTGGATTTGGTCAATTAAGAACCGCATTAACGAATGTATCCGCAGGCTCTAATGTTGCCACCAGTAGTTTAATTGGTGGCTTTATTCCCGCTTTAGAGCGTTCTTTGGAAAATGTGAATAACGTTAAGTTTTCTTTAGCAGAGCAGCAACGTGTTGCACAAGAGGCTGCACGTGAGGCAATTAACTTATCGCGTGCACAAATTGAAGGCGCTCAAGCTGATAGAAAAAGCGCTCAAGAAAAAATTAACCTTGCTGCCAAAATGCGTGATGAAGCTATTGCAAGGCGTGAGCAAGCATTTTCGCTCGATGAATATTTAGAGCGACAGGTCGAAGTTAATAAACAACATGGTATTTCTGTTAGTTATGCGGAAGAACATGCCAAGAACGCGCGAGTTATCCGAGAGGCTAATATTGCCGAGGCTGAAGCCAAAAAGCGGATGCAAAGTGCATCCATTGAGATTATTTCAGCAAATAAAAGCGAACTTGATGGTAAGAAAAACCTCACAACAGCAACCAATCAACTATCCGAAGCCAGCAAAGAACTGACATTTTCTCAGCGTGCTGCAGCTAATAGTGCGAGTTTATTCAAAAGCGCATGGGGGGTGATGGGTGGTGCTGTTGGTATAGGGATTATGGCGTCAGCGGGAGCCTTTACTTATCTCCATTCGCAGTACCAGCAGGCCGAAGAACGCCAAAAGGCCTTTAATGCTGCGCTGCAAAAAGGCGGATTAGGGCTAACAACAACGGCCTACGATCTGCGTAATCTTGCCAATGAATTGGGGGGTACCGCGGAAGCCTATAAATCAGTTACCGCAGCTGCCTCAGCAGGTTTTTCTGGTGATTTGCTACATCAAGTATCAGAACTTGGTGTCCAGATGGAAAAATCAGGGGGTAATGTTGATGAGCTGATATCTAGGCTAGTTGCTTTGGGTGAAAAGCCAGTTGAGGGACTGCAAAAGGCAATTGATGCAGGACATATCATTGATGCTCAAACCATGGAAAGGATCGCAAAGTTAGAGCGAGAGGGTAAAAAACAAGAGGCTGCTAGTGCAGCAAGGCTAGCAGCAACAGCGGCAGAAAGTGGATATAACAAGAGTGCAAAAGAATTTGCAGGCCAACACATAGAAAAAATCAAAGACTTAAATAAGGCCTACGTAGGACTGCAAATGACTGTGCGCAATATTGATATGGGTGGTAGAGATCCATTCATGGGAATGTATATTGCGACTAAAAGTTTGTTAGCGGATAAATTAAGAAAGGAACAAGAAGACCAGCAAAAACAACAGGTAGAACAACAAAAAAACTTAACTGATAGTTTAAAGCTTCAGATTAACTTTAATGCGGCTTTTTCTGCAGGTATTGATCAGCAAAAAGAACGCGCCGATAGAGAAAAGCAATTTAAGGACATGCTCGATAAAGGCACCATTTCGGCAACGGAGTATCAACAAGCATTAAAGGGATTGGATAAGCTATTTGCGACACCTAAAAAAACGGGTGGCAGTGCTGTTATCGACGAAGGAAAGCAACGAATAGAACAGCTTTTACAACAAGGTGCAGCGTTACGTGCTCAATTAGAAGAAACTGAGGGGCTAACAGCATCTGAACGTAAGCTTGCTTCATTTGAACAAGAGTTAATTGGATTACAGGGGCAGCACCTCAACGCTCGACAAAAAACCATTCAAGCCCATTCATCTGAAATTCGTGCACAGTTAATAAAAAATGCAGAGCTAGAAAAGGAAATAAAATACAAGGAACTACGGAAAAAGTTTGATGATCAGAATTTTGAAGTGATGCAACGAACATCAAAATTAAGTCAGGATTCATCAAATCAAATGTTACAAATGACCATGAGCCAACCTGCATATGAGCTTATGCTGGAGGAGCAAAGGGTTCGTGATGATTTTCGCCAGCGTCGTTATCAGTTAGATAAAGAAGTATCGGATAAAACCACTCAACTCTATGCAGATCAAACGCTCTTTTTATCTCAAGAAGAACAAAGGCAATTAGATATTGTTAGGCAATCTTCTCGCGATAAATTAGCGATGAATCGAAATGCAACAACTGGCATGGCGAAAGGTATTCAGGATTTTGGTAATTCTGCTGAGAATGTGTATGACCAAATGCGCACAATCAGCAATGGCGCACTAAGTGATATGTCTGGAATGCTAGCTAATTTTGTCGCCACTGGAAAACTAAACTTTGCAGATTTTGCGCAATCTATTGTGACTGAAATTACAAAAATGATTTTTCAGATGATGATATTTAATGCGTTAAAGGCTGGGTTTGCGGGTACTGCATTTGGTGATGCTATTGGTGCAGGGGCGGCTCCTACCCCAAATGCTAAAGGTGGTACATACAATTCACCAGGGTTAAGTGCATATAGTAACACTATCGTAAAATCACCCACATTATTTCCGTTTGCAAAGGGCGGAGCACCTAAAATGGGATTGATGGGAGAAGCTGGTGCGGAAGCAATTATGCCATTAACCCGTGCGCGTGATGGTTCTTTGGGGGTAAGGGTGCTTGGTTTAGATACACAACAGCAAACCCCGAATATTATCATCCAACAAACTTTCCATTTAACAGGAAATGGCGATCAGGCTTTGCAAGAGGCCATTCAGCGGGCGGCAGAAATGGGAGCAAAGCAAGGTTCACAGGATGCTTTAACTAAGATTCAGCGGGACTTTCAAAATAATGGCACATTAAGAAAAAGCCTTGGGAGGTAAAACAATGGTACTTGAATGGCCTGAGAATGTCGTACCTTCCTCAATGAACTGGCAGTTAATCAGTAACAGTAAAACATTTACCTCGGCATTTACAGGGAGTAGTCAAACGGTGAGGTTTTCTGGAAGCCGCTGGCGCTGCACTTTAATGTTCAATAATCTCACTGAAGCCATATCTAGAGAGTTAGAGGTTTTAATGGCGCAACTGGACGGCGAAAGCGGGCGAGTGAAAATTAGCAATTGGATCAGGCAGGGATTACAAGGCAAGGGCTCACCACTTGTTAGTATAGGAAACCAAATGGGAAAATCGCTACAAACAAAGGGATGGCTAAAGAATTCAGTTGTAGTGCGCAAAGGGGATTACATTACGGTGAGTAATGAGCTAAAAATGGTCACTGAAAATGTGATAAGTGATAAAGATGGGAATGCAATTATTCCTATCTCACCCATGCTTAGGTTGTCACCACAAGTTAATGAGAAAATAGAATCCGTGAAGCCATTTGGAATTTTTAAATTAACAAGTAATGATCAAGGAAGTTTTCAATATCGCCCTGGTGTATTCTCCAATGTCACCATCACATTTGAGGAGGCTTTATACTGATGTTGTATCATCCTTTTTCAAACGCAATGGTAAAGGCCATTAATGATGGTTTCGAACTGGTTATTGCAGCCAAACTTGATCTCAAATCAGGCGTGACAAGAGCTCATACCGGGCTTGGTAATTTAATTATTGCGGGTGAGGTGTATCAAGGTGTTGGATCTTTGGGAAGTATAGAGCCAGTTACCGAAAGTAACTCAACCAGTCCACAGCAATTAATATTATCGCTTTCTGGTTTTGACTCTCTCCTTATTGCAGATGTTATGAATGAAAGAAGTCGTGGTCGCAATGTTAGCTTGATGCTGGTGGCTTTAGATTTCGACGGCAAGCCAGCATTGGCTGAAATTATTTTTGCTGGGCAAATCTCCAATATTGGTGTTACTACCGGTAATAATAACGAAGTTGCAGTTACAGTATCTAATCGTTTTGAGCGATGGTCTCAAGGGCTACCCGATAGGTTTACGGATGAGTCATGGGCAAAGCGCCATAAAGGTGATCGTATATTTCGGTATGTGCCACAAATGGCTGAACGTGCTATATACTGGGGTAGCAAGAAAGATGCACCGACATTTATTTATAAGTGAATGTTATTCATCTTTAATTTGATAAATCATCTGTAGAGGCCCCATGAAAAAGGAAATTCTATATATTTCGGCTTTTTTAATTATTTTACTCATTGTGTTTTTTATAATACGTTCATTCAAGATTACCGATGGTAAAATTGCTGAAATCGCAGAAAAAGAAGTTTCAAGTACACTTTACGATCCTTACACAGCTAAATTTAGCAATATAACTGTATCCAAAATGAGTGATGAGTCAGGAGCGAAAACATATAGGGTTTGTGGTTTTGTTAATTCGAAAAACTTATATGGTGCTTACACTGGTAATAAGCAATTTTATATTTTGATTTTGTCATCGGGAAGTTCACTTTTCCCTCTAAATAAACCAGTGATAGAAGATAGTCAAACATATGGCGGTATAGTTAATACACTTTGTAATAATTAATGCCTTAAAACTATAGCTAAGATTTAACCACCCGCTTCGGCGGGTTTTTTTACGCCCGGAGATCAGCAAATGCGACACCCAAATTGGACAACTCAACTTCCTGAAACCTTGCGCCAAGCTATGCAAAAACCGTTTGTTTGGGGGGAGCATGATTGCTGCTTGTTTGCTGCTGATTGCGCAATTACGGTGTGTGGTGTTGATATCGCAGAAAAGGCTCGAGGCAGATACAAAACCAAATCAGGGGCTATGCGAGTTTTAAAATCTGAGTTCGGGGGGCTGGAAACTGGTCTATCGGGTTTCTTTCAAGAAATAGAACCCGATAAAGCGATACGTGGTGACCTTGTTATGTTTGATGGTGACGACGGAAAAACTCTTGGTGTGCTGTGGGCGAATAAAATATGGGCTGTCACTGAAGATGGCGCAAGGCCTGTTAATCATAAACCTATTAAAGCGTGGAGAGTTGAGTAATGGGTAAAGTTGTCTCTAATGTCGTCTCTGCGGGTTTAATGATCGCAGGTGTAATGGCAACCGGCGGGTTGGGTACCGCTTTGATAGTTGCCGGAATTGCTGTTCAAGCGGCTAGCACGTTTATTTTCCAAGAAAAAATGCCATCGATGCGTTATCGGGACCAGTCAGAGCGCAAACAGATGTTACGTTCAGCAGTGGCGCCAGAGACCATTGTTGTCGGTAAAACAGTTCAGTCAGGTTTGCTGTTTTTCGCCGAAGAAGAAAAGGGCGATCAAACAGATGGCGAACGTTTATTTATGGCCATTGCACTTGCGGCCCACCCGATTCATAAAATTGGCCGCATTTGGTTAAATGATGATTTGATAGAAACCTTTGGCGACAAGGTCAGTTACGAGTTTCATAACGGCCGCACCACAAGTGACCCATATTTATTGAAGCATGCGCCCTCATGGAAAGATGACATGATCGGCGAAAATTTAGCGTGGTTGCGGTTAACACTGAAATACGATGCTGAAAAATTCCCTTATGGTGTGCCTAATGTCAAAGTTGAAATGTGGGGGAAGGAAGTATACGACCCGAGAGTTGGCAAGGAAATTTGGACTGACAATGGGGTATTACTTGCGCTTGATTACTATCGTAGTTATCTCAATGTGCCTGATTTAGAGATAAATTTTGATGAATTTAAAACAGCAGCAGATTTAAGCTATGAGCCGATTGTAACCCCGGAAGGGAATACGGAACCCCGCTATACCATCAATGGGGCTTATGAGCTTTCCGAATCGCCGTCATCACTACTTGATCATATGCACCGGTGCATTGCTGCAGAGCCGACTTATGTTGCTGGCAAGCACGGAATTCTAATGCAAGCATACAATGGCCCAGCTGTATTGCGCATTGAACCGAATCAAATCATCGACAACGTTAATATCACACCTGAACTTGCGCTACGTGATGCAACTAATGCGATTTACGGTACCTTTGTCGATGCAGAGCAGCAATATGTTAAAACTGACTTTGAGCCCATTATTGTTAATGAATGGGTTGAAGAGGACGGGTTAGAGATTAAAGAAAATATCGATTACCGCTTTGTCACTAGCCCATACCAAGCAGCACGCCTTTCTAATTTATATCTACGCAAAAAACGCGCAGGTCGTCGCATTCAATTAAAAATGGACATGGATGGTTATGCGTATCGACCAGGGGATGTTTGCTTGCTGAACTTACCACATATTGGCATACAGAACTTTGAGTGTCGTGTGGCTGAGTGGAAATTTCACCCGCAAGAGGGCGTTGATATTCTCCTCGAGGAAGACGGAGCTTATATCTATGAGGATATCATCGGAAAGCCTTTTGTTCGGCCTCCATTCACTGTTTTACCCACTGGCGGCGTGGCACCACCGCTTAACCTTGCTTTTGTGGCCACGAATATTGGTGAGGTTGTTCAGGGTTATTTGAGCTGGCAATCCGCTGCTGCGGATGTTCGCTATAACACGGTAAACATTATAGAAAGCGGCAAAGTAATTCAGTCCATTCAGGTACCACAAGATAGAGTAGATTTATCAGGCCTTGTGCGTGGCTCATATCGTGCCGAAGTCCGTTCTATCAATGCGGCTGGTGCGATGTCTGCCCCTGCGATTGTTGATTTTGATATCCAAGCCCCACCTAAACCGGTTAGTGTTGAAATGGTAGGCGGCATGTTCTCACTGACCTGTATCCCGCATGGCGGCGAAACCGCACAACATGGATATACGTTTGAATTCTGGTTCAGCGACAAGAAACTGGCCAGCACGAATGACACTGAAGTCACTACAAAAGCCAATCGCCAAGGCCAAGGGCAATTCTGGACTAAGAAGAATTTAAAAGCCGGCACTGATTATTGGTTTTATGTTCGAACAGTTAACAGCTATGGAAAGTCTCAGTTTGTTGAAGCTGTAGGAAAGGCTGACGGAACGCCAAAGGATATGATTGACGAATTAGGTAATAATTTCCTCACCACCGAAGCTGGCCAGCAAATGCAGGAGCAAATCGACTTCAATCAAGGAAATGTTCAACTGCAACTTGAGCAAGCAGCCGAAGCGACACTTAACAACACAATGATGTTAAATCAAGTCTCATGGCGCTTATTCGAAGAAGAGGGCACGCGTAAATCTGAAATATTCCGACTTGAACAAGTGAGAGTATCAGACCAGGAGGCACTAGCACGTTGGCAGCAACAAGTTAAAACCGACTACGAGCAAACCTCATCCGCTGTTCTAAAATTACAAGAGTCATTATCAACACTTGAGGAGTCAACAGCGAAAGATATTTCACAGGTTAAAGCTGAGATTAAACAAGTTGATGACAAGCTAGGGCCGATGGATGCCCGTATTACGGATCAGTCAGAGGCGATTGCTAAAATCGATGAGACACAGACGAAGCATATTGAAACAGCAGAATCCCGATTTAGTGATAATGAAGCGTTAATTAATCAATTGTCACGCACAATTGCCAATGCTGAAAGCTCACTAGCAGAAATGGGGATGCAGCTGACAGCGGAATATGGCAACCAATCGGTTGAGCAATTAAGAATAAAAGCGTCTATTACTCGACTCGATACTGTTACAGCTAACAAATTCCAATCATTTGCACAGTCTATTGAAAAGCTAGAAACGCAGTTTAATGATGTGAATGCAACCATCACAACACTTAAGAAAACAGTGTCTGATAATGAGAAATCACAAGCGGAATTAAATGAGCTAATTAAATCAGAAATTGGTGATAATAAGGCAGCAATTGAATTGCGTGGGCAAACCGTTTTCGATCACAAAGGAAATGGCTCTGCTATCTACACAATTAAGACGGGTATTAACTGGAACGGCCAATACTATGACGCTAAGTTTCTCATGGGCGCAACTGTTCAGAATGGAAAAGTGGTTACACAAATTGGTTTCAGTGCGGATACCTTCGGTATTTTCAATCCATCCAGCGGCAAGTTGGAGCCTGTTTTCTTTGTAGAAAATGGTCAGGTGTTCATCAATGAAGCGTTTATTAACAAGGCCACAATTGAAAAGCTTCTGGTTGGTGTAGAAATTAAGTCAAAACGCTATGAAAAAGGAAAGGCTGGGTATCGGCTTGATGCGGAAACAGGTAGCGCGGAGTTTAATAAATTGGAAGTTTATGGCGATTTTAAAGTGAGTGGCGATGCTGGGCGTGTCATTTTAGATGCAACGGGACTGATGATTTATGACCAATCAGGGCGATGGGCGGTTAAAGTTGGGAGGAAACCATGAGTGATCTGGGCTTATTTATTAACCCTAAAGATGGAGGAAAATCCATTGAATTAACAAAAGATAATTACCCTCTCACGTTCATCACTAAAATTACCACCCACCCCAGATATCCACAAAAAGACAACAGAAACAAGTCCGTTAATGTGCCCGGGCTCTCTCGGTATAACGTGGTGATTATTCCCTCAGCACTTTGTCATTTTCTAGCCTATGGTTCGGTACAAATGGTAAGAGTCGGTAGCTATTGGACCTCAGGAGATACTTTCCACTGCTATTATGATGAGTTCGGTGGCCCTGATGGTTGGTTGCCGGGAAGTGATGGTGAGTCGCATTTTTTCTTATACGGCACGCTAAAAGATAATCCACCTGATACTTATGGTTTATTTTTGAATGCAGGGGCGTCTGCAGCAATTGATAACTTTCGAAGTATCACCCAAGAAAATGAAGTGGCTTATTGTGTTTATCGTAAGAAAATTTATATCGACGTCAATAACAATCGAGGGTACTGGAGCTTACCGAACGATATACCCAATCGTAGTTCTGCGTTAGTTTTCCTGCGGCCAGAAAGCACAAGCCAAGTACTTCGCTATGACCGACCTAACAACCGGATTATATCTTGGGGGGCGGGTTGGGTGTATGTCGTCGTTTTTTCGTACGGCTTAAATCTACAACCCGCCGATGGATTAACGATTTGGAACAAACAGGGTAAAGTGGTTTTCAACTCAGATTACATTCCATTCTTTAATAATGGGCACACCATCAAAATGAGTGGAAATGTCGCCACAAGCTCATTTGAAAAACCGATGTTCAGCATGGATATGCCCAATACATGGTTAGAAAATGAAAGGGTAAACGTTAACTGTTATTTATCAGGGTTTAGAGTTGAAAATAACAAGCTAATCGCAAACCGGATGTGGACCATCGATTTTTACCCAAGTTACGCTAACTATATGTATAACCAAGTCGTGTATTCCAGCTCCTATTGCATCGATTTTAATGATTACTTTTAGCTTCTAAAAACACTCAATCACAAATAAGCCGCTTAATTGCGGTTTTTTTACGTTCAAAATTCAAGGAAACACCATGATTTATGAAATTGGCACTATCTCAACAAAGGCTAACGACCCGAGAATCACAGGTAAAAGCACGTTATGGAAAAACAGCGTGACGAAAGTCTCTGTGGGGCAAATTATCCTTATCCAGTCGGGCAATACGATATATCAAAACAGCATTCGCTCGGTGGAAAGCGATACACAAATGACGTTAAGCTTTCCCGTTCCAGTGGCGCTAACAGATGTGAAATACGTTATTTCAATCACGATGATTGGTTCAGTATCAGACGGCGTTAACAAAGCAACAGCGATGGTTACTGAAAGCTATCAATTGATGATGATATTGAACCGACTCATGACCGAATCCGGTGTGATTAAAGTGGTGTTACCTGATGGCACTGAAATGCAACTGAGAACGGAGAAAGAAAGGGATAGGCTGCTAGATGGGAAGTTTGATAAAAATGGCGGCACTGTAAACGGTGAATTGACTTTAACGGGTAAATTAAAAACATTAGGTGGTGAGCTTGTTGCGCAAAAACAAGGAACAACCGCGTCAGCAGTTTTGAATATTAGTAATACAAACATACCTCAACTAAGCGCGAAAAAAGATGATGCGAACTGGACTAACCATAATTTTCCTGACAAATCAGGAACATTAATGCAAGTTGGTGATTATGGCGTTGGTAGCCAATCTATGTATTCAAATATAGACAATACAAGACCTTACATTACTGGTTTTCGTACATTCGATGCATCACTAACGAATACGATTAATAAAAATTTAATTGGCGTTACCTTATCTTGGGCTGCTAATGGGGCAGGGAGGGCGAATAAAGTATTTGCGTGTGAAGGCGGAAGTGCAGCATATCCGAATTGGTATTCTCTGTCGTATACGAGCAATGAGGCAGTTCCTTTTACTCAAATGTTTTATACCACAGCAAACACAACTAAAGACTCAAACGGCAACTTAAAAGCAGCCTCCCCGGTAGTAAAACTCTTCTCTGATGACATTGAGTTAAACGACGAATCTGAAGGCGTTGAAATGGAGCACCTTGGTGTTGGCCATTACCTCATTAAAGGCGTTGTAGGCTTTAATGCAGATGGTGCATGGGGTATCAATAACGGCTTTGTCATTCCTCAAGACCATAACGGTAAAAACATGATTCTCATTGATTACGAGGTGAGGCCTGATGGTGATATTGAAGTTTTTGTTTTCCACCAACAGAACGCAGATATGCCAGAACGTTTCCAGAACAAGCGCATTAAGCACTTTGATGAAGAAGGCGCGCCTGTTTACTTCGAAAACTACGAGCCTTGTGACGTACCTGAATCGCGCTGGATAGACATGCGTGTCGAAATGCCACCTAACTCCCTCTACAATCAAAAGCAAGCTGAAGCAGAGAGACTCGCTAAGCTAGAAGCAGCGCGATTAGCGCAAGAAGAAGCTGAAATGGATTTAGAGATTTAGACTGATTTCTGGAATAGTATTTTGATTATGGTGGAGTGTAGTATGATTTATTTTGGTTAAGGTGTGCTTTTTACTGAATTAATAAGATAAATCCCAATGCCATTTGTGTGAATCAAAGTGTAGTTTTAAAACTCATATTAACAACTTGAGTTATTATTACATGAGTTATAATAAAACTATATTATGCATTTTGGCTGTTTTTGCTTTTTCATCACAAGCGAATTCATTATGGACTTATGAAGGTAGTGGCGCACCTGAAAACTGGGGGAAATTGAGTGATGAATTTAAAGTTTGTGAAAGTGGATTTAATCAATCACCAATTAACATTGATAACGTTATTGATGGAAAATTAAAGCCATTAGCTATAAATATACATACGCACGCACAAAAAATCGTCAACAATGGGCACTCAATACAAATCAATGTTAATGATGACGATGATTTTTCTATTGATGGGGCAACTTATCAATTAAAGCAATTTCACTTTCATAGCCCAAGTGAAAATGAAATAAAAGGTAAACAATATCCATTGGAGCTGCATTTTGTTCATTCCAAAGATGATGGAGGAGTTGCAGTACTAGCAATCATGTTAGAGGAAGGTGACACTAACCCAGCTATAGAGCAAGTATTGAGTAATATACCAAAAGAAAAAAATCAGGAAAAAGAGTTAGGTAAAAGTATCGACTTAACAGCACTTTATCCAGATGATAAAAGCTATTACCGTTTTAGTGGTTCTTTAACCACTCCGCCGTGTACTGAAGGTGTAGTATGGTTAGTCATGAAGCAGCCTATAAATGCATCAAGAGAACAAATAAAGAAATTTCAACAAGCTCTGGAGCATTCAAATAATCGGCCAATCCAGCCTTTACATGGTAGGTTGATTGTGAATTGATATAAGCTTTAATATAATGCGCCAGCTCGAGTAGTTGGCGCACATAGATCACTTATCAAAATATTCCACTTCGGCTTCTTGAGTTTCAGGAAGCCAATCACCATCGTTAAATATCTCTTCCAGCGTTTATTCAATATACGTTTTCTTCTCATTCTTCCCAAGACCGTCGATAGACACGTTATCTTGAGTACTCGAGTTTATATCGATATTTAGATCGGGGTATTAACGCAAGAAGAAGCTAAACGTGCAGCAGAGGAAGTGGAAAGGGCGGAGCAGGAGGCTGCAGAACGTAAACAGTATGGCCTTGGCGAAAATGATGTATTGTTGTAATAATGCACGGATATGCGTAGAAAAGAGATGAATAAATCGCAAGGCCAATTTGTTTTGGCCTATTCTTTATATTTTTCTATTAGAGTTGATTCTTCAACGGACAATATATCTGCGATAATCATCAAGTCGTCTGCATAGACAGATATTTCGCCATTTTCACACTTTATATAGTCGACCTCGGAAATAGTGAGATTTTTTGCAATTTCCGATGTTGATATGCTTTGAGATAAGCGTAAGTGCTTAATAAATTCACCGAGAGTTTTGTTCGACATTTTTTCTATCTTTAGCTTTTTTTAATGACAGATGAAGATATGTTTCAATGAATCTTATCACTTTTTGAATCTTTTGTTCATCAGCGAGTTGCCAATTCTGGTTAAGCATAAACTCGTTAATTGAAATGCCTTTGCAATCTATTTCAGTTCTATAAAAAACGTAAATCTTTGACTGCTCCGTGTGAGATGGCTCTCTATTTTCGTTGATACAGTTTAATGCAAGTAAAAGTAGTTGATTTTTGTTCATGTAACCTCCGATTATGAGGTCGTATGATATGTGAGCCACAGGGAGGATTATATCAAGATCAGTCGGAAAAATATAAATCTTACTAACTAGTACGATGTAGAGGCATGTAAAAATAGGGCTTTACATACGCATAAAATGATCAAATAATACTGTGCATGCATACAGTATTATTGGTGTCGTATGAAATTAAGACTAATTGAAACAGATGATTTACTAGCAAGCTTCCCTCTCTTTCTTGACCGAGTGCCAGCAGGTTTTCCATCACCCGCTGCGGACTATGTTGAAGACCGCATAAATTTAAATAGCGCCCTCATTAAGCACCCTGAAAGCACATATATGCTCAGGGTCGAAGGCAATTCAATGATTGATGCGAATATCAATGATGGTGATGTTGTTATTGTTGACAGCGCGGTCAAAGCAAAAGAGGGAGATATCGTTATAGCTAGCTTCGAGGGCGAGTTTACGGTCAAGAAACTACATCTCAACCCGCCTATGCTACTGCCTATGAATCCCACTTATTCGCCGATCATTATCAGCGATGAGCAGGATTTTCAAATATTTGGTGTTGTTACCTACATTATTCATCGGGCGCAATAATGTTTGCGCTTGTTGATGTAAATAGTTTTTATGCAAGTTGTGAGAAAGTCTTTAGGCCAGATCTGGCAGGGAAGCCGGTAATTGTTTTAAGTAATAACGATGGCTGTGTGATTGCACGTTCATCAGAAGCGAAAAAACTTGGCGTAAAGATGGGGGAACTGTATTACGAGCGCCACAGTTTTTATAGACAAAACAACATTAATATATTTAGTTCTAACTACGTACTTTATGCTGACATGAGTAATAGAGTCATGTCACTATTATCAACATTCGCGCCCCGTTTAGAAATCTATTCAATCGATGAGGCCTTTCTTGATTTTGCAGGTATGAATAATACTTTTAATCTTGAGGAATACGGCCGTGAAATTCAATCAACTATCCTCCAAAACACTCACCTCCCTGTAGGTATAGGCATTGGCCCTACAAAAACTTTAGCTAAATTAGCCAACCATGCGGCAAAAACATGGAAAAAAACAGGTGGTGTCGTCGAGCTCTCCAGCGAGCAACGGCAGCGAAAATTATTATCTCTTATTCCAATCGAAGAGGTGTGGGGTATTGGCCGTAGAATATCGGCAAAATTAAGGATCATGGGTGTAAATACCGCTTTGGATTTAGCAAATACGCCAGTAGCAACCATCCGTAAAACATTCGGGGTTACATTAGAAAGGACATTGAGAGAGCTCAATGGTGAGCCGTGTATTGAATTAGAAGAAGTCCGAAAAATAAAACAACAAATTCTTTGTTCACGTTCATTTGGGCAGAAAGTTTTAGATATAGAAACAATGCGCAAGGCGGTGTGTGATTATGCTGAACGCGCAGCAGAAAAATTAAGAGAAGAAAAGCAACACTGCAAAATTATTGGGTTATTTATTCAAACCAGCCGCCACGCATCAGGCGAAGATTACTCGAATAGTATCAATATAAAACTCGAATACCCCAGCAGTGATACCAGAGATATTATCAATGCAGCAATGCGTGGGTTAAATACTATTTGGCGTGACGGTTACCGGTATTATAAAGCAGGCATCATACTATCTGATTTTACTGATTCAGATATTGCTCAGCTTGATATGTTTTCAACACAAAAGCCATTTCGTAATAGCGATGAGTTAATGAAAACATTAGACGCGATTAATAAGAGCGGACAGGGTAAAGTTTGGTTTGCAAGTAAGGGCGGTGATAGTGGATACAAAATGAAAAGAGAAATGTTATCACCTGCTTACACGACAAATTTTGATGAATTGCCAGTGGTTAAAAGCTAGGACATGGGTTGGATGCTTTAAACGTAGGAAGAAGAGCTGTGAAACACAAACAATATGGACTTTGTTTTTTGGCCTGACACTGCTGGGACACAGAGCCAAATTGAATCTAACGGACAACTCTGTGTCAAAGCAGGAGTTAATGTCAGCATCTTTAGACAAGGTAGAACATGATGACATGCGTAAAATTGTACCTTATTAGCCATAAGGTACTAGAAGTATTATCAGAACAATACAAGGTGCAAACCTGACTTAAATCTCGGTACTATTTTTCTCATATCCATATAAATTAATCCTACCCGACAAATACTCACCTAAATATACTTCACTGATTTTACTGAAACCTTGTTTCGATATATTGTCTTCTAACCACTCAATATCTTTGTTGATAATTTCGAGTAGGTCATGGTTAGCTAAGCCATCAACAATAATTGGATAACGTATATTTTCATCACCGCTTTGGATGATTGTTAATTGTCCATTTTGTTCGAGAACAACGCGTTTTAGCTGCTCTATTTCGTAAATGCCATTTGATCTTAGTTTGAACATCAAATCATTAGCGGAAACGCCATTTTTTAGACACTCTTTAACATTAACACTGCCATTATGTATCAAGGTTATAGGTTTACCATCAATAATTCGCTTAATGAAAGGATTATTCTCTTTTAAAAATTTAAGGGCGAAAACAAGCAAAGTCCAGATGATTAGCACGAGTATAAATTGCAGTACTGTTATTGATTCATTGTAAATGACACCACCAATAATACCGCCTAGAACATAGTTTTGAACCTGATCCATTGCTGATGAGGGGGCTAAATTGCCTTTGCCCATGAGGTTTATTTGAACAATCAAACATAGGATTCCCAATCCAAGTTTGATAATAATAGGTGTATAAATAATCATTTTATGCCTTATTTTTTTATGATTGTTATTTTGGGATTTGTTAACCAAACTTTTTCTAAGCTGTAAGTTTGTTGATCTAAGCTTAAGTGAATACGGTAATACCGGTCATCAATTTTAATGATGATGCCATCAGATAATTGTACCGAGTTAGAAAATATAGAATTGACATCTACACCTTTCTCTTTTGATAATAACCTTACGAAATTAACCATTTGTGATGATTTTGAGTGTATATTTTGGCTATCAGTATAATCTTCATACTGAATACCTGAAATGAAGAGTAAAAATAAGAAGGCGATAATCGTTAAATCCCGATATTTAGTTTGTAGGCGGTGACGCATATACAAGATAAAAAAAACTATTAAAACAAACAAAGTTCCAAAAATAACAATATATTTTAAATAATCATTTATATTAGACTGCGTTTGCAAGTAATCTATCCCATAAAAATTCATATAGACATCATTCCTGATTGTTTACGATATTCATCTTCATTATAGTGATTTATTGCCATTTTAACTCTGGAATTAAAAAATAATTAAGAGTTGTTATACCTTATCCAAGGTTTGTTGGTGATTTCTTTAGCTGGAGTTAAATCACAAAGCATGAATAATATCTATCCATTACTTAAACTATCTCTTTGTGTTCTCTGCATGCTGGCGGTTGAATGCCAATATTGGACTTTGCTATTAGGCAGGTACAATGAGTAGCGCGATACAGCACTGTTACTATCGATGTAAATAAAAACATGTTTTAAAAAACAGTATTGACCTTAAATCTCAAATGAGTAAATTAATAACCAGCAGCACAATAAAAGTAGTTAGAAAATGGAAAGAAGTTCTGGGAAAGCCATTTTGCTTTACAGGCCACGAAGTTTGTTATTTGGGATCTAGTTGCTTTCAGGCCTTGTAGTGATTGTGCTGATCTGCAAAATGGTAGTATTAGTGCGACGATGTAAGGCCTTGTTTTTAGTTGATGCTGACGGTTTTTTATTTATGGTAACCGTATGAGCAAAGGGCAACGCATCAAAGAGTATATGTCGCGAGGGGGATGTGCTTGTTTAGATTGCCAGGCTTAGGTTCTGAAAGCGCAGGCAGATGTATGATGAGATAAATAGAGGGAGGATTTTAGTATTAATGCCTAATATTATCTATAGTAAACGGGTACATTTGAAAGCAGTATAAACGTAGTATTATTTTTTTAAGTTCATTAATGTTAAATTTGAAGTCTGAAGTACCTTAAAAGCCCTAACCGCAATGGTTAGGGCTTTTTAATATTACTTCCTCGTCTTAATTGTAAGTTCTCCCAACAAATCAATAAAACTAACTTTGATAATTTTCTCAGATGGCTCCTTGATACCTTATAGGTTTGGCTAGGTTTAATTAAGATAAGCAAGCTGTAACAGCCTGCTCATTGGTTATATTTCCTAAATGTTAATCTTGCGGTTACAGTTGCTAGAAGAACTGTGAACGTCTGTTCTTCGCTCAAATCAGACTGTCGACTTTAGTTAACTGATAATACAGTAAAGAGATTTTGAGCAACTATATAAGACGATTGTTGTAAGAGGGTTTTAATCCTAGTTTTGTCCTACTTGAAATTTAGACAAAAACGGAAGTGAATATCTGCTCTTCTTTTTGAAGGTTGGCTGACATGGCAGGATTTGAATCTATAGAAATCGACTAATTTGCGGTCAATGTTTGATAATTAGTAGTTATCAAAACTAAGTTAATCATTTGTGTTATCAATAATTTAAAAGTCGCTATTTTTACTATGAGAAAGATAAAGTATTAATGATAATATTATAAATATCAGATGATTATGATTAATGCAGCTATATACTGCTGCGCCATATGGGCTGGACTGAAGCGGCTGACCTAATCGTTAAAGGTATGGAAGGCGCAATCGAAGCTAAGACTGTAACGTATGACTTCGAACGTCAATTAGAAGGCGCTAACTTACTGAAATGTAGTGAGTTCGGTGACGAAATCATTAAACACATGTAATTTATTACATGGTGTGATTAGGAACGGGAGCCTAAAAATTCCCGTTTATTTTTTGTTCAATTAAAATTTTCCCCAAAACCCCTCCCCAAAACGGCTCAAAAAATAGGCTATTTAGATTGCGGTAATTTGCCATTCTTTACCTCGGTCATCATTATATTTATCAGTCATAGCTTGACTCTTATGGCCTGATAAACTTTTAGTATCGATGCCTTGTTTTATATAACCTTTCAGATAAAGCGTGTTGAAGCTCTCCCTATTCAGCCGATAGCTGAGCGCTTGCGTTTTAATTTGTTAATTTTTGGCATAAGAAACACGTGGCAGAAATAATAAAAAAAGTCATAAAGATTCGGAAGTGGCTCGCTGAGTTTGGAGGATTACAAGGTAATAAAGCCAAGTGGAAGCGAAAGCAACTAGGGCTCCCCGACATTCTCTCCCATAAATTTGATGGTATCATTAACGAGCTTCTAATCGCTTATGGCATTATCTGTTGTAACTGTCGATATGCAGCTCATCTGTTACCTTTATATCTCTCGAAGATATCGATCAGTACCTTAGGATTACGGTGTAGGCCTGTCAGCTATGGTGTGTCCTTTATTCTATGACGATGACTATTAATTTGTAAAGAAATGTAATTGCAAGCTTGAAATTCTAGTTAGAGACACTATATAAGAAATGCACCAAGATAAAACATTATTCTACACTAAGTACATAATTAATGGTGCATGAGTAGTGTGTGTTTAGTTTGATATATAAAATATTGAAGGAGAAATTATGTCTAACATTAGATCTTTTTCATTATTCCCAACATTATCGGATAGCTTACTTTCTAACAGATTTGACCAAATGGATCGTCTGTTTAGTCAACTTACAGGTAATAGGCCTTTAACTTCAGAACATCCGTATAATTTAAAACAAATAAATGAAACGAGTTATCAATTAACCATTAGTGTTCCAGGTTATAAGGAAGATGATTTAAGCGTATCCTTAAAAGGTGGGAAATTGTATGTTCAAGGTGAGCAATCAGCTGAATTAGTTAATGACTCAGAGAAAGAGAAATGGATCCATCAAGGAATCACTCAAAATAAATTTTCGCTTGAATTTAATCTCGGTAAGAATGTAAAGATTGAAAGCGCTGAGTTATCTAGTGGTTTACTTACTTTGGACATTGAATACGAAATCCCAGATGAAGAAAAACCTCGAGTTATAGCTATTGAAAATAAAGATATAAAATCATAGAGTTATAATTTATGACCCGTCAGCAATGGCGGGTTTTCTTTTTTAAGAGTCAGCTCATATCACAAGTGGAATATTTAATATTACCATCTAATTATTTTCGTTAATTTCTGGTTTTGTGCTGAACCTGACCATTTTCTATAAAGATGATGTAAGTGTTGAACCTGACCATTTTCTATAAAGATGATGTAAGTGTTATTGAGAGAACCAAGCGCACAGTAGTGCTTGGATATTTGAGCAGCCCTAATTTAAACGGTTCGTCTGCGCTATATCAGTTATCCATAAAAGATCGCCTAGGCGGTCTTTTTTATAGTTAAAATAAACATAAGATTTATCGTCACGATTGGTCAGAGTTACATGTGCAGTTATCTGCAATAACCCCTCTAAAGTGTTAATTATTTGCCTTAAGATTCTGTTAAGATTTAATCGATAAACTATAAAAAATTAACAGACAAAAGGAATTATTATGAATAAGGCAATTATTGCGCTCGTATTATCAGCAGCTTCATTTGGCGTGTTAGCTAACAACCATGCTGGCGGATTTGTTTCGAATGATGGTTCTGTTGGTCCAAAAGGTGGGTTTGTTGCAACGGCTCAAGCAGTGACAACTGTCGTTCAAGCGAAAGAGCTTCCTGATGATGCATGGGTTTCACTTGAAGGTCATATTGTTAAACAGATTGGTAAAGAGCTTTACGAATTTAAAGATAGTACTGGCTCAATCGCTGTAGATATTGATGATAGACGCTGGCGTGGACAGGTTGTGACGCCTGAAACAAAAGTTCGTTTAGATGGTGAAATTGATAAAGAGTGGGCTTCATTAGAAGTTGATGTGAAGCGAGTAACTATTATCAATAAATAATCGTAAATCTTTAATGAGCCCCATGATCGGGGCTTTTCTGCAATGAAAACTCCGCTTGCTAGCTTCTGTCTAATTCGTATGTTAGTTAGATAGCTTTATCTATCGCTCTTTCAATCGCTTTACATTCGGGACTATTTCCACTGGACTGTTCTATTTTCCCAGGTAAGTTACCTTCGGGAGTATCCATTTTTATCTCGCAAGTATCTGACTTAGTTTGGGGTTTAGTGTTTGATGAACAAGCTGTTACTAAAGCGATAACAAAACATACTAATATAGCTTTGTTTTTATGCATACTGTCTATCCTGTTTTAAAGGGGGTATTCTGAGGCTACAAAGGTTAAGTGCAAAGCGCAAAGAAATCCATGAGGTTGTGCTGTGTGGTTTTTGTTTTCTATAACAATAAGGTAACTTCAAGTGGTATGCCTGTCAAAAACTCCTTACTTTGGATTATTGGTTAATCCTTACTTTATCTACAGTGCTTATAACTTCGGTGTTTTCCCTCATTAGAATACTTCGAGATTGTTTTTATTTAATTCTACAAATGCTATGCATTGAGTAGTATTTGTAGAATTTGGTATACCAGATTAACTACCTATGACTGCTTTCATTGCTTCGTTTTGTTTCGTAATTGCATTCAGGTAAGCGGGACACGATTTTAAATTATCATGATGGTTAATAATATTTTGAGGTATTTTGAATTCTAAATTCAAAGCCTATTGAGTTGTTTGGAAAAGGAAAATATCGGCGATAGAAAATTTATTATTCGCGATGTATATCACAATTTATCCCACTTATAATCAAGAAGATAAAAGGATTGGAAGCGAATATTGAGTTTGGCGTCAAAGAAAACTCTTGGGAAGACTACAGGTAGAAAAGGATTCCGTTTCTCGCTATTTCAAGATAACAGATATAATCAATCTCCTGTGATGTAGATATTTAATTATGATTGTTCTTTCGAAAGTGCTGCAAAGATTGCCGTTTCCATTTTTTCAGGGGTAGTATTGGGTGCAAAGCGCTTGAGCGGGGCGCCGTCACGACCAATCAAAAACTTAGTAAAATTCCACTTAATTCTCTTACCTAGCAAACCGGGCAGTTCGTTCTTAAGATAGCGAAACACTGGATGTGTAGCGGCTCCATTGACTTCTATTTTCTCGAACATCGGGAAACTCACACCATAGTTAATATAGCAGGTCCGTGCGATTTCATCAGCGTTGCCAGGTTCCTGTTTCCCAAACTGATTGCAGGGGAAACCAAGCACCACCAAACCTTGGGCGGCGTATTTCTTGTAGAGAGATTCAAGTCCACCGTATTGTGGTGTAAAACCGCAATGACTGGCTGTATTAACGACTAGAACCACCTTACCTGCGTAGTCTGCCATAGAGACAAGCTGGCCACTAAGACTTCTAGCCGTTAATTGGTAAAAGGTACTCATATTCTAGTCCTCAAATGTGTGCGATGTAGCATTGAAGATATTGATGGTACAGTTTAGTGCTTTAATTTTATTATTTACATAAATAATTATTCGCAATTGCCATCCCGAATTTTGTCATAAAGCTTAAGAAATTACAGCTTGTGATAATCATAACCTCTATGAACTTAATAAGCTCCAGCGAGAATTTGACGACCTTTCTTTCAGGAACAGGGGCAACCTTGAGCAATATTTCCCCTTCCAGTTTTATGGGTGAATAAGTTCGGCGCACTGCAGCAGCGGATTGCTGGAGGGTGGACTTATAATTTTCGTTATGCTTTTTTGATTTAAATCAAAGTTGCATGCTATTTGCAATTTATTAATTGACCATTAATTAGTCCCTAAACTATAAATGGTAATGATACTGATTATTATTATCATAAAGGTTAACTATGCGTACGGATATTAATGGAACATTTTTACTCAGCTCATTAGCGCTTTTTGTTAGTCAAGGAGCCTTCTCTGCATCAACGCCTCCACCGCGTGCCCATATTGATGCCAGTGAAACGATGGTTGTCACATCAACTCGAAGTGAAAGTAGTTTATGGAATAGCCCAGTAACAATGCAAGTCATTGATAAGCAACAGCTTGATAGTTCGACAAACATAGCGCTAGCAGATGATTTACGCGATATTCCAGGTGTTGAAATTACCGATAATGCCTTAGCGGGACGTAAACAAATTCGCATTCGTGGGGAAGCATCTTCTCGAGTATTGATCTTAATTGATGGGCAAGAAGTCACTTATCAACGGGCAGGGCAAGATTATGGTGCTGGGCTGCTTATTGATGAATCCGCATTGGAACGCATTGAAGTGGTGAAAGGCCCCTATTCAGTACTTTACGGCTCTCAAGCTATTGGTGGTATCGTTAATTTCATAACCAAAAAAGGTGGCAATAAGCCATTGGGAGGCACTGTTAAGGCGGTATATAACTCCGCAACGACAGGGTGGGAAGAGTCAGCAGCGGCATGGGGGAGCATAGGTAAGTTTGATTATCGGCTCAACGGAAGTTACTCCGATCAAGGTGACAGAGATACTCCCGAGGGGCGCCTAAAAAATACGAACCATCGCAATAATAGCCAAGGTATGTGGTTAGGTTACACCGAAGGTAAACATAAATTTGGTCTTTCCCTTGATAGATATAAATTGTCGACACAAACATGGCATGAAGACCCAAGCTATGAACACTTCAGTGTCAAAATTCCTGATTTAACTCGTGAAAAAATTGGTCTTTTTTATGATTATCAAGCGGATGGTGAATATATTAAAAATATTCATTTAGATGCTTATGAACAAACTATTGAGCGTGATTTTGAAAATAAGCTGGCGGTTGTGACACCAACAGGGAGCCCAATGATTGGCGATTTACGAGTAGCTAATCAGACTCAATCGAATGACAAACAATATACTCAAGGGATCACACTACAAACAGATATTACACTACCCGCGAATAATCAACTGGTTGTGGGAGCTCAGCTTCAGCGCGACCGTGTAAAGCAGTCTTCAAAAAGTTCAACAGAGTCCCAAAGCTCAACGCAGTTCCCTCCTGCCGTCAATTATACAAAAACCAGTGATTCACATAATCGAACAGAGCAAACAAACTGGTCGATATTCGCTCAAAATCAATATGCTTTTGCAGATGATTGGAAGTGGACATTAGGGGCGCGGCAATATTGGTTAAGTTCGGAGTTGTTAAGTGGTTTTGAAAATACAAATCACTCAACAACGGGGAACACTTATCATAACCTTAAAAGCTCAAAAACGCATGATAATCAATTTATTACATCAACAAGCTTACGGTATTCAGGGTTTGAGAATACAGAGCTGCGTATCGCATTCGCTCAAGGTTATGTATTTCCAACATTGAGCCAATTATTTATGCAAACCTCAGCGGGGGGAAGTATCAATTATGGAAATGAGGGACTAAAAGCAGAGCGTTCTAACAACTATGAAATCGGTGCGCGTTATAACGGTAATCAATGGTATATCGATAGCGCTTTATATTATTCTGAAGCGAAGGATTATATCGCTTTAGTCACATGTTCAGGGCAGTCAATATGCAGTGGAAACAGTAATTCTTCACGAACAGGATATCACTATTATGACAATATCAATCGTGCGAAAACATACGGGCTAGAAATGACCGTCGAATACCAAGGATGGGATATCACTCCTTATGCCACAGGGAATTATTTACGTCGTCAATTTGATGGTGTGAATATAAAAACTTGGGATACCGGAGAGCCTAATGTTAGTGGGCGCTTTGGAGCTAAACATCAATTGATTCTAGACCAAGTGAACTTAACCTCAGATTTATATCTTCGAGCTGCTGCAAAAGCACAGGATAAAACGGGTGAAAAGCCAACGAGCACAGCAGGCTGGGCCACTCTTAACCTTGCGTTTAATACAGAATTTGGCTCAGACGATCAGTACCAAATTAACTTATCGTTAAATAACTTAACCAATAAAAAATACCAAACTGCCCACGAATCAATCCCTGCTTCTGGTTTTAGCGCTGCAACAGGCTTTGTATGGAAATTCTAAAAATGAAAAAAATAATAGCTGCACTATTTGTACTCAGTTTTTCAATAGTGAGTGCTGCGAGTGAAAGAATTGTTGTGGCAGGAGGCTCTCTCACAGAGTTAGTTTACGCTTTAGGCGCTGGAAACCAAGTGATTGGTGTTGATGAAACAACAAGTTGGCCAGTGGAAACAGCAAAATTACCTCATATTGGTTATTGGAAACAGTTAAGTGCCGAAGGAATTTTATCTTTGCATCCAACGTTGTTTGTCACTTGGCAAGATGCAAGCCCTCAATTGGTTTTTGATCAGCTAAAACTGCAAAAAGTCAGTGTATTAACGTTACCTCGAATACCAGCTACGGTTGAACAAATGTATCTCAATATTCATACCTTATCGGAGGTGTTACATAAACCGGAACAGGGGAATGCGTTGGTTAATCAGTTACGTAGCCGATTGGATAATATTGCTCAAATAAATGAAAAGAAAGGCAAAAAAATCAATGTGCTATTTATTCTTTCCGCGGGTAGTAGTGCGCCACAAATTGCAGGGAAAGGTAGCGTTGCCGATATCATTTTGACACTGGCTGGTGCGAACAATCTTGCGCAACACACACAATACAGAAGTTATAGCGCAGAAGGTTTGATTGCGGCAAACCCTGAAGTGATCATTGTAACCAGCCAGATGGTAGAAAAGGGCCTTAACCAGCTAGAACAAGTTCCCGGACTTACCCGAACTTCTGCTTGGAAAAATAAACGCATTGTGAGTATCGATCAGGCACTCATTTTAGGTATGGGGCCTCGAATTGCGGATGCCGTTGAGATTTTACACCACAATATTTGGCCAGATGAAACGGATAGTGAGTGATAATATGAAATATGATATTGATTTATCGCCTTATTTTGCATTAGAAGGCCATCAACCATTTAAAGATAGGCATGCAACAATGCCTTGGCGCGGGGCGGTACCAATTAGTGCTGATAAACGACAAGACACATGGCAGAAATTAATCAATTCGACGTTCGAACCACGTAAGCGATTGGTATACCTACATATTCCTTTTTGTGCAACACATTGTACTTTCTGTGGTTTCTACCAAAATCGCTATGATGCCTCTGAAAGCCATATTTATACAGAGTATTTGATCCGGGAGATTGAAACGGAAGCCGACAACGTATTACACCAGTCTGCCCCGATCCATGCTGTTTATTTTGGCGGTGGAACACCCTCTGCACTTTTTGCTAATGATTTAGCGCGTATTATTAATGTGTTACGCCTTCGTTTACCATTAGCTCCTGATTGTGAAATAACCATTGAAGGGAGAGTTCTTAATTTTGATGATGCACGTATTGATGCATGCTTAGATGCAGGAGCAAATCGTTTTTCAATTGGTATTCAGTCATTTAATAGCAAAATTCGTAAAAAAATGGCCCGGACATCAAATGGTGAGGAAGCTCGGAAATTTATGGAAAAATTGTGCCATCGAGATAGAGCGGCGGTGGTTTGTGATTTGTTATTTGGTTTACCTGAGCAGACAACCGAGTTTTGGGGTGAAGACCTGAGAATTGCAAGTGAGATTGGCCTAGATGGTGTCGACCTTTATGCACTTAATTTGATCCCAAGTACGCCACTTGGTAAAGCGGTTGAAAATAATCGAGTCACAGTTCCTGATCCTGCCAAGCGTCGTGACTTGTATTTACAAGGCTGCGAATTTATGGATAAACAAGGCTGGCACTGCATCAGTAATAGCCACTGGGCGCGGACAACACGGGAACGCAATTTATATAATTTGTTGATTAAACAAGGGGCTGATTGCTTGGCGTTTGGCTCTGGTGCCGGGGGCTCTCTCAATGGATATTCATGGATGGGGGAGAGGAATCTGACCTCGTATTATGAAGCAATTAATGCGAAAAGAAAACCGCTCATGATGATGATGCAGACGACCGATCCGCAGTATCAATGGCGCCATCGCTTACAGGCTGGTATTGAAACAGCGCGAGTTGTACTTGAACAATTTACCCCTCATGCGCAAATGCTGTCTCCACTCTTACAGCAGTGGTATCAGTCAGGATTAACACAAGATACTTCGACTGATTTAAGACTAACGAATGAAGGCCGTTTTTGGGCAAGTAATATTCTTCAATCACTTCAAGAGATTATCGTGAATCTTAATTCTATCCAATTCACGCAAGAAAAAATATCGTAAAGGAACATTTAATGAGTAATGTAGCGTTAGCTGATTTTTTGAAAACAGAGCCCGATGGAACATTAGAAACTATTGCAAAACAATATGATACCACCTTATTGGATGTAGTAAGACATTTGCCCGATATGGCTTTGACGATAGGAAAACATTTTGACTTGATTTGGGATGCTGTCCACACATGGGGTAATGTCACCACGCTAGTTCATACGCAGGATGTTATTCTAGAATTTTCAGGTGAGTTGCCTTCAGGTTTTCATCGCCATGGTTATTTTAATTTACGTGGTAAAAAAGGCATGACAGGGCATATCAAAGCTGAAAATTGTACATATATTGCACTAATTGAACGAAAATTTATGGGAATGGATACCGCCTCGATTTTATTTTTTAATCAATCAGGAGATGCCATGTTTAAAATTTTCTTAGGGCGTGATGAACACCGTCAATTATTACAGGAACAACTTGAAGCTTTTCGTTTATTAGTTAAGCAACTTAAAGAGAATAATTAATGGCAAGATGGTTAGTTTTTGGCACTGGTGGGCAGGGTGTTGGCAATATTATTGGCTCAGCTTTGGGGAGATGAACCTGTATCTAAATGGTTATTTTTGAATAAACCGACATCAGTACTCGATATTCACCACCAACAACATCTTTTTCGTTTGTTACGGCATCTAGTCAATACACGAAAAATAAATGTGTGTTGTGTATTACGCGATTTAAACCTTACGGCTCGCTTTGCTGATCACATTATTTTAATGCATCAAGGGCAAATTATTGCGGAGTAACTTTCATTATATTAAATCTTTAGTCCTCTATATGACAAGGAATGGTCTTTTTACTGGAACTACCCAAATTATTGGGTAGCTCAATTTTTTAATGGGGATATTAAGTATTCAAACAGTATCTATTTAGTTGGTTTTCCTTGCCAATATCCGGCGAGTAAAGAGCCCGATAAGTTATGCCAAACAGAAAACAATGCGCCTGGAAGAGCAGCCATAGCACCAAAGTATTGCGCTCCTAAAGTTGCTGCTAACCCTGAGTTTTGCATGCCAACTTCAATTGCCAAAGTTCGGCAAGTTGACTCATCAAAACCAAATAAACGCCCGCCCCAATAGCCACCAATTAAACCGATTCCATTATGTAATACAACAGCAATAGCGACCATAAATCCAACAGAAGCAATATGGCTTTGGCTACCTGCAACGACAGCACTGATTATTGCTAATATACAAATCATTGATAAAGAAGGTAAAAATGGTTCAATTTTTTTCACTATTTCACTGAAAAGATGATGAATGACTAACCCTGCAATGATAGGGATAATTACGATTTGTAAGATAGACAGCAACATACCCATGACATTTACACTAATTGATGTATCTGCATATAACAGAGTCAATAAAGGTGTTGCAAATACGCCAACCAAGGTAGATACCGATGAAATCGTAACAGATAATGCCACATCCCCGCGCGCTAAATAGATCATCACGTTTGAAGCCGTTCCACTCGCCACGCTACCCACTAATATCATTCCAACGGCAAGATCAGCTGGCATATCAAAAGCTTTAGCCAAAAGCCAAGCTGCTAGGGGCATAATCAAGTAATGAATAAAGGTACAAATAATCACTGGGGCGGGTCTTGTCACGACGCGTTTAAAATCGCTAATTCTTAGTGTTACTCCCATAGTAAACATAATTAGCATCAGTAAGTAGCTAATAAACGGGGAGACCCCTGTAAATGAGTTTGGTGTATAATAAGCAAATATGGATAAGAGTAGAGCCCATAATGGGAATAATCGAGTGACTTTAGACAACATTAAGACATTCCTTTTTATCTATTTTAAGTGGTTAGGTTTTCCAATAAGAACGAGTCGATATCATGGAGAGGATTGATTTGAGTTTAATGTATCAACTCTCTATTCGAGATATAGCCTTCTGATAAAGAGCGTCGCTCATAGAATAAAGTTGGCGTTTTTTCTCCACAATCAGAACCGGACTTATTTAGCGCATTTTTAAAGTTTGTTGTTATTATATTTGTAGTTTTTTGTTCACCACGATTTGCTTGAAAATTCGTGTGGATATCATGAATCAGATACGGACTAACAACCTAGTAAACTTATCAGGATAGAAGCAAACACGCTATGAGGAAATTGAATGCATATATTCTCAGCATCTACTTTTGTAATCTTCAGCCTACGCTATTTAAACACCATTGCGACAGCGCCAACGATGCCTAAAAGGATATCAGCACCAGCAAAGGCATAGATATTTTTAACTTCTTCACTGCGAGTATCGGCAAAACGTTCAAGTGTTTTCTTGCTTGAAGGGGCTTCAACCTCTTCAAATTGCTGTATATAGCCAGCAGCTTTTGTATTTCTTGTTCGCTTGATTTAGGTTTTTTCCGACTTGATAAAAAAGCAGTAATTATTCATGTTACGCCCTACAGGGTATTTGGTTAACTTACTAATCTTGCGTAAAGAAAAATGTTCAAACTTAGTGATTATAATCATAATTAGCACTGAATAATAATCATTGTCAATTCAATAAATTGTTAATAAACCCTAAGGGTAGTGCATTACATAGTCTTGGTATTATGAGATGAAAAACGAGAGCTTAAAACTCCCGTTTGTGCATTTAGAAAAATTCTTCGGTCATAACATAGGTTTTTGCCCAACTCGATGGCTTAGTTTCAAGTTTAAGCATGTAGACAAATCAGGGGGAAAAGGTTAAAAGGCTAGCAGCAGCCAAGCCTTTTAACACAGGTGGTAATATCTAGTTTTTCATATATACATTTAAGAATACATTTATATTTATATTAAAAATTTTAGATATGGTTATTAAATGATCTGCATAAATTGAGGTGCCTCCATGCTCATACTCTATATAATGACTTTCTGTAATATCCAAATTAATTGCCATTTCATGAGTTGATATTTTATTTTTCACTCTTATAATTTTTATATATTCACCAAGGTTCTTATTCCTTTGTGTGATTTCTTTCTTTATTATTTCTTTTTCTAGCATATTGGTGTTGGTGCAGTATTTTTGTTGATAATGAATGTTATTATAAATAAAGATATTGTTTTCTGTTGGGTAATGAATTTGAATATAAATTTAAACCCAAATCAATAATTTCACCTTCGCTCTCCAATTCTTTTAATAAAGAAACGAAGAAGGATTCTACGCTAATGTTTAATTGTATTAAAAACATTAAAATTAGACTGAATGATATAGTATTAACACCATTTTCGTAGCGTGAAACCTGTTGTTGACTGACATGAAGTAATTTGCTTATATCTTCTCCTGTCAGATCATTTTCGATACGTTTCTGCCTTAAATAATTTCCAATTAAGATGTTTACTTTGCTATTTAAAATAGCACGATCCATATTAACCCCTATAGTGAGTAAGAATTTTCTGAGATAAAAATTAATCAAATAATAATATTAAGTACAATCGTTTAAAACGCTTAATGATATATTTTTCATAGGCGCAATCGATTGAAAGAGAAAAGTCAATCGTTTGATTTTAATTTTCAGCTTGTAACAACATATTGATAAATAGCAATTAAATCAGTTTTTGCTATTTTTCCAATATTGCGAGATAAATGAATTGACAATTGTATTTACTCGTATAAAGAGTATTTGCGATTTCATTTTTATACGATACATTGAATATTAATTTTAATGATTAAATTATGCTTATTGTTTAGTATTTTATTTATTCTATTTTTTTATTCTATATTTCTATTTAATTTATACATATATAAATATCCTTATTTACAATGCTGTATCATATTGGTAATAAAATATTACCAATTGAAATGTTTTGTTACAAATTAATTGATTGGATAATAATAAATCAGTCCAGGGAATTTTATTATGTACTGATTTTACTATGAGTAATAACGGATCTATATTAAATCTAGTCGTGATTATTTAGAATATCGGCAGTGGTTTTATATACTTGAGTAAATTAATTGTGAAGGGTGAAATTTTCATGTCTCGTTTCAATATGGAACCATGCGTTTATTATTTATTTACTGCTGAAAAATAAAACAGTATAGCTATTCATATTTCCAAAGGTAAAGGTTGTCTTTAGTGTTTATTGTTATATTCTTTAAATAATTACTTCCTATGTGAATTGAATTGGTGCATTTTTAACTAAATGTAAAAATTAGCACCCTCAAATATTAATTTTCTTATAAAATAATGGGTGAATATACATATTCAAGATTGATTAAATACACATAATTGATGTTTTATCAGTTGTAATATTTGTATCAGATTTTATCTGCCATGATAGATACAACATCGAATGGTAATAGCGAGTTTTAACAGAAAAGGGTTCATGTAAGTGCAAAACAGATATGGTTTTCTTCAAAGGACTTAAGCAAATCACACGCTAAATAGGGGTTATGATTGCCCTAAACGTATATTAGGAATACATTATAAGCAATTAATATCAGGAGTGGTAGCTTGTTGTGTACACCAAAATTTTGCGAGTTCTATGTGTTTTGTTGTTGATATTATTAGCCTTTATCATAGGTGTTTCAATAAACTTTAGTAAAAAACCAACCCTTATTGATGGCGCTAAACAGACAGTAGTGGATTTTATGCACCAACCGAAAGCTGCTGACATGAGAAATGTTAAATTCTATTCACATGGTTCAATGATGGGTCATAAGGTTATTGGGGATGTATGTGGTGAAGTGTTTACATTTAAAGATGATTTACCATATAAGTATAAGCGGTTTATTGTTGAAATTGCTGCTAATCATGAAGGCCAGTGCGTGTTTTCCATTCCTTTATTTGATTTCGAGGGGGAAATGATCTCTGAGCCGGATTTTCAGAAGATTTGGGATAATCGATGTCAGTAATTAAGCACATTATTCACTATAATGGTCTTGTGGTTGCTTGGGATCATTAAAGTGATTTCTATTTAGTAACTGTTCTTTGTTAATTTATCGTTCGAAAAATAAATCTCGGTTCAATAGTTCCTCTAGAAGATTCACTGGTGATATTCATGTTGCCATAAGAATTTTAGTAAAAGAAAACTCCTTTGAGTATAACTGTATGAAATAAAGATATTGTTACAGAGCGAGCGAGAAGGCGTATAATTCCGTAGGTAAGTAATTTTATTTAATCATCATTGATGAGATGGAATGATAAAATGAACAGAAGTGAATTGATTGATTATATTCAGCATAATTATGGTGTGGAGCCTGAAACTCCATGGATGAAGTACCCTGAATATATTGTTTTTAGACGAAAAAACAACGCAAAGTGGTTTGCAGTTATTATGCGTATTTCATCTAAGAAATTAGAAATAAATAAAAATGAGGAGGTAATTAATATTATCAACCTTAAAGCTCCCCCTGAACTTATTGGTTCATTGCGGTTAAAAGATGATATTTATCCAGCGTATCATATGAGTAAAGAGCATTGGATTACGATAAAGTTGCCAGGGCGCCTTACTGATGATGAACTCAAGGAGTTAATCGAAGATAGTTATAGGCTAACAGCTTAGCATTTCATTATATTGCTAGACTATCCCATCCATGGGAAAAATTTCCATACTAACTAGTTAAGCTTTCTTGCGATGATAAACAATCGAGGAAATGGCATTAAAACATAGCCATTATCTTGTGCTGGGTAAGCTTCTGTTAATAATTCATGGTAACGAGCGAGAAATTGTTCGGTTTGTTTTTTATCTAGGTTTTCAACGTAGGGTCTTAATCCTGTCGCGCTTAACCAATCAATGATTGAATCAATCGATGGCATGACGTGATAATAAGTCGTTTGCCATATATCAACAGAACAATGGGCTGCTGAAAGCAAATCATAATATTCAGCTATTGATAAAAGCGCTGTTCTATTGACGGCGGAAATCGCTTGCTCACTGGCCACTTTGCGCATTAAAGCATGTGTGGGTTCATTCCAATTATTTGGCATCTGGATGGCTAAAATACCGTTGCTTTTTAATTGATCAACAAGATGAGGGAATAATAGGTTGTGATCAGGTAACCATTGTAACGAAGCATTGGCAAATATAAGGTCCTGTTTGATTTCAGGAACCCAGGTTTCAATGTTTGCATCTATAAACTGGCAGTCAGGAAGGTTCTTTTTTGCTTCAACTAGCATGGCAGGAGAGTTATCGACCCCAATTATTCTTGCTAATGGGTACATTTCACGAAGTATTTGAGTTGAATTACCTGGACCACAACCTAAATCGGTTAAATTACATACGTTATCGGCATGAATATGGCGGATTAAGTCATATGATGGGCGAGTTCTTTCCTGTTTAAATTGCAGATACAAATCAGGGTTCCAATCTTGCATGTGCTAGCCTCATTGTTTTATTGAATAATTAAATCATAATCTATGGCCTAACATATTGTACTTCTAGTTAAATATGTATTATTCGAGTTCCCATCATGGCGGCTTGGCCGCCAACTTTCACTTGAGTAATCTTTTTCGCTTGTGAGTGAATGTTTACTTGAATCGATGAGGTGCATCCCATGGCACGACCTTGCTCAAATAGAAATTGAGTTTCATTTGGTAAGACATAATTGACCAAATAGCAGCCAAGCGCTCCGCTAGCGCTGCCTGTTGCCGATTCCTCATTTATTCCATAGAGCGGTGCGAAATTTCGGCAATGTGCTGTGATTGATGTGTCTTGATTTAACTCAAATACATGGAAGCCGATCGTATTGAATTCACGGCTTAGTTTCGCTATTGCTTCATAATTAGGCTGTAGTAAATCTAAATAACCTGTTTTTACGGGAATAATAATGTCGGGTAACCCAGTTGAAATTATCATGATAGGTAAGCTTGTTTCAGTGATAATGTCACTCGTTATGCCAAGGGCTGCTGCAACTTCATTGATATTAGGTCCATCTCGCAGGGTGGGTAGCGCTTGCTCCATAACGATATTGTTCGGGCTAACAGACACACTTAGAATACCGGCCTTGGTTTTTTGGGTGTAACACCCAGAGCAAATCAGCTTAAGTGACGCTAAAGTGAAAAACACCGCTAATGTGGCATGACCACAAAAATCGACTTCACCTTCAGCGGTGTAGAAATCTACTTCAAAATCAGTTTGTTCACCATTATAGACAAATGCTGTTTCTGAAAAACCGACTTGTTGCGCAATAGCTATTTTTTGTGAAGTACTGAGTGCTGGCGGGTTGAGAACAACACCAGCAGGGTTGCCACCAGTATTATTTTGTGTGAAAGAATTCACAAGGTATACCTGAATATCTTGCTCAATTTCGCCGGTATTTTTAATTTGCATTTATTTTCCCGAGTTCTAAATAGATATCTTAAATTTTTGAGTGCACCTTACTCATTGGTTTAAATTTCATGAGAGGTAGAAATGCTATATTAACATTAACGCATTGTGTAATAGAGTCATTATGATGCTGTCTTTTATTGATAACTTAATGAACCCATAAATAAAGTATTAATAACTTGCTTAAGCTAACATAGTGATGATGCTTAACTCGAAATGACATGGAATTTAGTTGAAGTCGGTTGTAAATTTGATATAAGGTGGATGATATTATTTTTGATTTAGGTGAAAATGATTAGATTATGTGCTGATAAAACTAACGCAGGAGAAATAACTTATGTTTCCAGAGTACCGCGATTTAATTTCTCAACTTCGTCAATCAAGCCCTCATTTTCGTGCTCTTTTTGAAAAACATAATCAGTTAGACCATGAAATTGCAAGATTGGAACATTCAGACCGAAGAGGGTATGGCGATGAGGTGGTTGAGTTAAAAAAACAGAAACTACGATTAAAAGAAGAAATATATAAAGTGCTTAAAAATCCTGATGAAGAATAAAAATTTTATTTATATGGCAATAAATTTTATTATTGCCTAGAAGTAATCGTAAAATTTAACCATTAGAACAATGTTCAAAGTTATGTTTAAGTTGTTTGATAGCATATTTTTCTATATCTCTTAAACTCATGTTCATGGTATCCAAACCTTTTATATCCATTTTAAGTGTATGAACAGAACTATCATCACCGAGTAAAATTATATGTAACCCTGTAACCTTTGTGTTTTCTTCTAATATATTTACTTGAGTTAGATTAAATCGCATAAAAATACCTTTTATAAAAGTTATAATTATTAATTAACCTACTCTAATTGCATGTTTATTTCCTTTACAAATAGTTAAAGATTGTAACTGTCATTCATCTTAATATTGTCATAATAGAAATAAAAATCCCTCAATACTTATTAATTAAGTCTGAGGGATTGTTGTTTATTTAAAGTTTATTCTTTATAAATAGATACATGAGGGATACCGTCATCACCTATAGTTCCACGGTACATACCTTCTGAATTAAATTCCATTGCGTAATTGCCAGATTTATCCAATACAATTACACCGCCACTGCCTCCGATAGCTTTAACGTCATCGAGTGCATTACGAGATGCATCAGAAAGGGTGGCTTTATTATATTTTACCTGTGCTGCAATATTATGAGCCGTTGCTGTACGAATAAACATTTCTCCAGAGCCTGTTGCGGAAACAGCCACGGTATTATTATCTGCATAATTTCCTGCACCAATAATAGGCGAGTCACCAACACGACCATACCGTTTGTTTGTCATACCCCCTGTTGATGTACCAGCTGCAAGGTTACCTTGTTTGTCTAAAGCAACAGCTCCAACAGTGCCATATTTATAATCGTATAACATAGGGTCTACAAATAGTGCAGCTGTTTTCCCATCATGATCTAATACGACTTTTTCTTTTTCTTTCGCTTTTTGCAATTGTTCCCAGCGAAAATCAGTACGGAAATAAGATGGATCAACAATTTCAATGCCTTGCTCTGCAGCAAATTGCTCAGCACCTTTAGAAACCATCATCACGTGAGGGCTTTTTGTCATAACAGCATAGGCGGCATTGATTGGGTTTTTGATATTGGTAACACCAGCAACGGCGCCTGCTTTCAGGTTACTACCATCCATAATTGAGGCATCCATTTCATTTTTTCCATCGTGAGTGAATACCGCACCTTTGCCTGCATTAAATAAAGGCGAATCTTCCATTACATTAATGGAAGCTTGTACTGCATCAAGGCTAGAACCTCCTTTATTCAATACGTTATAACCTGCTTTTAGCGCTTCATTTAATTTATCTTGGTATGCTTTTTCTTGTTCAGGCGTGATTGTATTTTTTGTAATAGTACCAGCACCACCGTGGATAACTAGCCGGATCGGCGTTTCAGTAGCGGCAATTGCTTGCAAAGAAAAAGAAGCAGTAAGTATGCATCCTAACAAAAGTAACTTCATGATTAACCTCTTTAGGTGGTTAGCTAAGATATTTTCATAATGCTTAAAAAGTATGGGATTGGAGTATGATGTTAGCAATTAGGAGAGTCGTAAAATGAGGAAAAAGTCACAGGTTATCAATAATGGTTTTTTGGGGGATGAAATTATTTAATAAAAAAAGCCCCTGCATGCAGGGGTATCTAATGGAAATGTATATTTATAGTTATTGTTATAAGGTGTCTATTGCTTAGATAGACCATTAGATAATACCAGTGATTAGTGCTTAATCCAAATCAGAGTAATCATAAAAATGGTAAATTAAGTGGTATTTTGTAGATTAAATTACGGACAAATAAGAAATTATTGAAATATAGTATAAGAATAAAATTAAAAAGATAATAAATTGGTTTTTGACTTGAAATACAAAATAATACTCCCATAACAATGATGAAAGCTGTTTTTATGATAAGGGATAAAATATGACTAACGCACAGTGGGTAACACAAGCATTAAATGCGGTATTGGGCGAGGATATAGGTTCGTTGTCTGTGGCTAAGCAATATTTTTCAGATAAATATATCCAAGTTGTTGATGGGAAACAAATTAATTTTAATGAGTTTATTGCCCATTTGCAGGTATTGAAAGAAGCCACTGAATCAATCGTTATTACTATAAAATCGATCGCAGAAGGGGATGGGTGTGTTCATACTCAGCATCTGGCAAAAGCGACTAAAAAAGATGGTTCAATAAGTGAATTTGAGGTATTTGCTTGTTTTCAAATAGAAGATGGGAAAATTATCCGTTGCGAAGAAATGACAAGAATGATTAAAGGCAGTAATACGGATGAAGATTTGGGCTCAAGAACATAAATTTTGATTGTTTTTGTAAGGGCTTAATATTACTGGTGTAAGTAAAACCTAATGTAACACTAGGTTTTACTTTATTCTATTTTGTGTTAACTGGTTTTATATTAACTTGAGTAAGTTAACTGTAACCCTGTGCCAACTTCTTGTACGGGCGCAAATTTCGCTAAATGTATTTTGGCGTTAAGATCGGTACAGTGACATGGGTGTATAAATTTTAAATCTTGCTGGCGAAAGTAATTACCTGTTTGTTCTAAAACTTCTTCTGAGGCTTGCTGCAAATGAAACCCGCCTATCACAGTAACAATGTTATTGATGCCAGTTACATGCTTTGCATATTCAGTAATATTGCAAATTCCAGAATGAGAGCAACCCGTTATCACAATTAGGCCTTCCGATGTTTTAATGGCAAGTGCAGAGTCATCAAAGACATAGTCGTCAACGATATTATGGTTGAAGTCGAGGGTAGTACCAATGGGGTCTTTTCCTTCAAAGCTATTGGCTCTAGGAATTTGGCCTAAAAATATAATATTTTCAGAAAGATAATATGGCTTAGTCGTTTCAATACAATGAAAATAAGAAGCTAAAAACTCTTTAGGTGTATTCGCTCCGATGACTTTAGATTGAAATTTTTTTGGAATTAGGGCATCTGGATGGTATATCAGGTGCTTAGCTTCTTGTGTTTCAATGTTACGGCGGTCAAAATGTTGAATTAAGTGACTTAAGCCCCATGTGTGATCGTTGTGGCCGTGAGAAAGAACCAGATCAGTGATCTCAGCAAGGTCAATATTTAAGATATGTGCATTATCAATAAATATATCTGAATAGCCTGTATCGAATAATATTTTTTTATTATCAGCTTCGATATAGTAGCAAACACCGGGTTCACCGCAAAAATAGCTATCAATTAGGGTATTATTATCTACAAGAACAGTAATTTTTATTGTCATCATGAACTCATGTTTAATAGAAGTAATCGTAATCTGTTATATCAGATAAACTGTAAAAAGTTATTAAATGGCGATAAAACATAGTAACAAAAATTGGAGGAATGAGAGGGATATGAGAAAATTATCGGAGGCGACTATCTAAAGCCAACCTCCTAAATAAATTGCGATACAAGATAATACATGTTTAGACAAATTATTTTACTTTTTTCACCTCGTAGTGAATATCACTGTCAACTTCATGGTCACTTTTCGGTTCTGTGTGAAAAATAGAAATAATATCTTCTAATAAATCTGATTGAGACTCTAACGCTTTTAAGGATGATTGCAATTCGCGAGTCATAGCTGCATTCGCTTGTGTGGTATTATCTAACTCATTAATTGCTAAGTGTATTTGGCTTACCCCATGGGTTTGCTCATTCGAAGCAAGGGCAACACTTTGGATCATTTCATTGATATTAGATGTGTCTTGTGCAATTGAAACGATATTATCATTTGCATCCGCAGCTAATTGGAAACAGTGATTAATTTTATCGTTTGAATTATTAATTAATAGCTTAATTTCTTTGGATGCCTGAGTACAACTAATTGATAATTCGCGTACTTCATTTGCGACAACCGCAAAGCCCTTGCCATGTTCACCCACTCTGGCAGCTTCTACAGCGGCATTCAATGCTAATAAATTAGTTTGAAAAGCAATGTTATCGATGGTGGAGGTGATTTTACTGATTTCTTTGGAAAAATCGACAATATCATCCATGTTTTCTACAACATCAGAAATAAGTTCATTACTTTTATCAATCGTTACACTCGTCTCGGACATCAATTGACACGATTGGTTAGTGTGGGCCGTATTTAATTTAAAAGAGGAATCGAGCTCTTCGACACTGGCTGCTGTTTCAACAATGGCTGCGGCCTGTTGATCTGCTCGAATAGAAAGGTCGTGATTCATTTGAGTGATGTCACCAAGTTCAACTTTTATATGGTGAGTGTTGTCATAAATATTTTTGACGATATCAATCAGTTTACTTTGCATATTAGACACATGCTGTTTAAGTAACTTGATCTCATATAACCCTTTATTATCAAAGCTGTGATATAAAACGCCTTGGCTAACTTTTTCAATACCATCAATAACTTGGTTTAGTGGGCGAATAAAGAAAAGTTGTAGAATAAATCGAATAAATAGAGCTAAGAGGATAACTATTGAGATAGTAATGATTAAACCAATCAAACTTTGTTTATACAGTTGCTCACTTGCAAGAGCAATATCATGATAACTACTATTTAATTGTTGATGATAACTTACGTAGTTTTTCTCAAATGTATCCTGAAATCCTTGAGTCGGCTGGTTTAAAAAGTCATATGTTTTTCCTTGAACTAGAAAGACTGAAAGTTCATTCAATGCAGCATATAACGCTTTATATGATTTTTCTAACTCAGCAAATTTATCGCTATTTTTGTAGAGTGAGGTGGCAGTGAATGCATCCCAATAATTACCTGTTTCTGCCATTTTTTTATGATAAAACTCGATAAGGCTATCTATGTCAGTATTTGAAGTTTTCATCTTATTGATAATCAACAAATGGCGAGAGCTAGCACGATTTAAAGTATTTCGTGCCTGTAATAAAGACTGCCATGTATTATTCAACTGTGTTTGTTCGTTATAGATAGTATCGAGCTTGGTTAATGTTTCTTGATATTGTTTTAAAGAACTAAAGAAAAACCAACAGGTTGAAAGAAGAAGGGCGATAAGCAGGCCTGAAATAAACCAGACTAGGGTTGTTGTCTTAAAACCAGAAAAAGAGAATTTAGCTGAACTAAAATTAATTTTTTTTAAATTACCAGACATCATTGATTATTTCCTTTCATACCATCGAGTAGTATGTTTGTACGCATACTAAGAACGACTTCTAAACATAACGTTATTAACCATGAGCAAATCGAAGCTGTCCGATAGCTAAAAAGTTATATGTAGTCACGCGAAAGCATCAGGCGTAGGGACTAAGTAAATGTATCGGCACTAATTCTGGATACTTTATATTCAACAATTTGACTTAGCTCATAAAATTGAAAGGGATTAGGCAACTTTTACTGATAACGAGGGAATAAGAGGAAATAATTGTTGTAGATTGCTACCTACAAGAGAGTTAATTTACGAGTGATTTGTGATAATAATAGTCAACGTTTAAAATTTGAGTCTAGAGTGCGGTATGCTTTCTTTATTCTTTAAATGCCTTTTAGGTGCTTTAGCCGTATTGATTATTGCACTATTTTCACGTAGTAAAATTTACTATATTGCAGGTTTAGTTCCGTTATTTCCTACATTTGCATTAATTGCTCATGTTATCGTCGTTCAAGAACAAGGAACAGAAGCTCTCAGAAAAACTGCACTGTTTGGGCTCTGGTCTCTCATTCCTTATGCAATGTATTTACTAACGGTATATTTGTTAGCAACGAAAATGACCGCTTGGGGAAGTTTAAGTATGGCAACCGCTATTTGGATAATAACAGCGGCAATATTAGTTTATATATGGCAACTCACTCAATAAATAACATAGAGTAAAATAATTAGCTATAAAACATCATAAAACTAAACTCTCTCGATATGCTGACGGCTTAAACATGGTTGGCTATAGTCGCAAAAATTTAAGTATTAATTATAATGATAAGCAATGTTTTCTATTGAGCTGTACCATTAAAATGTTATTAAGAACCCTGGTATTACTGTTAGTTGCTGGCTGTGCGTATATTGCAGGAATTATGACTGAAGTTAAACTTGATGCTGAGTTAGATACCGAAAGCCGAGTGAAAAGTTCTGTCGAAGATTTTCTTGCTTACCCTTCTGCTGCAAATTATAAAAATGTTCAATATTATGTATTGACGAAAAATGAAGAAGGGGATGAAACGGGCTATTATTGCGGTGAAGTCTTTGGTTTTGAAAATGAGTTACCCCATGGCTATAAAAGATTTATCGTTAGGCTTCATAAAAATAGAGCTGGAAAAGTAATGATATCCATTCCTTTTGTAGAAAAAACAGATGATATTATTCCCGCAGAACAATTTGAAGCTGTGTGGGATAGATATTGTAAAAGAAGCTAAATTAATGATAGCTCGTTGAGTTGCTAGCAAAACGAGCGTCACTAATATTAATTTGATTTAACTGCCATCGTCGCTAGGAATGTGGGTAGATAATTGTCAACGACAAAGCGTGGATTAGGTTGCCAGTCCTCTTTAAAGCCTGTGATATGAAAACCTACCTTTATTTGCCCACCAATGAGATCTGTCAGTGAATGACCAAATACAAAAGCTTCTTGCTTTGCCTGCTTTTGTGCTATTTGCTCTGCCGATAAAGTAGATAGTTCGGAGTAAGGCATAGTGTAACTTGGCTTTATTATACCTTGTTCGTCATATTGCTTATCTCGTTCCCCAATAAAAACAACAGGATTAAAAAAACTGGATAACAGCCGTCCATTTGGTTTTAAAACACGGTAGCATTCTTGCCAGACAGGGCTAACATCCGGAATATACAGATTAGAAATAGGATGAAATATAATATCAAATGTTTCATTAGCAAACATGTGTAATGATCGCATGTCACCTTGAACAATCTCTAAGGTTAAATTATCTCTTTCTGCCACCATTTTGTCTTGGTCAAGCTGTTTCTGAGAAAAATCAAAAACAGTCACATTTGCTCCTGCTGCCGCGAGTACCGGAGCTTGCTGCCCCCCCGCAGAAGCTAAGCAAAGAATTTTTTTATCTTTTACATTCCCTAACCAAGTATCATCAACAGGAGTTGGTGTTAAATGAACTTGCCATTTTCCCTGTTTGGCATCATTGATAGTTTTGGAATCAACGGGGGTTGACCAAGCAAGTTGTGATTCAGCTTGTTTATCCCATGCTTTTTGATTTGCACTAATGAAATCTGTCATAAAATGACTCCTGTATACAATAATTTGTCACAGTGTAGCAAAAAATAAGCAAATTAAAATAAAAATGTACCAATTGGTACACAATTAACTCCCTACCATTAGATGATATGTGATGCCATTAAATTCAAAGTTAGTGGCATTGCTCATGCCTATTTTTTGATGCGCCATAAGCGATCTGAGATTGTTTGCATTAATAAAGGCAATAGGCTTTCCTTGGTTGTACGAACAAATTTTATCAAAAAGTGATTTGAGAATATTTCTCCCTCGATAATCACTATCGATACAAACAGGACCATAGAACCAGTTGCCTTGTACAATTTCTGCATGCTGTTTAATGATCAAATGTGCTATAGGGGGGAGGGATGAGGAATTAGGGTCAAAGCTAAATACGACAGCGATAATTTTATTTCCATCTCGAGCTACAACGGTAGTCAGACTTCCTGCAAACATTGCATTGACTTTGGCTTGAGGGTATTCACCGAGTAATCCACCTTGTTGAGATTCAGAATTAGATTGCAATAATTGAGCGACAGCAGGACAATCTGGTTGTGTCATTAATTCATATTTAATATTCATTATTACCTCGTAATGATTGCTAAATACGTTTAAATTTATGATATGAAGCGCAGGGGTATTTATGGGAGCACATTGTCGTGTGTTAATTCTAACCTCATAATATCGGTTATTTATTGTTTGTCTATTGAATCAGCATGTTAACTAAATTTTATCCAGTATTCTTACTTATTATTTCAAATGTATTTATGATGTTTGCTTGGTACGGCCATTTAAAGTTCACAACAAAGCCGTTGTATGTTGTTATTTTCTTTAGCTGGTTAATTGCATTGGTTGAATACTGTTTTGCAGTGCCAGCTAATCGGTTAGGGCATCAGTATTACAGTGCGGCTGAATTAAAAACAATGCAAGAGGTGATAACACTCTGTGTTTTTGTTCTTTTTTCGGTATTATATTTAGGTGAAAATTTTACCATTAACCATTTAATTGGTTTTATTTTTATTTTTGCAGGCGCCTTTTTTATCTTTAAGGGGCCATTTTAATGTAAAAAGAGCAGCTTGAACTGCTCTTTTTGGAGAGAACTTAATTTATACCCATCCTTTTTCATGAAACTGCTTTAATATCACAACAAATTGCTGCATTTCTTCGGGGGTTCCTAGTGTGAGTCTATTCCAGCCAATGGCAGGTGGGAATTCACGGCCAACCATAACATGAGCTTCAGCCATACGTTGTTGATAGGTTTTTACGTCACCTTTAACTTTATGGAAAATAAAATTAGCCTGTGATGGGGCATATTCTAACCCAATCTCATTTAATGCTTTTTCTACGATTTTTCTCGAAATATTGTTAGATTTTAGGCTGTATTCAATAAATGATTTATCCTTTAGAGACGCTATTGCAGCGACTGCTCCCGCTGTATTGGTATTATCAATAGATAAAAATTCGTCTACAGCAGCAATAATTTCGGGGGTCGCAACACCATAGCCAACTCTTAAACCTGCTAAGGCGAAAATTTTTGAGAAAGTACGTGTGACAATCAGGTTATTTTGGCCTTTTTTGACTAATTGAATAGCACTCGTAAAATTTGGGTCTTCAACAAACTCGGCGTAAGCTTCATCAACGATAAAAAATGTGTTGTCAGACTCTTTACTCATCCATTTAACCAACTGGCTATAAGGCGTGATCATTGCTGTCGGGTTATTCGGGTTACAAATATAGACCATTGATAAACCGTCAAAATCATTAGCAGCTTTTTCCATTCCTTCTAGATCAAATGATAAATCAGTTTTTAAAGGAATTTTGGTTATCTTAATACCTAATGGCAGAGAATAAAGTTCTGCATAATTGAACGTTGGATCAGGGGTGACTAGTTGAATTTTTTTACCGAGTTTGTTTGCTTTATTTGCCAACATAGCGACAACAGCTTGAATCGTTTCAGATGATCCATTACCCATACTAATGTGCTTATTAGATAAACTGTAGAGCTCACCAATATTATGCTGTAATTCAGCACGAGCGTCATCCGGATAACGAAATGCATTAGGTAACGCTTTGATAATGGCCTCTTTTGCACTCGGTGACATCCCTAATGAATTTTCATTAAAATTCAGCAAGAGAGGTTGTTTTTCACTTGGTATATTTATGTTGTTTGTTTGCGCAATGGCTTGATTAAAAAGTGAGTTAAGTGCAATTCCACCTGCAACTAGTGATGTGGATTTAAGAAACGAACGGCGATCCATAGTTATTCCCTGAAATTATTATCTTTGAAAGTATTAGATTACTCAAAATAGTTCCAAAGTAAATAATTATTTACTTTTTATGATTACTTATTCATCTGGTTGGTTTCTGAACTATTGCAAATTTATCTACGGTAAATAAGAAAAGAAACATGTCATGCCAAGATAGCAAAGTAAGGGGGATCAATTATGGGGGGGTATAACCATTGAAGTCATATAAACAAAAAAGGGTAGTTTATTCTACCCTTGGTAAAAATTATTGGCCTTGTACTGGAAAGTTAGGTGTAATTTCTACAACCGCAACTTTAACCATATATTGTTTACCATTTTCTCCTTTAGGAGCATCTGCAGCAATTTTTTTCAGTGTTTCATCTGGTTGAGTAGTTTGAATTGATGTTGAATACTGCATCATACCACGGTGACGATTTGCATGATTAGAGTGACGGTAATTATCGCAAGGCCTATCATTATATTGCTGTTGGTTTTGGTACCCTCCGCGGTGCCATGAACCATTACCATCTCCTGGGTAAGCGAATGTTGAAAAGCTAATCGCGATTAAACTTGCACTGAGAATTAATGGTTTTAATATATTCATGTTATATCTCCTTTAGATATTTATTGATTATTATTCTGCCATTGGAATTAATTAATTCAATTGAATTTACTTATCTAAATGAATAAACCATAATTCAGTCATGTTTCTTCCTTTATTTTCTCATAATGCAAATCATTTGTTAAATAAATGAATTTTACGTTAAATCGTTATTTTTTTAATTGGTTTTGTTTTGTTGGGTTTCATGGAAGAATTTAGCTAGTTTGCTAATTGATACAATTGATGCTACAGCAATATCTTTATTATAATCCTCACATAAAGCTAATAGTCTATCGATAGCATCTTCTTGTTCAATAGAACAAATATAATCTCCTAATGCATTTATCGCCGCTATTTTAACATCATTGTTGGTACCATGAGTTAGGCTAACAAGGTTTTTAACGATTTTTTCTTTCATAAAAATATATTAAATCAGTCAGGTAGTATATAGGCCAGTATAAAACTAAATAAATAAATAAAAAATGTTTTTTTTATTAATGTTAATTTAATAGATATAGATTGAATCAATAATAATAGGAAGGACATTGGTTATGTTTTCAATTTAAAAACTAATTTTTATAAAGTAGTGTCAACTGGTTAGGACAAACGTAAATGCGTAAGGCAAAAGCTCAAATTGTTTACTCAAATTGATATAATACATTTATACTAGGTTAAGTTATCATAAAGTAGAAAGGTGATGCGTTGAAACGTATAAAAACAAAATTATTAATTGTATTGCTATTGGCTTTAGGCGTATTTGCATACCATTCTTATACCAGTATTGGTGACTCAGATGTTAAAAATGAAGCGCAAAGCATGGTGGAAAAAAAGCTAGGAAATGCATCAGTAATTGAGTTCAGTGATGTGGATATAGTGCAAAAAAGCGAGTTTAAGGAAGGAGAGAGTTATCGGGTTTGCGGCTTATACCGCTTATCGAGCCAAGATAGCTCGCTACCATTTGTTGCAAATGTCAGCATTAAAGAAGGGCGTTTCTCTGAGCATGGGCAATTGATTATTAGTGAAACACCTGAATTACAATTCTCGATTGAACAGTTGTGTGTTAAAAAAACAACCAATTAATAAAAAAGCGCTCAAATTTTAGTTTGAGCGCTTTTTCTTTTTTTAAAAATTAAATGATTAAGATTTATTCAAAAGTAGTTCAGTTTGGATCTTACAAGCTGAAATGGAGTCATTTAATGATTTATTGAAGTCAGCTTCATTAGCAAACTTAGATTTATTGCTACGTACGGTGTCAATCGCTGATGTTAGATTTTCGCGGAGGTCTGACTCTACAGTGGCTAATTGCTTGAGGTCGACATTTTCACTTTTCAATTTAGCAATGGTTGATTGGGTTAATTCACTGCTAGTTTTGTCAGTGCTGTATGCTTCACTTAGTGCTTGACCAGTGATCTCACAATAATCTTTGGCTATTTCACTAATATTTAATGGGGCATTATCAGCCATAACAAGGGCTGGAGCCAGGCAAAAAGCCAGTAACAAACGCTTCATAGTCATACCTCTATTTTGCACACAATGAATAATAACTCTATCTGGTACTAGAAAAATACTATAGCAGATTAGGCCTAAAATGGGGGATGAAGAAGAGGGTTTTAGCATGATTTCATAAAAAAGAGCCAGTATAAATACTGGCCGCTATAATTAGCAAAAGCAATGTAAATGAAAATTACGTTATATACAGTATCATATAACGATGTGAGGTAAAGCGATTTTAACTTGTTTTGGTGAAAGTTAAGATTAAGTATGATCTTGATCAGAGTTTGAACCCATATTAGAGGCGTGTTATCGAAATATGGGAGAAATAAAAAATAACCAGCTAGAGGTCAGGTAGACTCATAGCTGGTTTTGTTCATGTAACCTAACACGGAGATTACTGTTTTAACCAATGGCCATGTTTTAAGACATCTTCGACAAGTTCATGTAAGACAATATGGGCTTCGTTATCATCATGGAAGCCTTTAGTTTGAAAGGTTGTTGGGCCATTATCATGAGTAATCAAAAGATAGCTGCCAGGGTAAACTTCTAAAACACGTGCTTTCAACTCAGCAATGAAGGATTCATATGATTTTTCAGGGAGCTGAGAAAGTGGGTCATCAGATAACTTGATATTAATTTCCATACGTTAACCTCTTGTCTATAAAATTTAATTAGGCTCAGTTTATTGTTAAGTGAAAGTATAAGCAACTATCTAATTGTGACGATTGTAACGTGATAGGCTTTTTGATTATAAATTAACCTCATTTATTGATTAGATATTCCAAATAATATATGAATTAAGCAAAATAAATATTACAAATATTTTTGTTAAGAAATAAGTTAATTAAGATTGAAGTGATAAAATGAATAATGGTTTTTTATTTATTTAAGTAACTTTTTGGTTAAAATAAATACTGAAAATCAATCATTTGATTTATTTCTTACTTAATCATAAAGAATTTTTTCTTGGTTAGGTTTTTCAAGGTGTTATATGTGTTTATTTATGAGTATCTAACTTGTTTTAATTAAAATACAATGTAGTTAACGATTGATGAAACGGAAATTAATTTACATTAAAGAGAAAAAAATATAATTTCTGATAATCATATTAAGATGATTTGGCTTTTGTAGGCTAAACTCCTTTTTCTGGAGTTATGTTTTAAATGTGAGGATTTGATTTTCGATTAATACATTATTAATCGTTCTAATAAAAAAGGAGTGTAATTTGATAGAATTTATAAACTCACTAACTAATATTATTTGGGGTTCGTTACTTATTTATTTATTACTGGGAGCAGGCCTGTATTTTACGCTTCGATCAGGGTTTATTCAAATTAGGCATTTTGGCCATATGTTTAGTGTCTTAAAAAACAGTAAACAATCTGATAGCGCAGGTATTTCATCTTTTCAGGCACTATGTACAAGTTTAGCCGCTAGGGTCGGTACAGGAAACTTAACCGGGGTCGCAATTGCGCTAACAGCTGGCGGACCGGGTGCTATTTTTTGGATGTGGGTCGTTGCTATACTCGGGATGGCAACGTCTTTTGTGGAGTGTACTTTAGCACAGTTATACAAAACCAAAGATGATAAAGGAAATTATCGCGGTGGGCCTTCATATTATATGCAAAAAGGCTTAAACCAACGATGGATGGGCGTGTTATTTTCAATTTTCCTCATTATTGCCTTTGGTTTGGTATTTAATGCAGTACAAGCTAATTCTATCGCTCAAGCAACCGCAGTCGCCTTTGATTTCAATCCAATTTATGTTGGCATTGGCTTAGTTTTATTAAGTGGAATTATTATTTTTGGTGGATTGAAATCCATTGCGAGGGTTGCTGAATTAGTTGTTCCTGTTATGGCGTTAGCCTATTTGTTATTGGCATTTTGGGTTGTTGGGCACCATATTGAACGATTACCTGAAGTTTTTATGCTGATAATCCGAAATGCATTTGGTTTGCAAGAGGCAGCGGGTGGTGCTGTTGGTTATGGTGTTGCTCAGGCTATGACACAAGGTATTCAGCGAGGGCTATTCTCTAACGAGGCCGGGATGGGGTCAGCACCGAATGCAGCGGCATCTGCAGCGCCTTATCCACCTCATCCTGCATCTCAAGGATATGTGCAGATGCTTGGTGTTTTTATGGATACCATTGTTATTTGTAGTGCGACCGCAATTATTATTTTGTCATCTGGTGTTCTAGAAAGTGGGATGGATAACATTAATGGCATTGAATTGACACAACTTGCGCTATCTTCTGCCGTTGGTAGCTGGGGAAGTACCTTTATTGCGATTGCTATCTTCTTTTTTGCGTTTACATCAATCATTGCTAACTATGCATACGCTGAAAGCAATATGATTTTTCTAGAAAATAACCATACAGCGGGTTTATTTATTTTCCGTTTAGCTGCCTTAGGTATGGTGATGTTTGGCGCACTTGCTGAAATGCCATTTATTTGGAAACTTGCTGATTTATCCATGGGGTTAATGGCAATAACAAATCTAATCGCGATCCTTTTATTATCGGGTATCGCTTTCAAACTCGCTAAAGATTATAACCAGCAATTGGTTGCAGGTAAAATACCGACTTTTGATATTAATCAGCACCCTGAATTAAAGAAACAGTTTGAGGAGGGGATATGGGAAAAAGAAGAAGTCGATAAGTGGGTTGAGAAAGAAACATCTCGCTAATATAAAAAACGTAAAGCATAAAATTCTTAGGTGAAAGCCTGAGAATTTTTTTATGAAATATTATCAAGGTTTAATAAGAATAAATGTTTGTTTTATAATTCTTTGAGCTATAAGGTTTTTTAAGATGATAAAATAAATGTATTATCACAATATATATCATTTTCTAATTTAAATAGCCGAGAGAGTTATGAAATTGAATCAGTACGCTGCAACGCTGTATGGAGTTATTTCAATCTTGTTGTGGAGCACAATGGTAGGACTGATCCGCAGTGTAAGTGAAAATTTTGGGCCTGTCGGTGGTGCAGCATTAGTTTATACAGTCGGTTCCCTTGTGTTAGTACTTGCCATGGGGGTGCCTAAAATAACGAAGTATCCCAAACGCTACTTGCTTTGGGGAACGGTACTGTTTGTTAGCTATGAAATCTGTTTTGTATTAGCGTTAGGCTTAGCCAATAGCCGGCAGCAAGCTATTGAACTTGGTATGGTGAATTATTTGTGGCCAAGTTTTACTATCGCACTGGCTGTATTTTTTAACCGTCAACGTTTCACTTTATTATTGGGATTAGGTTTAGTTTTAGCATTTATGGGGTTGATCTGGGTAATTTCAGGAAATCAACCATTGTCGGTGCAAAGTATTTGGGCAAATATTCAAAGTAATCCACTGTGTTATTTTTTAGCCTTTATTGGGGCTATTGTTTGGTCGTTTTACAGCAATGTCACTAAGCGTATTTCTGGAGGTCACAATGGTATGGTACTATTCTTTATCATGACCTCTATTGGGTTATGGATATTGTATTTTTTCAGTACTCCAACACCGTTTATTATCAATAAAGAAAGCCTGTTATTATTAGTGGTGGCCTCAATTGCGACTGGCGGTGCGAATGCATTATGGACATTTGCGGTTATCAAGGGCAATGTGGCTTTTTTAGGGACACTCTCTTATTTTACCCCAGTTATATCAACTGCATTCGCGTCTATGTTATTAAGCACGGCATTAACGTTAAGTTTTTGGCAAGGTGTGTTAATGGTGACAATGGGGTCGGTGATTTGCTTTTTAGCGACGAGGCAAAAACCAATACGCGGTTAAAAGGTGCAGCGCGTCCCAGATAAGCGCTGCAACAGAAAATATACTGAAGTGAATTTTTGCGGGCTTATACATTAATAAATTTATTAATGGCGACGGCAACGCCATCTTCATCATTAGTTGTGGTCACAAATTTAACCATTTGGCGAATTGGCTCTAAAGCATTGCCCATTGCGACAGAAACACTGGCGTATTGTAGCATTTGGATATCATTATTTTGGTCACCAATACTCATGACTTTGTCAGGTGTAATACCCAGTTTTTCACAGATACATTGCAATGCCGCGCCTTTACTTGAGGTTTTATTTGATACCTCTAGGAAATACGGGCTTGTTCGGGTTAAAGCGTAATTATCGAAGACATTCTCTGGAAGATAACTGATACCAATATCTAATTTCTCTGGATGGTCAATCATCATAAATTTAGTAAATTCCAAAGAAGAGTCCATTTCATTAACGGGGCAATAGATAAGCGGAGTGTGAGTTAAATAAGCATCTGCAACTGTATAGTGACTAATATGGCGGTTTGCCGTGAACATGCTGTTATCCGCAAGAGCATGCATGTGAACCCCGACATTTCTAGCCAGTTCCTCAAAATATTGGAAGTCAGCGAAATCTAACAAATTCTCTGCCAGATGACTGCCATCATTGGCTTGGTGAATGACACTACCATTATTACTAATACAATAGTTATCTGCGGTATTTAAATCTAGTTCCCGTAGGTAAGGGGAGATCCCCGAAAATGGCCTACCTGAGGCTAAAATAATATGTACACCTTTTTGTTTGGCTTGAGTGACAGCCTCTTTTACTGCGGGAGATATTTGGTGTTGGGAGTTAAGTAATGTGCCATCTAAATCAATGGCGACCAGTTTGATTGACATCCAATGCCTCCTAAAATGCGTGCTTTCTGCCAATACCTTACTCCAATTATTCAGAATGTAAATTATACAAATAGTTATAATTTTATTCACAATAGAATAATGGGTGTTTGATTTGAAATTGAACAGAATACAAGGCAGGAACTCTGTTCAATAGTCGAAGCTTGAAATGACAATGTTTTATAGCATTAGCATGTGAATCAATAGATTAATGCGGCTAAAATATTCTCACTCATAATTATGAATCAAATGAAGCGGTTGCTTCACATCTAATTGAATTTGGTCATTCTGTCTAAAATCAAATGGCGTAATGCCATATTCTTTACGGAACATATAGGTAAAGTGGGATTGTGACCCAAAACCAAAATCCAGAGCGATATCGAAAATAGACTGGCTGCTATTGCGCAGTAAGTTAACCGCACCAGCAAGACGGCGTTGACGGATATATTTACCCAGTGAAATCCCTGTGACTTCTTTAAATATTTTTTGCATATGCCAAAGTGAATAGCCTGAATAAGCCGCGAGCTCTTCTAAGTGGATCACGCGCCCTAAGTGTTCTTCTATCCATTTACTCAAAGCATAAACAAGTGCTAAGTGGTTATCTTGTGGCATCTCAAATGTTTTCTAGTTTTACGGTAGCAGAAGTATACACAACTTCATTTCATGATGACAAAGGCTGCTTGTGCGGTATTTCCCATTTTTAGGGTAAAAAAAGCACAATCAGAATAAGTTACTGGCCAATAGCACCTAAAATGAGCGGAATTTTTGTAAAAAGAGGTTAATTGCATATTTTCCTCAAATTTGACGCTCTAAATTAGAGTACCATTTATTCTATAAACGCATTACGTGCAATGCCATAAATGATATCTATCATAAAATGGCAGTACCTTAATATTGTAATCATTTGAAAAATAAAATCATCATAGAAATATGAAGGAATTGTCGGTGTTTGGTCGTAAATTAATTATTGCTGTAAGTGCTGTTTTAGCGTGTCTTTTTTTCTATCTCTTAGCGATGGACAACCTGTGTGATCAGGGAGGAGAAAACTTTATTTTTGGTATTTGTCGTGTAACTGACTTGTTACCATTTTGAATTTGCTTTTTAATGCACAATCCATGATATTGAGTTGGGGTAGCTATCCCGCTGTATCATTTTGTTATGTGATGAAAAAAAATAACTAATAGCACCTGCTTTTGGGCCGTAAGATATGGTAAAAACAGAGCCAGAAGAATGTAGTGTTAATAAGAAAATTCAAATAAACTTGTGTCATTATCATTATTTTGGACGATAAAAAGCAAGTAAGAGGACGAAAGGGTAAAGTTATGGCGCAACAGCAACAGACGCTAAAGCGGGGATTAAAAAACAGGCATATCCAATTGATTGCTTTGGGAGGCGCTGTTGGTACAGGGTTATTCCTTGGAATAGCAACAACCATACAAATGGCAGGGCCATCGGTTTTACTTGGCTACGCACTGTGTGGGTTTATTGCTTTTCTTATTATGCGCCAGTTGGGAGAAATGATTGTTCAGGAACCTGTCGCGGGTTCGTTTAGTCATTTTGCATTTAAGTATTGGGGTGGCTTTGCGGGTTTTCTCTCAGGGTGGAACTACTGGGTCATGTTTATCCTTGTTGGGATGACGGAACTCACCGCCGCAGGTAAATATATGCAACATTGGTGGCCTGAACTCCCGATATGGGTTTCTGCCGCGGTATTTTTTATTGCTGTGAATGCGGTTAACTTGGTCAATGTGCGCTCTTATGGGGAAACGGAATTCTGGTTTGCATTAATCAAAGTCATTGCAGTGGTTGCTATGATTATTTTTGGTTGCTACTTACTGCTCAGCGGTCATGGCGGCCCACAAGCGAAAGTCAGTAACTTATGGGAATATGGTGGTTTCTTTGCTAATGGCTTTAATGGGCTAATAATGGCTTTGGCAATTATTATGTTTTCATTTGGGGGATTAGAGCTTGTCGGTATTACCGCCGCAGAGGCAGAAGACCCAGATAAAAGCATTCCAAAGGCGATTAACCAAGTTGTATACCGTATCTTAATTTTTTATATTGGCTCGTTAGCGGTATTACTCGCATTATATCCTTGGGTTGACCTTGATGGCAAAACAAGCCCATTTGTATTAATTTTCCATGAATTAGGGGACTTACTGGTTGCTAATTCATTGAACGTTGTCATTCTAATCGCTGCGTTGTCGGTGTATAACAGTGGGGCTTACGCGACAAGCCGTATGTTATATGGCTTGGCACAACAAAGTAACGCACCTAAATTTCTTGCGAAAGTGAATAAAGGTGGCGTTCCCGTCATGGCTTTATTGGTTTCAGGTATTGCGACTTCTGGCGGGATTTTAATTAACTTTGTGATGGAAGGTAAAGCTTTCGAATTGTTAATGTCATTGGTCGTGACAACGTTAGTTCTAAACTGGATTATGATTTGTGTGTCAAATTTGAAGTTCAGAGCAGCAATGAACAAACAAGGTGTTGAAACGAAATTTAAAAGCATTTGGTATCCATTTGGGAACTATCTGTGCTTAGCATTTTTACTGCTGATTTTAGGGATCATCCTAACAATGGACGGTTTGCGCATTTCAGTATTAATTATGCCATTATGGATAGCAGTTCTATGGGTTGGATACCAATTCTCAGGGGCTAAAAAACAAGACTTAGCCAAAAGCCAACAATTCAGTTAGATTTGGTTTTTTCTTATAATAAAAAGACCGGTGGGAATACCCGACCGGTCTTTTTATACTGCGATGAAGTCGTTAGGTCACCATTGCCAACGTAGCCAAGCAAATAATACGTTACCGTTATTATAAGTCCCAGGAATATAAGTGGCTTGCAGCGAAAGCTTGTCATATTCCACTGATACTAGCGGGAGCGGTGCTGGGATTGGAATATAGTACATATCCCTACGGGCAGTGACACTCAGAGTGAAACCTGCTCCCATGCGAAAACCATCAATGTCCCCTGGGATCCACATTTTTTGGAATGCATAACCACCAATTGGCTCCCAATCATTATGTGAATCTTTAAATGCCATTGCATAGATAGCATGCCAGTCATTGTCTTCATCATAACGATATTTACCAAGGCCAAAACCCCAAGGTCGCTCGTTATACTCATCCGTTTTTTTCTTGTCGTACATTGCACGGTTGTGCCAAGTCACCGCTGGAACATATAACTCATATTTGTCAGAGTCCCATGTGGTACTGACATTATTTTTAAATTTATCCCATAAATTTGCCGATTGTTCTTGCGCAACGGCAGGCGATGATATGCAGATTGAGGCGCTCATGAGTAGCGAAGCACCTACAGCCAACTGTATGTTTTTATAAACTCTCATTGTAAATCCAGTTCTGTATCGCAGATATAAAAATGATGATTAGCTCGCTAATGATTATCAGATTAGCATTATTATTATAATTTTGAGCTCAATTATTTTAATTAAGATGTACAGAATATAACAGTATTAATTACATAGTTAAGGATAATAACTCGCTGGTCATATTAGAACTGTTTAATTTTGCCTATTTTTAAGGGGGATAACCGACAGTAGAAAGGGATATTAGCTGATCAAATTGGTTATTGAATAGGTTAATTCTCCTAAAAACCAATAATTGACAGAATACTCCATTTTTAAATTAGATAATGTGATTACTTGATGAAAATAAATGAGCTGAATTGAGTTAAAAAAGATAAGAAAAACCAATGTATCACTCATTATAGCTGTGGCTAACTTTCTGTAATAAAGAGATATTTCGTATTATTTAGGTGATAACGACTAGTAATGTTGATAGAGCAGACATTTATGAAAAATAGCGTGCAAACAAATCCAAAAAGTATGACGCACGTCAAATAATGACTTGTCTCAATGGGATGAAATGGAGGACATAGGCGGCGGTTATAAGTTGCTGCATGTCAACACGGCTAGGAGCTAATTTTTGAAAGTTTATGGCAGATACATTGCTGTAAGCAACATTAGCTTCTAACTAAAAAAGGAACATCACCATGATGAAACGCCAAGAACCACTGACTGAATACCAAGCTAAATGCTTGGCTATCGCCACAGATAAAATATTATCACCAAAACAAAAAGCCAATTTTTTAGCGGTAGAAGCGGATAGCCATATTCCCTATCTTGCGGTGAGCGAACCCCTCGCAGAGGCGTTAAGTGAACGTGTTATTTGTGATATGTATGAAGGAAATGCACCATATAAGCCGCGCTATGTGTTGCCTGACTATGTAAAATACCTCAATCAAGGTTCAACATACTTAGAATTAGCCCCTGCAGAGGACTTTGATGATGCGCTTAATCATCTGATGATTTTGTATCATCACGTTCCGTCGGTAACCAATTTCCCTGTATTTTTAGGGTATTTAGATAAAGTGCTCATGCCATATGTAGGTGAATTGACAGAAGAACAATTGTACCCCAAATTAAAAAGATTTTGGATACAATTAGACCGAACGTTACCTGATGCCTTTATGCATGCCAATATTGGGCCGGATGACAATGTGATTTGCCGTTTGATTTTACGTATCGATGCGGAATTGAAACAAGTAGCACCTAACCTGACATTTGTTTATCACCCACAGCGCACACCTGAATCACTTTTCTTACAAGCGATTGAAAATATTTGTGAATGTAGCAAACCGCATATTGCGAATGATATTATTCATCGTGCTGCATTTGATGAACAAGGTTACGGCATTGTCAGCTGTTATAATGCATTGCCTGTTGCAGGTGGAGGAAGCACTTTAGTCCGTATTAATTTGCGCGAGGTTGCATTACGCAGTCAAAATTCAGTTGATTTTTTAAATGTGCAATTGAAAAAGTATTGTGAGTTACAAATGGAACTTATAGAAACACGTAGCGCATTTTTATTTGAGGAATCAAACTTCTTCCAAACCAGTTTTCTTGTCCAAGAAGGGTTAATAGAACCAGAACGCTTTGCCCCGATGTTTGGTATTTATGGTTTAGCCGAAGCCGTGAATATCCTCATGGAAAAAGACGGAGCGAAAGGCGCATATCAAGCAAATTCACCCGCCTTACCACTGTCTTATCAAATCAGTGAACAGTTGGCAGACTTTGTCGAAACCACACCTGTTAAATATGGTTATAAAAACCGAGCCATGCTCCATGCTCAATCTGGGATCAGTTCGGATATAGGAACTACACCGGGGGCTCGCATTCCATACGGTGAAGAGCCGGATCCTGTTTCGCATATCCAAGCCGTAGCTCCTCATCACAAACACTATTTATCTGGGATCAGTGACATTTTAACCATCGATGAAACGATTAAACAAAACCCGCAAGCACTAATGCAATTATGCAAAGGGGCATTTAGCTGTGGAATGCGTGAGTTTACTGCAAACGTGGCGAGTAATGATTTAGTCCGTGTTACTGGCTACATGGTACGTCTGTCGGATATCGAAAAATACAAAGAACAAGGTTCTAGAAGTAACACTACCTGGTTAGGGGAGGAAGCGACTAAGAACTGTAAAATTACAGCCCGTCAGCAACGAGTAATTAGTCATGAGCAATCGATGCGCTACGCTGAATAAGGTTATTCCTTTTTCCTGTGTAGATGGGCCGGGTAATCGGCATGTTATCTTTTTGCAAGGTTGCAATTTACGGTGTTTGAATTGCCATAATCCATATACCATGGCGCTTTGTGACCATTGTGGGGACTGTGTTTTTACCTGTCCTCACAATGGGTTATTGTTTGTAGATGGTCAGGTTATCTGGGATAGCGATGCCTGCCAGCTTTGTGATACCTGTTTACAAACTTGCACTAAAAATTCAAGCCCGATGACGGTGCCATTAAGTGTTAATGACGCCATCAATGACTTGAAAAAAAATGTTGTTTTCCTGAATGGCGTAACCATTAGTGGTGGGGAAGCAACAACACAATTACCTTTTATTATTGAATTATTTAAAGCAATTAAGGCTACACCGGAGCTCAAGCATTTAACCTGCTTTATTGACAGTAATGGGCATCTGGCTTCTGCGGGTTGGAATAAAGTGATTGAGTATACGGATGGCGTGATGATTGACCTGAAATCATGGAGTGATGAGTGTGCTTTAAGGCTAACAGGAAAAGATAACCAGCGTGTTTTTCAATCAATTCAATATTTGGCGCAAGCGGGGAAATTGTATGAATTGCGTTTATTGTATATTCCTCAGCAAACAGATTACTTAGAGCATATTGATAAACTTGCTGATTTCCTAAATCAATTGCCTACAAACACACGGATAAAGATTAACGCCTTTCAACAATATGGCGTAAAAAATGAAGCAGCTAGCTGGCCTGCGGCAACCCAAACAGAAGTGGAGGCATTCGCTCAACTATTACGACAACGAGGCGTTGGTCATATTCATTTGCCTAATGTGTACTTATAAATCATGTCAATTTTTCCTGTGTGAGATATCCTCTCTTTTTATCTAACTCATTAAAATTCATTCACTAACCGCTGGTATTTGTTAAATGTTATGAGACAATTAAGGCGGTTTTATTGTTTGGTTTAAAATGATGTCAGTAAACCTTGCTTATCAATCTATTCAATTGCTTTAGCCGACGAAAAGGGGAATCACACATGAGGATCAATGCGTTAACCATAGCCGGAACAGACCCATCGGGTGGGGCGGGTATTCAGGCAGATTTAAAAACGTTCTCTGCATTAGAGGCTTATGGTACGAGTGTGATGACAGCATTGGTGGCTCAAAATACCCGAGGTGTGCAATCTGTTCAAGACTTACCCCCTGAATTTGTAGCGGCACAATTAGACTCGGTTCTCAGTGATGTGCGAATTGATAGCGCAAAAATCGGTATGCTGTTTAACCAAAGTAATGTCGCAGTTGTGGCGAATGCACTGAAACAATATCCTATTCCGTATGTGGTATTGGACACTGTAATGGTGGCTAAAAGTGGCGACCCGTTGCTATTACCAGATGCGGTTGATGCGCTACGTCAACAGTTATTACCCCTCGTTTCTATTATTACACCAAATCTACCCGAAGCCGCGGTATTGTTAGACGAAAAAGTCGCACAAACAGAAAGCCAAATGCTGACTCAAGGGTATAAATTGCTTGAGAAAGGTTGCCAAGCGGTATTGATGAAAGGTGGTCATCTAAGTGATGCTGAAAGCCCAGATTGGTTAATCACACCAGAAGGTGAATGGCGTTTTACGTCAGTTCGTATAAATACTAAAAATACCCATGGTACAGGGTGTACTTTGTCAGCAGCTTTGGCTGCGTTGCGGCCTCGTTGCGCTGATTGGCAAGAAGCGGTTACGCAGGCTAAAGCGTATTTACAAGCTGCGTTAGAACAAGCAGATAGCTTAGAGGTTGGAAAGGGAATTGGTCCTGTGCATCACTTCCATGCATGGTGGTAACCTTAAAAGATTGAAAGCCCAAATACTTGGGCTTTCATATTATGTTTTAGGTTAATAAGTTGCATTGAGGAGGTAACCGGCACTGAATGGCGTTTGGCTGCACTGAGAACGTAAAGGTATCTCCCGATAATGGCTCACCATCAAGGTTTAAGATCATATCGTGAGGAGATGAAATTTTTACCCACGATAATTGCTTTTCAACTAAGTGTTCGTTTTTATCAGCTGAAAATAAATTCGATAAAAATGCGGGTATCACATCCCTTGCAGGAATAATCAGTAAATTTAATGCACCGTCATTAATGAGTGCTTGTGGTGTCAATTGCTGACCTCCACCTGCTTGTCGGCCGTTTCCGACAGCAATGACTAACGTTTCTCCCTCCCAACTAAAATTTTCCCCTTCAATATGGCAAATGTCCGTTTTTAGTGTGTCAGGACGCAGTAAGCCATTTATCACGTAAGCCGCTCCCCCTAATGCTGACTTTAGTGCTTCTGGTGTTTCGGTGGTAATACGTGTCCCAAAGCCGCCAGTGGCCATATTGAGGAAATAATATTGCTCATTGACTTGCGCAATATCAATAGGCACAGCTTTGCCTTTTAATGAGAGTGCTAGGGCAGATTCAATATCCATTGGGATATTCGCGCTAGTGGCAAAATCATTTGCTGTACCCATCGGAAGGACCCCTAAAGCAGGACGAGACTCGCTAGGGAACTTCATCAGGGTGCTGGCAACCACATTCACTGTGCCATCACCTCCGGCGGCAATAATGGTATCAACACCGTGTTTTATCGCCTGAGAAATAAAATAATGCGTATCATCCAGCTCCCAAGGAATACGGACTTGAATTTTATGGCCTTCTTTACGCAGGTGAGTAATGGCTTTTCGCAGCTCAATGTGATTTGCTTGTTTACCATTAAGAATAACCATGGCTGACTGATATTGATTCATAAATACCCATCCATTTGGCTTAACGTATGTCAAATATTCGTTAAAATGAGTATAAATGGATTAATAAAATATTGATGAGCTTTTTTTAGTTTTTTTACAGAAATAGAGTTAACAAGAGAAATGAAATAAAGTAGCAGATAAAAGAAATGGCTAGCTCAAGGGAGATTGAGCCAGCCAAGGAGGTGGTTCCTAGTCTTATTTTATGACTTTCTAGTTCTTCGTTTTCGAGAGTGACTATACGATATTGAATAACCAATTGATGTGATCTGTTGCATAAAATTGGATATTCAGCGCATTTTTTAATGGAAATGTCAATAACGCGAATGATTATCATATAAGAAAAAAGCATATAAAGTGAAATAATATCGTTTTATAGGTAAAAAAAAGCCAAAATATCAAAGTATTAAACGATGATGTTTTGGCTTATAGTGAACAAGCTATTTAAAAATAACTAAGTGGTGATTAGCCTGCAATTTGCTTTTCTGGCTGAGCTTGATGAGGTGCTCGGGTGGTTGTTCCTGCTAGGTTACGGATCAACAAACCAAAATTGACATCAACATCTTCAGGGATTGGCAGATAAACCACATGGCCGTTGCCTGGTGCAACATCAATCGTTTCACCTTTGCGGTTTGTTAAGGCGTCTAAGGTAAAGACGATATTACCCGCAGGTGTCATCATCTCTAAGCTGTCTCCAACGCTAAATTTATTTTTTACATCAACCTCTGCCATACCATTGACACGTTTGCCGGTAAATTCACCCACAAATTGCTGAGTTTCAGAAACAGAGTAGCCATATTCATAGGTTTGATAGGCATCGTGGGTGTGGCGACGTAAGAAGCCTTCAGTATAACCACGGTGCGCTAATCCTTCTAAAGTGGAGAGTAACGTTGGGTCAAAGGGTTTTCCAGCGACAGCATCGTCAATTGCACGTCTATAGACTTGTGCTGTTCGAGCGCAGTAATAAAACGATTTTGTACGGCCTTCAATTTTTAATGAGTGAACACCCATTTTTGTTAAATTTTCTACGTGCTCGATTGCGCGTAAATCCTTTGAGTTCATGATATAAGTGCCATGTTCATCTTCAAAGGCGGTCATATACTCGCCAGGTCGTTTGGCTTCTTCTATCATAAAGACTTTATCTGTTGGCGCACCCGCACCTAAGGTTGGTGTCACATTTTGTACTGGGATGGGCTCATGAATATGGACAATGTTACCCACATCGTCTTCTTTACCTTCTTGTACGTTGTATTCCCAGCGGCAAGCATTGGTGCAAGTCCCTTGATTAGGGTCGCGCTTATTAATATAACCGGAAAGTAAACAACGGCCGGAGTAGGCCATACAAAGGGCACCATGGACAAAAACTTCAAGCTCAATTTCCGGTACCTGTTGGCGAATTTCAGCAATTTCGTCGAGGGATAATTCGCGCGATAAGATCACGCGTGTTAAGCCCATTTGTTTCCAGAACTTCACCGATGCCCAGTTAACCGCATTGGCCTGCACAGATAAATGAATATCCATCTCAGGAAACGCTTCACGAACCATCATAATAAGGCCAGGATCAGACATAATCAGTGCATCTGGTCCCATTTCAATGACGGGGGTTAAATCACGAATAAAGGTTTTTAATTTCGCATTGTGAGGGGCAATATTCACGACCACATAAAACTTTTTACCCAGCTCATGGGCTTCTTGAATGCCTTTGGCTAAGTTTTCGTGATTAAATTCGTTATTTCGTACGCGTAAGCTGTAACGAGGCTGGCCTGCATAAACGGCGTCTGCGCCATACGCAAAAGCGTAGCGCATATTTTTTAACGAACCGGCGGGGGATAAAAGCTCTGGTGTAAACATGGTTATTCTCTATCTGATGTCAAGTCAGCACTCACTCATACGAGAGAGTGTTTTTAAGGGATGGGGATTTTACTCCTATTTGCTAAAAAAACCAAATATCCCACAAGAATAGTATGTCTATTGGTTACTTAACATTCATCCCAACGGTAGCCAAGGCCATAGATTGACCGAATAAAAGTTTTTTCGTTATCGAGGGACTCTAATTTACGGCGTAAATTTTTGACGTGGCTATCAATTGTACGGTCTGTTACCACGCGGTGGTCGTCATACAAGATATCCAGTAACTGGTCGCGAGAAAATACCATGCCTGCATTATCAGACATAAATTTAAGCAACCGAAACTCAGCAGGTGTGAGTTCAAGTAACTGTGAGCCATAGCGTACTTGGAAGGCATTTTCATCGATAATAAGTTTGGTTTGGTTATTGTTGGTCGTTATGTTTGGTTGGCAACGACGTAAAATCGTTTTGACACGAGCCACAACTTCTCGTGGGCTAAATGGTTTACAAATATAGTCGTCAGCGCCGATTTCTAACCCTAATAAGCGATCAATCTCTTCAGTTTTTGCCGTCACCATAATAATGGGAACATCACTGAATTTTCGCAGTTCACGACACACTGAAATACCGTCCAGACCCGGTAACATTAAATCTAATAAAATGAGCGCAGGTTGGTGTTGTTTCACATACTCAATGACTTCGTCGCCACGTGCAATTAACGCAGGTTGGTAGTTTGCAGCTTGTAAGTAATCAAACAGCAGTTGGCCTAGTTTGGGTTCATCCTCCACAACCAAAATAGGGGTATTGCTCTGTTCAGCCATGATCATAACCCTTTATCTTTTAATTGAATCGGCAAATTGATGGTAATTTTGACACCTCCTAATGATGACGGTGCTGCAGAAATTGTACCATGATGAGCCTCAACAATATTATAGCAAATGGCCAGTCCTAAACCGGAACCACCACTGGCGCGATTACGTGAGCCTTCAGCGCGATAAAAACGCTCAAATAAATGTTGGCATTGCTCAGCTGTAAGCCCCGGAGCGCTATCTTGCCAAATTATACAGAGCTGGTCTTGGTCTTGTGTGATTTGGATGGCAATTTTACCTTGTGGATCCGTATAGCGTAAGCTGTTTTCCATTAAATTATAGAACAACTGGGTGATGCGATCTGGGTCTGCAAACACGTAGCCTTCTGCAATAAATTTCCGTTCAACTGAAAGTTGTTGGTCTTCTAACCGCCAGCGGGCTTGGCCTATTGCCATTTCAATTAAAGGGATAATATCGGTAAGTTGCATACGGTAGACCAATGAACCTCTATCCGATAATGAGAGCTGGTGGAGGTCATTAACTAACTTAATTAAAGTTTGGGTTTCATTGAGTAGAGAATTGATTGTTTCGGGAGTGGCTTGCCGGACGCCATCTTGCACTGCTTCTAATTCGCCTCGCAGAACTGATAATGGTGTGCGGAGTTCATGGGAAATATCCGCCATATAGTCACGACGCATTTGTTCGTTTTTTTCGAGAGTCGAGGCCAGATGGTTAAAATCTTTAGCCAGTTGCCCTAGTTCATCGCGGCCAGATTCAGGAACTCGTGTGGCAAAGTCACCATTGGCGAGCCGGTTAGTGCCCTCGAGTAACCGCTTAATTGGTTTTAAAAAGCTACGAGCAAGGAACAATGTGGCAATCAGAGCCACAAACAAAGATAGCCCAGCGATGATCCAACTGGTATACATTTGCTTGGTATCAAAACGGCGGTCAAGGGCGCTGCTAATTCCTGTTTCATAACTGGCAACGAGCCAGCCGACGGTATCGCCATTGCTAGTAACAATAGGTTCACGAAGAACTTTACTCGGCAAGGGCGTGTCTTGCCCGAAAATGAGTCGGTCTTGTGTATCATAAACCCAAAAAAAGGTTCGCCAGCGTTGGCGCATCGGGCCACGATGTTGTTGATGTTCTACAGAACGCAAAATGCGAAAGAAAATGCGATCATTACCAATCAAAAACCGCCAATTGCCCATTTCTTCATATTGTTCGGCAAGGGCAGAAGAAACCAGCTCAACGCGTTGTTGATCATTTTCTTTAATATAATCAATAAAGCCGTGCTGGAAACTCATGCGTACGCCTTGGTGCATAATCAGCACTAACAACAAGCATGTCGCAAAAATAGCCAGAAAAAGCCGAGTACTCACGCTATTCAACCTAAGCTTCATGGGTATCCTCCGCAATTTGCTGCGTTACTGATTTCTTGCGCTGCCAACGTTGTCTCAAGCTATCAAAACTTAAATACACAACAGGGGTGGTAAATAACGTTAGCAATTGGCTCATTATTAAGCCACCGACAATGGTGATCCCGAGAGGTTGACGGAGTTCTGCGCCATCACCACTACCCAACATTAACGGTAATGCACCAAAAATAGCTGCGAGTGTTGTCATCAAAATAGGGCGAAATCGTAATAAACTGGCACGAAAGATGGCTTCTCGGGCGGTTAAACCCGCCGTTCTCTGGGCTTGAATGGCAAAATCCACCATAATAATCGCGTTCTTCTTGACGATCCCAATTAATAGCATGATGCCAATTAAGGCGATTAAACTAAATGGCGTATCAAATAATTCAAGAGCTAATAATGCCCCGACACCTGCAGAGGGTAGAGTTGATAAAATAGTCAGTGGGTGAATATAACTTTCATATAATATACCCAGAACCAAATAAACGGTCACAATGGCGGCTAAAATTAAAAACAATTGTGACTGTAAGGTTTCTTGGAATATTTGTGCCGTTCCTGCAAAAGTGCCTCTTACCGTCGATGGTACGCCAAGTGCAGTCATGGTTTTTTCAATTTCGACAATGGCATCATTTAAGGTATAGCCGTCCGCAACATTAAACGCGATAGTGGATGAAGCAGATAGCCCTTGGTGATTCACACTTAGCGGTGCATTTGCGGGTTGCCAACGTGCAAAATAAGACAGTGGGATAGCGTCTCCATCTTTGTTGATGACAAACATTTTGTCGAGAGCACTGACATCTTGCGTATATTCAGGAGCAACTTCCATCACGACTTTATATTGGTTCATCGCCTCATAAATAGTGGAAACTTGGCGTTGGCCAAATGCGTTGTTAAGCAGACTGTTAGCTTCACGGACATCGATACCTAGCTGGGCCATTAAGTCCCTATCGTAGGTGATCGCCATTTCCGCGCCTTTGTCTTCCTTATCCGAGTTCACATCTGTTAGCTGTGGCAATTCACCGAGTGCTTTACGAATAGCGGGTTCCCAGTCACGCAATGCTGAAAGTTCATCTGCAAGCAGGGTAAACTGGTAACTGGCATTGGCCTGTCGACCTCCCACACGAATATCTTGTACTGGCATCATAAACAGGTTAGCCCCAGGCTCATTGGCTAATTTCATGCGTAACCGATTAATGACTTCAGCTGAACTTTCAGTACGTTCACCCAGTGGTTTTAATGAGATATACATAAAACCGCTGTTTACTCGGCTACCGCCAGTAAAACCGGTGACATTATCCGTCGCTGGGTCGGCTTTAACTTGCTGCATAAAACGGGTCATTTTTTCTTTCATTGACTGAAATGAAATGCTTTGGTCTGCGCGCACAAAGCCCAGCACTCGGCCAGTATCTTGTTCAGGAAAGAAAGTCTTCGGAACGGTGATATACAGGTAAACATTTAAGCCGATTGTGGCAAATAGCACCGCGAGAACACTCCGGCGATGTCCGAGCACCCAATTTAAAGCGACACCATAGCTTTCTTGCAAACGCAGTAACACACGTCCAAACCCACGATGTTTGGCTTTGACGTTGCGAGGACGTTTCTTCAGTAAATAAGCACACATCATGGGGGTGAGCGTTAGCGAAATCACCAATGAAATACCGATAGCGGTTGCAAGGGTAATAGCAAATTCGCGAAATAAGCGCCCGACTAGCCCATCCATTAGCAATAGGGGAATAAAAACAGCCACCAAAGAAATGCTCATGGAAACGACAGTAAAGCCGACTTCATGCACGCCTTTAACCGCGGCAATAAACGGTTTTGTGCCATTTTCGATATGACGTGAGATATTTTCTAATACCACAATCGCATCATCGACCACAAAGCCAGTCGCAACCGTTAGTGCCATCAATGACAAGTTATTTAAACTAAAGCCACATAAATACATGGCCGTAAAAGTTCCAATCAATGAGACGGGGACGGCAACAGCAGGGATCAAAGTAGCGCGACCTGAACGTAAGAATAGCAACACAACGAGGATCACCAAGGCAACGGCAATCAGTAGGGCGCGCTCGACTTCCGCTAAAGACGCGCGGATGGTCGGTGTCCTATCTTGTGCTACTTTTAACTCAATGGCGGCGGGGATCATATCATTGAATTCGGGTAATTCATCACGAATACGGTTAACCGTTTCAATGATATTGGCACCCGCTTCACGACGAATGACAATCAAAATAGCCGGTTTACCGTCTGCCATACCTGCCGCACGCACGTTTTCAATGGAATCTTTAACATTGGCGACATCGCTGAGTTTAACGGCATTACCTTGGCTATAATGAACAATAATGGGTCGATAATCTGCGGCTTTTTTTAGTTCATCATTGGTCTGTACCTGATAACGTTTTTCGTCATCATTGATATAGCCTTGCGGTTGGCGAACGTTAGCACTGCTGATGGCTGAGCGCACGGCATCAAGGGAAACCCCTTGGTTAAATAGGGCGGTTGGGTTGAGTTCAACGCGTACGGCAGGGAGCGAGCCTCCCCCCACAGAAACTTCACTAACCCCTTCAATTTGGGCAATTCGTTGGGCTAAACGCGTCGAAGCAATATCATAAATTTCGCCAGTATTTAGGGTGTCTGAGGTCATGGTCAAAATCATAATTGGCGCATCAGACGGGTTTGACTTGTAATAACGTGGACGGCTTGGTATACCGCTGGGTAGCAGGTTCTGTGCGGCATTAATTGCGGCTTGAACTTCGCGTGCAGCGTTATTAATGTCTTTGTCGAGATTGAACTCTAGTGTAATGGTGGTTCGCCCAAGCGCACTGCTTGAGGTCATTTCACTGATCCCAGCAATACTGCCTAAAGAGCGTTCAAGTGGCGTCGCAACGGAGGACGCCATAGTTTCGGGTGATGCCCCTGGAAGTGACGCTGTCACGTTAATCACAGGGTAGTCCACTTGAGGCAACGGAGAAACGGGTAAAAACAGAAAGCTCAGGGCACCACACAAAGTAATCGCAACGCTGATAAGCGTCGTTGCTACCGGTCGGCTAATAAACAGAGCAAAAAAGCGCTTCATTATGACACCTGTGCCTTCTTCGCTTGGCGACGGTCTTTAAAGTAATGAGAAAGACGGTCGAACAATAAGTAAATAACCGGTGTGGTAAATAAAGTGAGGATTTGGCTCATAATTAAGCCACCAACCATACAAATCCCTAATGGTTGACGTAATTCTGCACCTACACCAGTACTCAGCATCAATGGTAAGGCACCCAGCAAGGCCGCCATGGTGGTCATTAGAATTGGGCGAAAACGCAGCAAGCAAGCTTGATAGATGGCATCATAAGGGGACATTCCCTGTTCACGCTCCGCGGCAAGGGCAAAGTCAATCATCATAATGGCATTCTTTTTCACAATGCCAATTAGTAAGATGATGCCGATGACCGCGATGACATCAAGGTCTTTCCCTGCCATCATTAAAGCAAGTAATGCACCAACCCCGGCTGTCGGTAGGGTAGATAAAATCGTAATCGGGTGGATAAAACTCTCATATAAAATGCCCAATACGATATACATCGCCACAATGGCAGTTGCAATTAACCAAATAGTACTGCTCAGTGCCGCTTCAAAGGCTAAAGTCGCTCCTTGGAATTGCGTTGTAATAGATTTTGGCATCGCAATTTGAGATTCGGCCAATTTCACTGCATTGACAGCTGACTCTAGAGAAGCGCCATCCGTTACATTAAACGAAAAAGTCACCGCGGGAAATTGGTCTAGGTGATTAATGGCTAATGGCCCATTACCTTCTTGAATGTTCACTAAAGTACTCAGTGGTACAATGGCACCATCAGTCCCTTTTAGACGGATATCATTCAGCGCATCCATACCATCACGGGTTTGTGTGTCATGTTCTAATATCACACGATATTGATTTGACTGCGTATAGATAGTCGAAATCATTCGCTGCCCAAACGCATTATATAAGGCGTTATCAATAGCCGACATCGTGATACCAAAACGGCTTGCCGTATCACGATTAACATTCACATAGGCAACTAACCCTTTATTTTGCCAATCACTACTGACATCGGTGAGTTCAGGTTGTTGTTCTAGGGCATCTAACAAGCGTGGAACCCAAGTGGTTAATTCTTCTAATGAACCAGCCTGTAAAGTAAATTGATACTGTGTGCGCGCTACTTGCGTATCGATGGTGAGATCTTGCATGGGTTGCAGATAGAGATTCACTCCAGCAATGTTATCAACGGATTGCTGGAGACGATCAATAATCGCCATCACTCTGTCTTCACGCTCATCAAGAGGCTTTAATGTAATTTGGAGACGCGCATTGTTTAATGTCGGGTTGCTGCCATCAACACCCACATAGGTGGTGACATTGTCGACTGCAGGATCTGCTAATAATTTTGACGCGACTTCTTGCTGCTTTTGCGCCATGGCTGCAAATGAAATAGATTGGCGGCTTTCAATTGAGCCCTGAATAATTCCACTGTCTTGCAAAGGGAAAAAACCTTTTGGGATCCACAGATACAGTAAAACAGTCAGCACCATGGTACCTAGCGCCACAGAAAGGGTTAACCATTGGTGATTAAGAATACGTTTTAACCAAATTGCGTATCCAGCAACCATACGGTCAAAGAAGCGCTCACACGCTAGTTCAAAACGGTTATGTTTATGCTGCGACTCCGGTTTTAATAAACGCGCACACATCATTGGCGTTAGCGTCAATGAGACGACAGCAGAGATCAAAATAGCCACGGCTAGGGTAATGGCAAACTCGCGGAATAACCGGCCGACAATATCCCCCATAAATAACAGTGGGATTAATACTGCAACCAAGGAAAAGGTGAGGGAAATAATGGTAAATCCGATTTCACCAGCCCCTTTGAGTGCGGCGACCAGCGGTTTATCGCCTTGCTCTAAGTAGCGAGAAATATTTTCAATCACCACTATCGCATCATCGACCACAAAACCGGTGGCGATGGTTAAAGCCATTAGGGTGAGGTTATTGACAGAAAAACCACAGAAATACATCACTGCAAAGGTGCCAACAAGTGACAACGGTACGGCAATACCCGGTATTAAGGTGGCAATTCCATTGCGTAAAAACAAGTAAATCACCATCACTACGAGGGCGATGGCTAGCATTAATTCAAATTGGACATCATTAACGGATGCACGAATGGTACTGGTTCTATCGGTTAAAATTTCGACATTAACCGATTTAGGTAAGCTTTCAATCAATTCGGGCAATAGCGTACGAATGGTATCTGTGGTTTCAATCACGTTAGCGCCGGGCTGTCGCTGAACATTGATCACAATCGCTTGCTCATTATTCGCCCATGCACCTAAATAGGCATTTTCAGCACCTTGTGCAATGGTTGCAATATCACCTAAACGTACCGGCGCACCATTTTGGAAGGCCACAATAAGTTGACGATAGTCGTCAAGTGACTTCATTTGGTCGTTAGCAGACAGCGTTACCGCGCGCGTAGGGCCATCGAAACTCCCTTTTGCGGAGTTGACGTTCGCATTATTAATGGCAAGGCGAATTGTTTCGCTATCTAGCCCTTTAGCAGCCATGGCTTGTGGGTTGATATTCACACGAACAGCAGGACGTTGGCCGCCGGCTAACGTCACTAAGCCCACTCCATTTACTTGGGATATCTTCTGGGCAATTCGCGTTTCAATAATATCCTGTACTTGCGTTAACGGCATTGCATCAGAGGTGACCGCTAAGGTGAGTACAGGTGGATCAGCAGGGTTTACCTTATTATAAATTGGAGGATAGGGTAAATCCGAAGGTAGTAAGCTACTGGCAGAATTAATCGCTGCTTGAACTTCTTGTTCAGCAACTTCTAGAGGCAAGGTTAATTGGAACATCAGCGTGATAACGGATGCCCCTCCTGAACTTTGCGATGACATCTGTTTAAGCCCTGACATTTGGCCGAACTGGGTTTCCAGTGGTGCTGTCACTGCCGAGGTCATCACATCAGGGCTGGCGCCTGGGTAAAGGGTAACAACTTGAATCGTTGGGTAATCGACTTCAGGCAGGGCAGAAACAGGTAAGAAGCGATAACCGATGATCCCTGCGAGTAATATAGCCACCATGAATAATGTGGTTGCTACAGGGCGCAAAATAAATAAACGAGAAGGCCCACCGCCTTTTAACATTTCAGGCCGCATTACGCTTTCTCCGCGCTATTAGGTTTACCTTTGCGGGGCTCTTTTTTAGCGATGCCTTCAGGGGTAACAACTTCGACCGTTGTGCCATCGGTGAGTTTATCAACACCATCCGTGATGACTTTGGTATTTGCCGCGAGCCCACTTTCAATAACCACTTGTTGGCTATCTTGCATACCCACGGTTACATTGTGTTTACTGACTTTATTATCATCACTCAGTATCCAAACATAATGGCCTTCATTGCCCATTTGCAGTGCAGCGGTTGGGATCACCACGGCATTTTGCAGCGTTTCAACTTGCATTTTTACGTTAACAAATTGATTAGGAAAAAGTTTTTCTTCTTCATTGGTAAAGCGCGCTTTTATTTTCAGCGTGCCGGTCGCAGCATCAATTTGGTTATCAGTACTGAGTAGCTCACCACTTGCGATTAGCGCGATATTGTTTCTGTCCCAAGCTTCAATCAATACTTTCTCACCAGAGGATTGTGCCTGCTGGATCGCGGGAATATCGCCCTCAGGTAACGCAAAAAGGACATCTGCAGGTTGAGTTTGCGTGATGACGACAAGAGGAGTTGAGGTTCCGGAAGAGATAAAGTTTCCAACATCCACTTGTTTTAAACCCACGCGTCCTGAGATAGGCGCAGTAATTTTACTGTAGGTTAATTGCAGTTTGGCATTATCAACAGCCGCTTGGTCGACTTTAATACTGCCTTGCGCCTGTAATACCGCCGCTTTTTGGTTATCTAACTCTTGTTGCGAAATCACTTTAGTACCAGCAAGCTTTTGATAACGAGCTAAATCTAATTGTGCATTTGCTAATGTTGCTTTGTCTTTTGCCAATTGCCCCTCTGCTTGTGATAGCTGAACTTCAAATGGGCGAGGGTCAATCTGTGCCAATAAATCTCCCTTATTGACGTATTGCCCTTCGGTAAAATACAGCTGCATTAACTGGCCTTCAACACGGCTGGTTACAGTGACAACATTCGCGGCTTGGACTGTGCCTAAACCCGATAAAAAGCGCGGAACGACTTTTTGTTCTGCGACGGCAAATTGTACAGGGGCTAAAACACGTGGTGGGCGGCCCATTGCACTTCGCTGTGAGTTTGGTTTTGCTACGGCGTCAGTAGATTGTGTATCTGATTGTTTTTCTTGATGATAAAAATACCAAGAAGCGCCAACTGCCACAATAATGGCAATAAAAATGGCAGAGCGAATAAAAGGTTTACGTTGTTTTTGTTTATTCATTTTGGGTAATTCGCTTAACTCAAAAAAGTGGATGAGATCCGTCAGGCTGTATACTAAAAAACTAACAAAAAAGAGTCAGTTAGACATATTAGTAGTTTAACGTGATAGGTACAAAGAAAAATGGAGGAAATATGAATAAGTGTCAATTTCTGTACTTGTATGCTGCTGTGAGTGTAAAGGAGGGCGTGGGGGGAAATTAACTTTTCTCAATGAGAATTGCACCCTAATAAATAGGGTGCAAGAAATGTTATAAGCTAGAAGCGTTTAGAACCGCAGATTTTTCGTTTGAGGACTCAGAATTGACTGTCCAACCCTTCCAAGATAGAGGAATAAAGGCTACAGCAACCGCTAATAATGAGACGCCAGCAACATAATAGGCAGGTGCCATGTGAGACTGCTGCAACCAAGCACCAGTTAATATTGGTGTTAAACCACCAAAAATTGCATAAGCCACATTGTAAGCGAATGACAGACCAGAATAGCGAATTTCAGGTGGAAATGCGCGTGTACTGATAATTGGTGTCGTTGCAATCGCGCCAACAAAGAAGCCCATCAAGCCATAGTTAAAAATCAACGTACTCGCCGCAATATCACTGGATAATGACGAATAGAAGTAAATTGCCGTTACGGCCAATCCACCCCAGGATAAAGTCATTGAGGTACGTGTTCCTGTTTTATCGCCTAACCAACCCCAGAAGATACAGCCTAATGTTAAGGTTAATGTTGCGGCACAGTTGGCTTGCAATGCAATATTTCGGTCAATGTTATAGATCCCTTTTAACACCACATCTGGCGTCATCAAAATAGTGACAACGATAGCGGTTGATAATGACCACGTCAGTGCCGCCGTGATCATACAGGCTTGCTTATGAGATTTAATCACAGTTTTGACGGGTAATTCTTGTGACAAAGCCTTTTTAGCGGCCAGTTCTTTGAATATCGGAGTTTCTTGTAAAAAACGGCGTAAATACACAGAAATAAACCCAAAAATACCACCAAGAATAAATGGAATACGCCATGCGAAATCATGAATTTCAGTTGTGGTATAAGAGCGTTCAATAATAATAGCGACGATAGAGCCTAATAAAATACCGCCAGTGATCCCAGAAGTCAGTGTACCAACACCTAAGCCATAGCGTTGCTTTGGTGTATGCTCTGCAATAAATACCCATGCTCCTGGCATTTCACCACCAATCGCGGCACCTTGCATAATACGCATTAACAGCAGCAGTAATGGGGCTGCAGCACCAATGGTTTCAAAAGTCGGTAAAAAACCAATGACAAATGTTGGGAATGCCATTAAGAAAATACTTAAGGTAAACATTTTCTTGCGGCCAATTTTATCTCCAAAGTGAGCCATAATAATGCCACCAAGAGGACGAGCAAGATAACCTGCTGCAAATAGGCCCAGTGTTGCCATTAGTGCGAGAAATTCGTTATCCCCTGGAAAAAATAGTTGGGAAATAATTTTTGCGTAAAAAACAAAGATAACGAAGTCGTAAAACTCAAGGGTACCCCCTAAAGAGGATAAGCCTAATGTTTTATAGTCTTCTTTGCCCAAAGGCCTCGCAGAGGGCTGGCTGGCTGTTTGCGGTGTCATTATAGTTTCCTTCTAACTACCTGAAATACTAAATTGCATAAATTCAAAATAATAAGCATTGGCTCATAATAATGAGCTAATCATTTTTATTGGTGCAGATAAGAGGTATAAAACGTTGGATGGGTATAACTTAGTTTAATACACAGTATCTTTTTTGCATGTGTATATTTATAGCAGGAAATTCTATATTCTGTAAACCTCAACCCTAAAAACAAGAATAACATTCCAATTAGTTTTGATTGTCTGGATTATTGATTTAGTGCGATGATAAATAACCTTATATGATGTTAATAATATGAATTTTGCAGAATATCGTATATTTAAATTAGTCAGTTACAGTGTTAATTATATTTAATTTAATAAATTCTTACTGAAAATATAGTAAACAAATATTACCTAATTATTTTTCGTTATAATTAACTTTATTAATCTCGATAAACTAAATAACTATAAAAGCATTTAATTAATAGATAAATAATAAGCTTACTTGCGAAATCTTGGGATTTTGACGAGGTTTTGTTAGCGCAGGGAGTGTTTTGTAAAATGCACGCGCCCACCAAGAAACAGGACGCGTGCAAAGTAAATTTAAACGAGGAATAGCGTGGCTAAGCCAAGGAAAATAAAGAACCCACCTGTATCGGTGATAGCGGTGATCATCACGCTAGAGCCGATAGCAGGGTCTTTGCCCATTTTCAGCATAATGAGTGGAATAAGCACCCCCATAATCGCTGCCATTAGTAGGTTCAAGATCATCGCTAATGTCATGACAGCGCCCATAGCGATATCACCATATAGGAAATAGGTAACGACTCCCATAATTCCGCCCCAAACAACGCCATTAATAAAGGCGACGCCAAGCTCTCTTAACATTAAGAAAGAGAAACTATTATTTTGTATCTGGTGCAGGGCAATGGCACGAACAATCATGGTGATGGTTTGGTTTCCCGTATTTCCCCCAATTCCTGCCACAATTGGCATTAATGTGGCTAACGCGACTAATTGGGAAATGGTATCTTCAAAGACGCCAATAACACGAGAAGCAACAAAAGCGGTACATAGGTTAATGGCTAACCATGTCCAACGGGTTTTAACGGCTTGGCCAACCGGGGCGAAAACGTCTTCTTCAGGGCTTAACCCCCCCATACGACGAATACTGTTATCGTTTTCTTCACTGATGTTATCAACGATATCTTCAACCGTCAGGCGGCCCATCAGTAGGCCGCTATTATCAACAACAGCAGCAGAAATTAAGTCATAACGTTCGAACGCACTAGCGGCATCTTCGCCTTTTTCATCGGGCAAGAAGGTCACAGTGTCAGTTTTCATGACATCGGCCACTATTTTTTCAGGGGATTGCGTCAAAATAGTGGTTAGTGGTAATTCACCTTGCAGATAATTATTGTTATCGACAACAAAAATTTTATCGGTGGCTTCTGGGATCTTGCCTCGTTGGCGTAAATAACGTTGAACCGTTTTTAGTGTCACATTCGGGCGTACAGTGACGAATTCAAAATCCATCATTTGCCCGACGCTATCTTTCGCATATTGTAAAACTTCGCGAATGCGGCTACGTAGGCTAGGCTCTAAATAGGTGAGGAGCCGGCGCATGGTGTCACGAGGTAAATGCTCAGCAATATAAGCTTGTTCGTCAACATGCAAATTAGCAACGGCGCGAAGCAGTTCTCTGTCAGACATATCCTTAATTAGGCTATCCCAAACAGATACGGAGGCCTCAACTAAGACTTCACCACGTTCGTTATTATCAACAAGACGCCATAACGCGAGACGCTCATCATAAGGGAGCATTTCTAAGATATCGGCGATATCCGCAGTGTGTAAATCAAGTAGCAATTCTTTTACAAGACTAATTTTTTCACTAATTGCTTTGTCATCAATACTGACGTGTTGATCATTTTCAACAAGCGCATGGACGAACTCTTCGTCATCTAAAAATAGCGTCAGGATTTGCTGGCGAATATGTGCCAGTTTTTGAGAGTGCGGGTTGACTGTTGGCACCGCATCGATTGAAAAAGCAGGTTGTGACATTTTAATCCTTAAAGCAATAGCAGCGCAAAAGCGCTTTTTATGAATTCGTCTGCGAGCGGACGAAATTTATTATCATTATTGTCGCCTATTTAAATAATATATCAAATAGTTGAGTCAAATAAGCGGTGATTTCAAAGTCATCAGTGATGAAGAATAAGCATAAATCACTACAATAATGGCCGCAAATCACTCATTTTCTGCACAAATAGTTAACGACCAACCGGGGACATCTTCCCAATAGCCACTTTCTTTTTCTAAATCCAATATCATCAATGTATTTTGCACGAGATATTCAGATGGTAAATAGAGAGTCCAGTGCCCATCATCCGTTTCTATCCGTAACGAAGAGGGGATTGTGGTAGATTGGCGTTGATTATTTAACAAAATGGCTAGCCGCAAAATTTGAATAAGCGGCATAAATTGTTTTCTTTTAAATAAATTAAATTTAGGGATATCGTCATACTTAATAGCCCTACGATGATTACGTACTAATGTTGCCAGTAATAGTTGCTGTTCTTGGTTGAAGCCCGGTAAGTTGGTATTTTGCAAAATATAAGCAGAATGGCGGTGCATACCACTATGATTAATACTTAACCCAACCTCATGGAGCATAACTGCCCATATTAAAATGGATTCCAGTTGTGGGTTAAGTTGCTTGGGGTTTTGTTGTCCCCACTGGAAATAGAGTTCTTCCATGGTTTTTAATACGCGTTTAGCTTGCTCTCTATCGATATTATAATGCTCAGCAAGGCTTAAAGCAGTACGCTGGCGGATATCTTGGTGGCGGAAACGGCCTTCCATTTCATATAAAACACCTTCACGCAATGCACCGTCAGATAAACGTAACTCTTTAATTTCTAATGAATCAAATACGGCAAGTAAAATCGCTAAGCCAGGAACAAATACGTGTTTACGTTCATTCGATAGGCCTAATATATTCAGGGTGCTAAATGACTTATATTTCAACGCCATTTGCTTGATTTCGATAAGACGTTCCCGTGTAATAATACCGTCTTTATAGCCTAATTCTTGTATCACACTATGGGCAGCTTTGATGGTGCCCGAGGCGCCCATCGCAACGTCCCAAGTTTGTTTCTTAAATAAAATCGCGGTGCTTTCTAATTTTAAGCAAGCCCCTAGGTAGGCTCGATTGAAATATTCAGGGGTAATTTCTTCATTTGGAAAGTAAGTACGGGCAAAGCTAACACAGCCCATACGGCGGCTTTCAATCAAAAGCGGCTCAAATTTTTCACCAATAACTAACTCTGTCGAACCACCACCGATATCGAGTACTAATTTACGGCCTTTTTCGGGTTGAGTGTGCTCAACGCCCATAAAAATTAACCGTGCTTCTTCTTGACCTGAAATGATTTCAATAGGGTAAGGCATGATTTCTTTAGCGCGCTGCAAAAACAGTTTTACATTCGTTGCTACACGTAATGAATGAGTGCCAACAATGCATACGTTTTCAGGGGGAAAGCCTTGTAACCGTTCGGCAAACAACGCGAGGCAGGCAAGCCCACGTTCCATGGCTTCTTCACTTAATTCATTGGTATCACTTAGACCATCAGCTAGGTGAACACGTTTTTTTAACCGTGTAAGAACTTGCAATGCACCATTAACGATGCGAGCAATGACCATGTGAAAACTGTTTGAGCCTAAATCTATAGCCGCAATTTCTTGTGGTCTCGGTGTTGAGGCGTTGGTTATTGGCATATTTTTAAGCTCTTGTATCCGGTGTTTCGATTGATTTTAAATAATCATACACAGCAAGCTGGGCCTGAATTTTACGTTTATTTCCGCGGGGAACATAATGATTACTTAAATCTTTGTCAACATAACGTGCTTTAACAGTATCGCTAAATTGCAACTCTAAAATATCCAATACCCGTTGTTTTAAATGCGGGTCGACTAAGCTAACGGCGACTTCAATGCGGTAATCAATGTTGCGGGTCATCCAGTCAGCAGAAGAAATAAAGACTTTTTCGTCCCCCCCATTGGTGAAAACATAAACACGGTCATGTTCAAGAAAGCGGTCAACAATACTGGTTACCTGAATATTTTCACTGTAGCCGACTTGGCCGGCGACTAAAGAGCACATCCCTCTGACTAATAAACGAATTTTGACACCTGCATTGGAGGCATCGTACAGTTTGTCAGTCAATTCTTTGTCGACTAAGTTGTTAATTTTTAATGTAATGCCACTGGGCCGTTCAGCGAGCGCATTTTCGATTTCTTGGTCAATTAAGGCCATCAAACGAATACGTGTATTTTGTGGTGACACCATTAGATTATCGAAAGTCACTGGGCGATAAGGATTTTCAATAAAACTAAATACCCGACGAACTTCGTTGGTGATCAGTTCATTTGCAGTGAGTAGGGAGTAATCCGTATAAAGCCGAGCGGTTTTTTCGTTAAAATTGCCCGTACCGATATGGGCATAACGCACGATTTGGCCTTCTTCCATGCGTGAAATAATAAATAATTTTGCATGGATTTTAAGCCCGGGCGCGGAGAAAATAACATGCACGCCCGCTTCAGTTAATCGTTTTGCCCAATGAATATTAGCGGCCTCATCAAATCGTGCTTGTAACTCAACGACCACTGTGACTTTTTTTCCATTATGAGCGGCATGAATGACAGAATCGATAATGCGTGAGTCTTTCGCGACACGGTAAATATTAATTTTAATCGATAATACATTCGGGTCAAAAGACGCTTGGCGCAATAATTCTAAAGTATGTTCAAAGGTATAGTAGGGATAATATAACAGTACATCGCGTTCGCGAATGGCATCGAAACCGTTACGGAAGTTATCAAACCAGCGGTGACGCAGCCTTGGTAATGGCTTGTTTAATAGGTTTTTATTTCCTTCATTAGGGAAATTAATAAAGTCTTTAAAATTGTGGTAGCGGCCACCGGCAATCACGGAGTCATCGCTGGATAGCCCCAGTTTTTCACGTAAAAGAGCAACCATTTCGTCAGGCATATCACGCTGATAGACAAAACGGACGGGTTCTGCGGTTAAACGTTGTTTTAATGTAGATGACATTATTTCGAGCAAGCTCGATTCCATCTCTGTTGCGATGTCGTACTCTGCATCACGCGTCATTTTCATCGAATAGGCATTGAGCTTATCGTAATCAAAAAAACCTTTGAAAATTTCATCGAGCGTATAGCGAAGGATATTATCAATTAGGATCATTGACTTGCGACGCTTTGGCATTTCTGGAGGCAGGTTAACAAACCGCGGGACTTTATCGGATGGAATTTCCAATAGTGCATATTGAATCTGATTGCCATTGATGATTTCAACTGCAAGATAAGTGTAGTCATCTTTTAGAAATTCAACGAGATTGGTATCAGGATTAATTAATATTGGCGTAATATGCTGCCGCAGATTCTGGCGGAAATACTGACGTAACCATATCTGTTGGCGAGGCGAAATTTGACGTTCGTTAATCAAGAATATTTGATTGCGCGCCATTTCCAATAATAAGTCATTATAGAGAATGTCGAATTCTTGTTCTTGTTTGGCAACTCTTGACTGAATTCTCTTTAACAAGTGGCGAGCACCGCTTGCCGAGCCGCGTTCTTCATTAATTAAAATACGGCGTTTAACGTCGGCGAAGCGGACTTTATAAAACTCGTCTAGATTATTGGAATAAATTCCCAAAAAACGCATTCGCTCAATAAGAGGGTTACGCTTGTCGGCTGCTTCTTGTAAAACACGCTCGTTAAAAGACAGCCAGCTTAACTCTTTTTCATGATAGAGACGTTCTTGGGACATTCTAACTCCGTATTAGACTCTTGTTACTTTATGGCTATGATACCAGTCAGTTAGCTAAATGTGTTGTTTAATTGCTTTATCTTGGGTAATAACACTTTCTGGATTAGCAGATTGTTGCTTCATCGTAAAATATTGTTGCTGAAAAATACACATACGGATAGCGGTGTGATAGCGACCATTGACAAAGAATTCGTCGATCAGTTCGCCTTCAGTATGGAAGCCTAGTTTATTATAAATATGGATAGCTTTAACATTTTCTTTATCAACAATAAGATAAAGTTTATATAAGTTTAGTACGGAAAACGCGTAGTCCATTGCTAATTTCGCAGCGCGACTCGCATAGCCATGGCCTTGATGGCTCGGTGCAATGATAATTTGAAACTCAGAGCGTCGGTGAACATAATCAATTTCTACCAATTCGACTAAGCCAACTTTCTCACTGTCATTTTCAACGATAAAACGGCGTTCAGACTGGTCATGAATATGTTTATCGTAAAGATCGCTTAATTCAACGAAAGCTTCATAAGGTTCTTCAAACCAATAACGCATAACACTGGCATTGTTATCAAGCTGGTGAATAAATGCTAAATCTTCACGTTCAAGTGGGCGCAACCTAAACGGATGAACTTGCCCGGTCGTCATAAAAATACCTCTATTTAGTTAGGAAAATGGTTTTGTTCTTCGACTATAAGGATAACATTTATTTGCGATAAAATAATGACACAGCACAGAGAGATTATCACCTTGTTGAAAAATAATTCATTTTACCCAACGCTAATGTTTTTATGTAATAGCTTGCGATCGTGTTTTTATGTGAATGCGAAGAAAAAGGGTGGATACCCACCCTTGAAATGACGTTTTGCTCATCACGAATATTATTAGTTAGCGTAACCTTGTTGCGGTAAAATTCGGTTATCTAACACAGCTTTACCTTTTTGCATTGTTAATCGGCCACTAATGAACCACTCAACAACTAATGGGTAAATCGTATGTTCTTGGGCTTTTACCCGCTCGATAATATCGTCTTCGTTATCCTGTTCAAAGATAGGCACTTTAGCTTGCAAAATAACTGGCCCGCCATCCAGTTCTTCGGTAACGAAATGAACGGATGTGCCATGTTCTTTATCCCCATTTTCTAGCGCTTTACGATGCGTGTGTAAACCGGGGTATTTCGGTAACAAAGAAGGATGGATATTGAGTAATTTACCCGCAAAGTGGTTGACGAATTGGGCTGATAAGATACGCATAAAACCCGCTAATACGACTAAATCAGGCTGATATTGGTCGACTTGTGCGAGTAATGCAGCATCATATGCTTGGCGGTCAGTATACTGTTTGGCATCTAAAAAACAGGCTGGTATTCCAGCCTGTTGTGCCCGAACAAGCCCATAAGCATTGGCTTGGTTGCTAATGACAGCAACAATGTGAGCGCCAATTGCCCCAGTGCGGCAGCTATCAATTAATGATTGCAAATTACTACCGCTGCCAGAAATGAGGACAACAATTTTTTTCATTAGCGGATCACAACCTGCTCTTCACCCGCTGGTAATGCGCCAATTGTACCGATTTGCCATGCGTTTTCGCCAAGCTTGTTCAACAGAGCAAGTGCATTTTCAACTTCCTGTTGTGGTAGAGCAATAATAATCCCCACACCACAGTTGAAGGTACGGTACATTTCATGAGTGCTCACATCACCAGCTTGCTGCAGCCAGTTAAAGACAGCAGGCCATTGCCAGCTGCTACCGTCAATAATTGCTTGTGTGTTGTCAGGCAGTACGCGAGGAATATTTTCCCAGAAACCACCACCAGTAATGTGGGCAATTGCATGGATATCGCTGTTTGCGATCAGCTCTAATACATTTTTAACGTAAATGCGTGTTGGTTCTAATAAGTGGTCAGCTAAAGGTTTCCCATCTAATTGAGTTTCTTCTGGGTTGGTTTGGCTGACTTCGAGGATCTTGCGAACCAGCGAGTAACCATTTGAATGCGGGCCGCTAGAGGCTAAAGCAATTAAGGCGTCACCAGCACTCACTTTGCTACCATCGATGATTTCTGAGCGTTCAACAACACCCACACAGAAACCAGCCACATCGTAGTCTTCACCATGGTACATTCCCGGCATTTCCGCGGTTTCACCACCCACTAACGCACAACCTGACTGTTTACAACCTTCTGCGATACCCGTAATCACACTCGCAGCGGTATCGACATCTAGTTTACCGGTCGCGTAATAATCAAGGAAGAACAGGGGCTCTGCGCCTTGAACAATCAAGTCATTGACACACATAGCCACAAGGTCAATCCCAATGGAGTCATGACGTTTTAAATCCATTGCTAAGCGTAATTTGGTACCGACACCGTCAGTGCCTGAAACTAAAACAGGCTCACGGTATTTCTGCGGTAGGGAACATAATGCACCGAATCCCCCAAGACCTCCCATGACTTCTGGGCGGCGGGTTTCTTTTACGACACCTTTAATACGTTCAACCAAGGCGTTACCCGCATCAATATCAACACCGGCATCTTTATAGCTGAGAGAGGTTTTATCAGTCACTACGGCCCCCAAGGCAATTACATTTTTGAGAAAAATAACATCATTGACATTATTCTAACAGGCTAGGCAAACGTTTGCGATAGCTTTGTGTTGGAAATTTTTGGGTACGCATAATCGAAGAATGGTAGAACGTTATAGAAGTTGTATAGCAAAATAAGAAATGTATTTATTTAAATCAAATTTGCGGTTTTACCAATTTCAACTTAACTGAGATGAGGTATAATTTTTAAAAAAATGGCGTTAATCGTTGTTGTTTTGACCAAAATCAAGCGTTATCTAGTGGCAACCAAAGCTAAAAGAGGTATAATCCGGCGATTTTTTTGTCCGCCGCCGTCTTAAATAGTAGGAGAAACCCATGAAGATCGTTGAGGTAAAACACCCTCTCGTTAAACATAAACTCGGCCTGATGCGAGATCATGATATAAGCACAAAGCGCTTTCGTGAACTGGCCTCAGAGGTTGGTAGCCTACTGACTTATGAAGCAACTGCTGACCTTGAAACTGAAAAAGTGACTATCGATGGTTGGTGTGGTCCTGTAGAAATAGAACAAATTAAAGGTAAGAAAATCACTGTAGTACCAATTCTTCGTGCGGGTATTGGTATGATGAACGGTGTATTAGATAGCATTCCAAGTGCACGTATCAGTGTGGTAGGTGTTTATCGTGATGAAGAAACACTGCAGCCTGTCCCTTATTTCCAAAAACTCGCCTCTAACATTGAAGAACGTATGGCATTAGTGGTCGACCCAATGTTAGCGACGGGTGGCTCAATGATTGCTACCATTGATTTATTAAAAAATGCGGGTTGTACCTCGATTAAAATCTTAGTTCTTGTTGCAGCGCCTGAAGGTTTAAAAGCGTTGGAAGCTGCGCATCCAGATGTTGAATTATATACCGCTTCAATTGATGAGTATTTAAATGAAGAGGGATATATCGTTCCGGGTCTCGGTGATGCGGGCGACAAGATATTTGGTACTAAATAATGATAAGCCGACTGAGAAGTCGGCTTTTTTTTGATTAATTGTAGAGACTCACTGCTTATTCAGTGATTAGCCATTTCGCTAAAAGAGGATAAAGCCACATGACACGTCGCACCATCAGTGTTGAAGAAAGACCACCATTATTACAAACTATACCACTGAGCCTTCAACACCTATTTGCTATGTTTGGCGCAACCGTTATCGTACCGATTCTGTTTGGTGTAAACCCCGCTACAATTTTGCTGTTTAATGGGATCGGAACGCTGCTGTATCTGTTTATTTGTAAAGGGCAAATTCCTGCTTATTTAGGCTCAAGTTTTGCATTTATTTCCCCAGTGCTGATTTTATTACCATTAGGTTATGAGCTGGCACTTGGCGGCTTCATTATCTGTGGCGTGCTGTTCTGTATTGTTGCACTGATTGTTAAAGTTGCAGGAAGAGGGTGGATAAACGTCATGTTCCCCCCAGCAGCAATGGGGGCAATCGTAGCCGTAATTGGTTTAGAATTAGCTCAAACGGCTGCAGGTATGGCTGGGCTATTACCTAAAGATGGCGCAGTGGTTGATTCGAACACGTTAATTATTTCCCTGACCACGTTGTCAGTCACTATTCTCTGCGCGGTCGTTTTCCGTGGGTTTTTATCTATTATTCCAATTTTGATTGGCTTTTTAGCGGGTTATGCATTGTCCTATTTTATGGGCATTGTGGACTTTACCCCGGTTATTGAAGCGCCGTGGTTTGCTATTCCTACATTTTATACTCCACGCTTCGAATGGTTTGCTATTTTAACCATTTTGCCCGCTGCATTAGTGGTTATCGCTGAGCACGTAGGGCACTTGGTCGTCACTGCGAATATTGTTGAACGTGACTTAATGAAATCACCAGGTTTACATCGTTCAATGTTTGCTAATGGGTTTTCTACGGTGATTTCCGGTTTCTTTGGCTCGACACCAAATACGACTTATGGTGAAAACATTGGGGTCATGGCAATTACCAAGGTATACAGCACTTGGGTAATTGGCGGAGCCGCAATTATTGCTATTTTATTATCTTGTGTTGGTAAATTAGCGGCTGCTATCCAATTAGTACCAGTTCCTGTGATGGGCGGGGTTTCACTCTTATTGTACGGGGTAATTGGTGCATCAGGTATTCGAGTGTTGATTGATTCAAAAGTCGATTATAACAAGCCACAAAATTTGATTTTAACCTCAGTGATTTTAATTATTGGTGTGAGCGGAGCCGTTATCCATATTGGTCAAGCTGAACTCAAAGGTATGGCGCTAGCAACGATAGTTGGGATCTTTATGGCATTATTATTCCGTTTTATAACGTTTGTTAGGCCTGAAAAGCAGTTTGTGACATCTGAAGTCCAAGAGCTTGATAGCAATAAAAAATAAGCCACACAATTTTCCATATTGCCGTTCAATTGTTTGAACGGCATTTGGTCACCGTTCTTATTCATCTATCCGTGTTTTTTATGGTAAACTGCTAGATGAAAATTGATTTGTACAGCCAGAGGCGCTTCTGAACACACCATCACAGCTTTCATTACCACTATATCTGCCAGATGATGAAACCTTTGCGAGCTTTTATGCAGGGGAAAATGGGGCGTTGCTGTCTGCTATTCAGTCTGCTATTAATCAACCCCATGGCAGTTATATCTATTATTGGTCGCGTGAAGGCGGCGGGAAAAGCCATTTACTGCACGCAGCTTGTGCAGAGCTGTCTGAACAAGGCATTGCAGTCGGTTATGTTCCTTTGGATAAACGTGCGTATTTTGTTCCTGAAGTACTCGACGGTATGGAACATTTATCACTCGTTTGTATTGATAATATTCAGTGCATCGCGGGTGATGAAGAGTGGGAAATGGCGATTTTCAATTTGTATAACCGTATTTTGGAAATTGGTCGCACTTGTCTATTAATTACTGGGGACAGGCCTCCTCGGCAAATCGAACTGAAATTACCCGATTTAGCCTCTCGCCTTGATTGGGGGCAAATTTATAAACTGCACCCACTGAGTGACGAAGATAAGATTTGGGCACTGCAATTACGCGCTCGTATTCGTGGTTTTGAATTACCGGAAGATGTTTGTCGTTTCGTATTAAAACGTCTAGATAGAAAAATGGGAACGTTGTTTGATATCTTAAACAAACTTGACCACGCATCAATTGTCGCTCAGCGAAAATTAACGATTCCTTTCGTAAAAGATATTTTAAAACTCTAGTTGATTAAATGAGTTGGCAGCCATATAGCTGCCAAAATAGAGTTTATAAGATTTCACAAACCTGCTCAGGCGGACGACCTAAACGTGCTTTATCACCATTAACAACGATAGGGCGTTCAATCAATTTAGGATTTTCATGCATTGCTTTAATGAGTTGATCCTGAGTTAAGGTGTCATCGTTTAAATTCAATTCCTTATACAACTCTTCTTTGGTGCGCATTAATTGACGAGCATCTTTAAAGCCTAACATTTTAAGGAGTTTTTTGATTTCAGCGACCGTTGGGGGCGTTTTTAAATACTCGACCACCGTGGGGGAGATACCCTTATCAGTTAAAAGGGCTAAGGTTTCACGGCTTTTAGAACAGCGTGGGTTGTGGTAAATCTTAATCGAATCCGTCATTATTATAACTCCTTACGGTTTTGCATTTTTGTCACGTAATTGTAGTTTTCTAAGCGCATCAATGCGAGCGTCATAACGCTGCTGTTCGTAACTGCCTAAACGGCTTTGACGGCTAGCATCGCTGAGATAATTAATTGCAGTGTCATAGTTACCCCGTAACGCCATCCCTTCTGCGTAAGCAGCAAGTTCTTCGGTACGCTTACCTTGTTTTGCGGACGCTTCTGCCAGTAAATCCCAACCAATCGGGTCATCAGGGTAATCAAACGTATATTTATTCAGTAAGGTTGTTGCTTCTTTATATTGATGATTATTAATTAATGCGTTAGCTAGGTTGACAATAAATACGGTATTTTTCGGTGATTTTCTCAAAGCATTCTGTAAACGAGAGACCGCTCTAGAGACTTGATGTTGTTCAATGTCGACATCAGTCATGCTATCGATAAACCAAGGGTTATCGGGTTGTTTCGCTAATAGCTCTGTCAGGATTTTTCCTGCTTCTGCGTACTTTTTGTCTTGAGAAAGTAGTAGCGCTTTACCGTATTGCGCTGCAATTTGTTCTTGTGCAGAACCTTCACCATAGTTTTCAATGATTTGGTCTAAAGCATGTTTTTGCTCGGTACTATACATAGCCAAAATACGAACTCGGGCTAACATAAAGTCCAGTGATGATGGCACACTCACTTTAGGGTATTGGTTCGATCGGTTTCTGGCATCAGCTAAACGGCTATCCGGCAAGGGGTGCGTTAATAGAATTTCAGGGGGCTTTGACATATAGCGAGTTTGGTCTGACATTGTTTGCATAAAATCAGCCATCGCATGCGGGTCAAAGCCTGAGCGCCTTAATGTCTGTAAACCAATACGGTCAGCTTCTTGTTCATTGGCTTGGGTAAAGCTGATCATACCTTGCTGAACCCCAGCCATTGTGCCTGTTAAAGCGGCAAAACCGGCTTGAGGATTCGCCATCACTAACAGCAAAGAACCAATCGTCCCTGCAATCGCGAGAGGAGTGGTGCTTTTTTGGTCTTCCATCATTCGCGCAAGGTGCCTTTGCGTAACGTGAGATATTTCGTGCGCCATGACGGATGCTAGCTGACTTTCATTTTGGCTGTATCGGAACAATGCTGAGTGTAGCACTACATTGCCCCCAAAATAGGCGTATGCGTTAATATTGGGGTTGTTGACTAAATAGAACTTAAACGGTGTTTTAACTGAGTCGGCATTTTTCACTAACCGCATGCCAAGTTTGTTAACATATTGGGTTAACAATGGGTCATAAATAAGAGGGGTGCTGGCACGTATTTGGCGTGTAATAGCATCTCCCATAATAATTTCTTGGTTGATGCTAAGTGTGCCTCCTGCTGTGGTTCCTATATCGGGTAAGGTATCTTCAATTGCACTATAAGCAGGTAATACTGCACCGTTCATTAGCGCAGCGATCATGAAAGCCAATAATGGATATTTTAAATTTTTCTTCATGAAACGTGAGTATCCCATACAACATTTTAATTTAGGGTAAGTACCGACTTTATTTCGGGTGTGCTTTAAGTAAGGCACTTAAAAATACGAAAAGTTTAAAACACATGATAGCAAAAGCTATCGTAAAATCTGTTCTTCGGTATAATTTTCGTTACTTTAGGAACTGTCCTTTGTGTTATTCCCTAGGAGCAATAAATGCTGGAATTGTTTTTACAGTGGTATCGTCGGCGTTTTGCTGACCCACAAGCCATAGCCCTTTTTACATTACTCGTATCAGGGTTTGTGATCATCTTCTTTTTCAGCAGTATACTGGCTCCATTGCTGGCGGCAATTGCTTTAGCTTATTTGCTTGAATGGCCAACCAATTTATTACAACGCATAGGGTTATCCCGTTCAGTTGCTGTCGGTATTATTTTGACCTTATTCGCCGGAATAAGTGCCATGGTTATTTTAATTATTGCACCAACCGCATGGCAGCAAGGGATTAATTTGATGGCCGATCTGCCAAATATGGTTAACCGTTTCAATGAATTTGCACAAAAACTGCCAGAGCAATATCCAGCGCTAGTGGATGTAGGCATTATCGATATGATGGCAGATAACCTGCGTAGCCGTATGTCGGGTATTGCAGACTCTGTGGTTAAAGCGTCAGTTGCTTCATTAATAGGTATTTTTACTTTAGCAGTTTACTTAGTTCTAGTGCCGTTGATGACATTCTTTCTTTTAAAAGATAAAGAGCGTATTAGCAAAAGCTTCCTCAAGCTGTTACCGAAAAATCGTTTGTTAGTGGGTAAAGTTTGGGTCGAAATGAATGAACAAATCACCAATTATTTGCGAGGAAAAGTTACTGAAATGGTGATTGTTGGGGTGGCAACATATTTATGTTTTGCTTACTTTGACTTGCGCTATTCCGTATTGCTGTCGGTTCTTGTCGGGGTAGCGGTATTAATCCCTTACATTGGTGCGGTCGCAGCCACGATCCCCGTGGTTATTGTTGCGCTCTTTCAGTACGGTATTGGTAGTGAATTTTGGTACTTAATGTTGTTTTATTTAGTTATTCAAGGTTTGGATAGCAACGTTGTGGTGCCTTTATTGTTTTCTGAAGCCGTGAATTTACATCCACTAGTGATTATTTTATCTGTTGTGGTGTTTGGTGGGTTATGGGGCTTTTGGGGCGTGTTTTTTGCAATACCTTTAGCAACACTGATTAAAGCGGTTATTCATGTCTGGCCGGAAGAGCCAACGGAGTCAACGAACTAGGTTAGTAATAGTGCTGTATGGGGGCATACAGCACTAAGAAGTAACGATTAAGCGTGTGTATTGATGTAATCAAGCACGATTTCGTGGTGGTTACTGGTTTTAAAATTGTCAAAGACGTGCTCTATTTTCCCAGTAGGGTCAATAAGGAAGCTAATGCGATGAATCCCATCATAGGTTTTCCCCATGAATTGTTTTTCACCCCAAACCCCAAATTGCTCACATACTTGGTGGTCTTCATCTGATAACAAAGTGAAGTTCAACATCTCTTTTTCAGCGAAACGAGATAGTTTCTCTGGTTTGTCTGTGCTAATACCTAATACTTCGACACCTTTCGCTTTAAGTGTATCCATTTCATCACGTAGACCACACGCTTGAACAGTACAGCCAGGAGTCATCGCTTTAGGATAAAAGTAAACTAATACGCGCTGACCCTGATAATCAGAAAGATTGATGAGCTCACCATCTTGGTCAGGAAGGCTAAATTGAGGCGCCTTATCACCGGCTTTCAATGGGTTCATTAAATATATCTCCGTTAACTTTGCATGTTGGGGTTGTTAACAATACTTATGTTGCCTTTAGCATTTAGCATTGTACATAGTTGTTGAAATTTATTTTTTATAATTATGCCATTATCGTCCAACGGATCGTGTGCAGTAATCTGAATTTCCAGTTGAGCGGGCATATCATTATTGGCTGGTTGTGTTTTAGAAACAAGCTCTGCGATATTACACTGCGAAGTTGTGAATAAATTTGTGAATTGCTCGACAATACGAGGTGCATCGTCGACAACAACATTCACTGTTACTGTCGATGGGTAATAGGTTGTTTGCACACTCTGAGTTCTTTTCATTACGATAAGCAAGTCGAGCTCGGCGCCTTTAGGTGGTAATGTCGCTTCTAAAAGGGTGATAGCATTCCAACTGCCGGAGAGCATCATAATGAAGGTGAATTCCTTGCCAAACATCGCTAAGCGACTATCTTCAATATTACAATCACACTCGCTGACGAGACGTGTAATAGTATTCACAATGCCCGGACGATCTGTTCCCAGCGCAGTAATGACAAGAAATTGCTGTTCAGTCTTAGGCAAAGTCTATTCCTTAGTATTTTAATTATGTCAGTTAAACATTTAATTAGAATATAGCAGTAAAATTCTAGCGCTAACAACTGACTGGCTATGAGGGTAAGGAAACCATAAAAAAGGCAATCTGCCAAGGGGGTAAATAGACTCTTGCGAGAAATATCAGTGAATTATTACTTCTATTTAAGTTAATGTCCTCGGCATTAACAAAATTCATTAAATTCTTGCTATTGGGTGGTTTTCTTCTTTGAAATGAAAAAGTAACATGGTAGTTCAATTATTAAGGGGGTATCGCTATGGCTAATGGAAACGCAAATTATAAAGATTTTTTAACGGGAAGCATTGTTGCAGTTATTACACCAATGGATTCGGCAGGGCGTTTAGATAAAGCGAGCCTGAAAAAGTTGGTGGATTATCATGTTGAAAGTGGAACAACTGCGATTGTTTCTGTTGGTACAACTGGCGAATCAGCAACCTTAACGCACAAAGAACATGTGGATGTCGTGAAAGCGACGCTTGAATTAGCAGATGGTCGTATTCCTATTATTGCAGGAGCCGGTGCAAATGCTACCGCTGAAGCTATTTCTTTGACAAATGAGTTTGAAAACAGCGGTGTGGTTGCTTGCCTGACGGTAACACCTTATTATAATAGGCCTTCTCAAGAAGGGCTATATCAACACTTTAAGGCAATTTCAGAAAACACCAGCTTGCCACAGATTCTTTATAATGTACCATCACGCACTGGCTGTGATATGTTGCCTGAAACTGTGGGGCGTTTAGCAAAACTGGCGAATATTGTTGCAATTAAAGAGGCAACAGGGAACTTAGCTAGGGTTCATCAAATCAAAGAACTGGTTGATGATGATTTTGTACTGTTAACAGGTGATGACGCAACGGCGCTTGATTTCATGCAACTAGGTGGTAAAGGCGTTATTTCGGTCACATCTAACGTTGCGGCCGCACAGATGGTAAAAATGTGTGACTTAGCGCTTGCAGGCAAATATACTGAGGCGCGTGAATTAAATAAAAAACTGATGGGGCTTCATCTTCAGTTATTTGTTGAACCAAATCCAATTCCAGCGAAGTGGGGCTGTCATCGCTTAGGTCTGATTGCAGATGGGACATTACGGTTGCCAATGACACCGTTAACCACCTCGGGCCAGCAAAAAGTTGAGGAAGCCTTGAAACTCGCTGGATTACTGTAAAATTTAGGGAATTTTAATGGCAACATTATTGCAAAAATCGAAGGTTATGAAGGTTGCTGGCCTGTCACTTGTTGTGTTACTGGCAGCCTGCTCCAGCGATCAGCGCTATAAACGTCAGGTCAGTGGTGATGAGGAATATCTCAATGCTGCGCCATTGAAAGTGTTGAATGTGCCACAGGGGCTTACATTACCAGAACAAAATGGTGAGTATGATATCCCTAAAGCCACATCAACAGGGGCAATAGGAAAAGCGTTAGACATTCGTCCACCAGTACTGACAATTTCGCAATTAGCGGGTTCTCGTACAGAGGATAGCGCTCAAGCAAGTCGTTTGTTGCTAGAAAATACACCTGAAAATAGCGCACTTTGGTCACAAGTTACGATGATCTTAGAGCAAAGAGGGATTCCAGTTTCATCTAAAGACGATGGCTCTCGCTCAATTGAAACCGATTGGGTGAAATGGGAGCGCGCAGATGAAAACGTACCGATTGAGAGTCGCCATAAAGTTACAGTGCGGCCAGAAAACGGTATGATGGCATTAACGGTAACTAGCTTAGGCTTACGTCAAGGGGGAGAGACAATTACGGATGTTGTCGAAACTCAACGTTATAACAAGCTGTTATTGAATGAATTAACCGATAACTTATATACGTTACGTGATACTTCAAACAAAAATAGTATCCAAAATGCCTACGGTATCATTGATGTTCAAACCGGTAGTGATGATACTGGCTTACCTTTAGTTGTGGTTCGTGCGCCATTTGATGCAGTATGGGAACGTTTACCTCACACCTTAGAAAGTGTTGGTATGAAAGTGGGTGACCGTACGCGCTCAAGTGGTTCTGTGATGGTAACTTACAAAGGTTTAAGCAGCTCAGAATGGCAGGCTTTGGGTATTGATGACCCAACTGTGCCAGAAGCAGATTATAAAGTGCAGGTTGGTGACTTAAATAACCGTAGTACACTGCAATTTATCACCACCAAAGGTGTGCCTTTAACACAAAAACAAAATGATGAAATGGTTGCAGCGCTGAAAGCAGCATTTAGTAAAGCACCTGCCAAAAAGTAATCATTCAACATTTTGAGATGACTAATTAAACCGTAGCTTAAATACAAGCTGCGGTTTTTTTATTTAAATTGGATGGGTTTGTATTGGGGTAAAGATATTAAGCTTCATACGCATAGGCTGGTGGTTATCAACTCTGTATTTTGTTTATTTCATGCTACTCGTAATCTATATACTTAGTTAGTTATTAAATAGCATTTCATCAATTTGAATTTTCCTTCTCTGGTAGGCTAATTTTATCTTTCATGTTTTCACCTAAAACAAATGGACAAAAAATCAGTGTTTATGGTTAAGTAATCGTTTGCGTCTGCTCGGGAATTTTATTATCATGATTAACAGTGAATTATAAAATATTGAATATCAGCTAGTTAGCGTTTCACATGGTGAATTTCAGTAACTGACTGAAACAGAGCAGAAAATTAACAATGAATAGGCCATTTGATTGGTTTTTGTTCTTCTGTTACTTATCTGAATCTGCTGTGCAGGTTGATTTTTGTTTAGTTTAATCACATCCCTGGAGTGTGTAAGATGCAAAAGAAAGCTGAGTTGTATCGTGGTAAGGCAAAAACAGTCTATACCACAGAGGATCCTGATCTACTGGTTCTGGAGTTCCGTAATGATACATCAGCACTCGATGGTGAGCGTATCGAGCAGTTTGACCGTAAGGGTATGGTAAATAACAAATTTAACCATTTCATTATGAGCAAATTAGAAGCAGCCGGTATTCCAACACAAATGGAAGCATTATTGTCTGACACAGAAGCCCTGGTGAAAAAGTTAGATATGGTGCCTGTTGAGTGTGTGATCCGTAACCGTGCCGCAGGTTCACTAGTAAAACGCTTAGGTGTTGAAGAAGGCATGGTGTTAAATCCGCCACTATTTGACTTATTTTTAAAGGACGATGCCAAACACGACCCAATGGTGAATGAATCGTACTGTGAAACCTTTGGTTGGGTGAGCAAAGAAAACTTGGCAAAAATGCGTGAGCTAAGCTACAAAGCCAATGAAGTACTCAGTAAGATTTTTGCGGATGCAGGGTTAATCTTAGTCGATTTTAAACTGGAGTTTGGCTTGTATAAAGGCCAAGTGGTATTAGGCGATGAGTTTTCACCAGACGGCAGCCGTTTATGGGATAAAGAAACGCTCAATAAAATGGATAAAGACCGTTTTCGTCAGAGCCTTGGTGGCTTAATCGAAGCTTACGAAGAAGTCGCACGCCGTATTGGCGTACAGCTAGATTAATCAATTTCCTATAATTTGAATGAGATTTTAGCCTGCATTGCAGGCTATTTTTTTAGTCGCTAATCGAGGGTGATTGTTGGCTAATAAAATGTGTAATCCATGATGAGAGAGCGGTATCAGTAGTCTTTATTTGTAGTTGTTGACTAAGTGACGTCAACGTAGGAGCGGGCAATGGGCTTTCGACTTGTAACTCTGGATGGCTTAATATTTCCGTTGGCTGACCGTCAGCGATGAGTTGGCCATTTGATAAATGCAATACGCGTTGAAAATGGCGGGCAACAAAATCAAGGTCGTGGCTAATAGAAACGACGGTTACCCCTTTTTCGCGTTGCAAGGTTAGCCAATGTTCAAATTTGCGCAGCCAAAAAGCGTCGAAGTCACGGCTTGGTTCATCAAGCAGCAATAACTTAGGTGAAACGGCCTCTAAACAGGCAACAGCAACCATCCTGCGTTGGCCTGCATGTAAATCTAAAGGGTGTTTATCTGCTACATCGACTAAGTGACAAATTTCAAGTGCTTGCTGTACTCGCGCGTGAATATCACGTTTATGATATCTTTGGCGTTTTAAACCAAAAGCAATCTCATCACGCACACAACTATGAAAAATTTGTTTCTCAGCTTCTTGGAATAAAATACCGATATGGTTGGCTCTTTGTGGTGAGGAAAGAAGGTTAAGCGGCTGGTTATCAAGCTGAATATCACCTTGTGTAGGGCGCAATAACCCTGCGAGCAGGCGTAATAATGTTGATTTACCTGCGCCATTATCCCCAACTAAAGCGACCCATTCACCAGGGTGAATAGATAGAGATAAAGATTGTATATTATCAATAGTAGAGCTTGGCCAACGATAGCTCAGGTTTTTAAGCTGTAACATGCCGCTCCTTAAACATCTGTAGCAATTGCGCTTCATTGTGGGGAATTGTGTCTCGCCAATGCCCTAATTTGACCAGTTCACCTATAGCACGCCAAGCCTCTGGCATATTGATTGTTTCAATAGCATCAAGAAAAACATCATCCAAACAGCCTATAGCAACCACTTTCCCAGATTCTAAAAAGGCTTTGCCAGTACTCAACAAAAGGAATGAATCACAGAAACTGATGGCAGGTAATAAATTGCGTTCAAAAAAAATAATGCTGCAGTTTGTGTGTTCTGTATAGTGTTGCAATTGCACTAAAATACGTTGTGTTGCACTGGGTGTTAGCCGACTAAAGGCTTCATCGAGCAAGAGGAGTTTAGGTTGCATCGCTAATGCACTTGCTAACACGACGCGTTGTGCTTCACCACCCGATAATGTCGCAGGATGGCGCGTACGTAGAGCTTCACAAAACGTGAGCGCAATCGCGTGTTCAACTCGTTGACTAATTTCACTGGGTGACAAGCCAAGGTTTTCAGGCCCAAACGCAATTTCTTGTTCAACGATAAACGCGCAACCCGAGAGTTGTAATTGGGGGGATTGCTGAACAAGTTGGCGTGATACTGATACCTGAACCACAGAGCTGTCAGCTAAGGGAACTTGTAATACTTCAGCGGTTCCTTCTATTTTCCCTTGAATAAGGTCACTATGCCAACCTGCAAGTATTTGCGCTAGTGTGCTTTTCCCGCTGCCATTACCGCCAAATACACATAGCCATTGGCCTGCATTAAGCTGAAGATCTATCGGTCCTAATAAGGACAGCTCCGCGCTTTGTGGAATGAAGCGCATTTGTTGTAGATTCACCACCATAGAGAGAGACCACCTTCAATAAAAATTAACAAAACTAGCCCATACCTAAGTAGGGCTTGGAATGAACTATCCGTAGGTGGGTTCAATGTCGTGCGTTTAGCGCAATAGCGAAAACCACGCATATCTAATGCGGCTCCACGAATACTCAGATCACTAAGAGTATTACTGGCAAGTGGAAATAATAGGGCCGGTAATGATGTAACACGTTGCCAAAAGCGCCCGTCAAGAGGGACGCCTCTTGCCAATTGTGCCTCACGGATGGTGTTTAATTGCTGACGAAATTGTTCTGCAAGCAATAACGGACCCGCGAGTAGATATGCAAAACTAGCAGGTAAACGGCTAGCAAACAACGCACGAATAAAGCGTTCAGTCGGTACATATTGCAACCAAAGCTGAGAAGCGCTAATAATCGTTAATAACTTAAACCACAATGCTAGTGCAAATTCAGGACGGCTATTTTTTAAGGCATCCCCGGTTAATTGTTGAGCTAGCCAACCCCCGTGAATTAACCAAAGCCCTGCCGCCATGGGGAGCATAATCCATGCAACAATGCGCCAACGATGACGTGCAGGTCGCCAAAATAATAAAGCAGCGAAAGTACTGCAACCTAGCACAATTAATAGCCAGTTCAGAGGTAAGAAAAGCGAACTTACACTGAGCCAAAACCAAATTGTCAGCGAGGTGAATGGATGCATTTAACTGACCTTCGCCATATTTGGATAATTACGTTGGACACGTTCTGGTAATTGTCGAACGAGTAGCCAAGCAATAATGGCAGATGCAACTTTGTCCGCAATATTGGCGCCTAATACCGTAATTGCCACTGATTCTAATAAGTTATCGCCAACAGCATGGAAATACGCGACAAAAAAGTCTGCTCCGCTACCGGTTGTTCCTGCAAATAAGTATGTACGTATAGGAACAGCAACTATCATTAATGCAAAAGTAATCACTACACCGGATAAAACCACTCTTGGTAAGGTGCGAAAACCACCTGCGCGAGCTAATAACCCAGCGCTGAGTCCAATCATCATCGCAACAGGTGCAAATGCAGCGGCAATTGGCCCACTGAGTAAACCCCATAATAAATTAGTTAATAAACCACTTAATAACGCAACCCAAGGGCCTGCTAATAACGCACAAATTAACGTTCCTATAGAATCCAGAAAAATAGGCAGTTTTAGCATTGAACTTAATTGGCCAATAACCATATTAATGGCAATAGAAAAAACAATTAAAGTCAGTGTACGACTAGAAATAATCGACGTTTTACCCATGACAAAGTCATTCCTTACAGTAATGGAATAATAAAATTAGCGAGAAGTGATGATAAGTTCTTCATAACCTGATAACGGGCAAGGTTCACGAATGAAATTTACCTTTTCCAGTTCCCCAATAATCAGCTCTAATGTTGTTCTGACCGTACAACCTGGCATCATATGACCACCGAGGACTTGCCCTTGCTCATCAGAGACAGCTAAATGCAGGTGTTCGCCTTTGGCATCTAAAGTGCCAATTAATGAAACAATTTCAAATTTACCTGTTGTTTGAAAGGTCTCTTCTTGGCCTGCAAAACGTAGTGCAACGTCAGTTAAGCTGCCGACACTGCTAGCAATGAACGCAGCTTGTAGGCCATGTTGCTCAATTTTATGTCTTAATGTTAAAAGTGCGTCTTCGCCAGGGATTAAACGAATAGCAATAAAACGCGCGTTTGAATAGGGCGATAAAGATTGGTTCATATTCTTAATCCTAATAATTGTGCTTATGCAGAGCGTCGCACAACCATTTAAATCATTAAAATTATAAATAATGCTAAGTTATGATTTTTCTGTATTAATTATCTGTGATTATTATACGCAATTGAGATGGATTGTCTGGTTGTAAAGATATTTAGACCTATCTTCAGCAAAAGGCACTACAAGTTAGTTTTTATCATGATAAATATAAGAAAAACGCAGAAATAAAAAAATAAACAGTGATGAATATTCCGAATATTTAGCTTAAGTTTTACTGGTGGTGGGGATTATCTGTATTGCCATGCTAATTTTTGTACAATTAAGCTTGTTACCGTGAAATATGCTGAGAATACATCTTTTAAAAAGTATTAAATAGATAATAAAGAACAGCTAAAATGTCGCATTTTAGTTAATTAATTGTGTGGAGATAGTGAGATTTTTTATTAATTAAAAATATCGTCGCCGTAAAAATAAAAAGAGTTGGCGTTAATATTTGCTTCTTTGATGATGAGCCAATAACATGTTTTTAAATCAGCCTAGTTGCTGCTAATAAATTATAATTGTGCGTTTTACAGGGACAAATCTATGAGTCATGTTGATCCAACATTAATCATTTTACTGGTCTTAGCCGGGTTAGGTATCATTAGTCATAATATGACAGTCACCCTTGCGATGCTATTTTTATTGGTGGTCAGAATAACACCATTAAATAATTATTTTCCATGGATTGAAAAATATGGCTTAACCATTGGGATACTTATCTTAACAATCGGTGTTATGGCTCCAATTGCGAGTGGTAAAATAACGGCTAATGAGGTATTAAGCTCATTTTTGAATTGGAAATCGATTTTGGCAATTGTTATTGGGATCGCAGTTTCTTGGTTGGGTAGTAGGGGCGTCACATTAATGTCCCATCAACCGTCTACGGTTGCAGGCTTACTGGTTGGAACCGTCATTGGCGTTGCTTTATTCCGTGGTGTACCGGTAGGGCCCTTAATCGCTGCTGGGATTTTGTCACTATTAATTGGTAAATCATAGTATTACGATGGTGAAATTACTTCCTGTCATTATAGAACAACTGCATATAGTTGGTATGCGTCGTCTTATGGTTCTTTCTGGCGACGATGCATGGGTAGAACAACAACTAAAACAACTTCAAGTTGCTATTGATGGCGATTGGTTAACGATTTCATCAAACTTACCGCAAGGGGTTTCCCCTGAAAATGCGCATCTATTATTGGGCCGTGAATTTTTACATGGCATTTTTGATGTACGTAAAGGGTTTCATAGTGAAGCACTAGCCATGCTTGCTGGCACATTAAAAGCAGGGAGCTTGTTAGTTTTATGTACGGCGCCTCAAAAAGAGTGGGCGACAAATACCGATCTAGACAGCTTGCGCTGGAATGAACAATTGGGGCTCATTTCGACACCGAATTTTGTACATCACTTGCAGCGAACTTTCCAAACATCTCCCGATATTTTATTTTATAAACAAGGGAATGAGCCTGATTTTTCATTACTAAAAAACAAACCATTATGGCAAGCACCGACAGGCCAGCCAACAGAACAGCAGCAGCAAATAATTAGCCGATTATTAAGCGCAGAACATGGAGTTTGGGGCTTGATAGCGCCGAGGGGGCGCGGTAAATCGGCAATAGCAGGGATGTTAATACAGCATTTTGCAGGAGAGTGTTGGTGTTGTGCTCCTGCAAAAGTGGCAACGGAAGTCTTAAGCCGGCATGCAGGTAAAAAGATTAATTTTTGGTCTCCAGATAGCTTACTCGCATACTGCCGTAGCAATGAAAATATAACCACAGATTGGCTGATCATCGATGAAGCTTCTGCAATCCCTAATTATATTTTACGAGAACTAGTGGGGTATTTCCCTCGAGTTTTATTAACCACGACAGTCGATGGCTATGAAGGAACAGGGCGTGGATTTACGCTAAAATTCTGTGCAAGTTTAGCCCATTTCACTTTACTGCAACTTGATAACCCAATGCGCTATGCGGCTAATGACCCCTTAGAATTATGGGTCAATGAGGCTTTATTGCTGCAAGAACCCGTCACTCAAACGGTTTTTGCTGGAAATATTGAATATAAAGCGTTAACCCAGGCATCATTAGCGGAAAATAATGAGCAATTAAAAGCGTTTTATGGCTTATTGATGAGTGCACATTATCGAACGTCACCATTAGATTTACGACGTCTATTGGATGCCCAACAGCAACATTTTATGGTGGCAAAAACCGAGTCTCATAATTGTGCTTATATAGGTGCATTATGGATGGTAGATGAAGGACAGTTGACCGAATCATTGAGCTGGCAAATATGGGCTGGGCTTCGTCGACCAAGAGGAAATTTAGTTGTCCAATCTTTAGCAGCTCATAGTTATTTCCCTATTGCGGCACAATGGCTATCTCGCCGAGTGATGCGTATTGCCGTTGATGCGAACCACCGTAGGCGCCAAATTGGTTTAACGCTTTTAGAAAAACAGAAAGCAATTGCTACAGAGCAAGGGTTAGATTTTTTGTCTGTTAGTTTTGGATTAACACCAGACTTAGTCGCATTTTGGCAAAAAGCGGGCTTTCGGTTAATGCGAATAGGTTCGCACAAAGAAGCGAGTAGTGGCTGTTTCACGGCAATGGCGATATTATCGCTATCAGATCGAGCAAGGCGACTTTGCCAGCAAGGGGAAATGCAATTAAAACGCGATATTTATTGGCGAAATGATCTGTCTGAGTTTGCTTTAGAAACCAGTGAGCAGCAGCAATTAACCCCTGATGATTGGATAGAACTGATCGGTTTTAGTGAGTTTAAACGGCCTATTTCTGCGAGCCAAAGTGCGATTATGCGTTTATTAAGGGAAGAAACAGCCGGGCTTGCGCTGCTCAGACGGCACTTGCTGTCAGGCGAGCCTATCGCACAGATTTGTGCGGATATTGGTATGACAGGGCAAAAGCAATGGTTACAACGAGTAAGAGAAGAGGTTGGTATACAGGTAAAACAATACCAACCAGCGCTTTTAGCTGAAATAAAGCAAAAGGTTATTTCTTCTTGTCTTTAGGCCAATCGTCTTCATCATCCCAAAGGTGGTTATTATCTTGATGTGGGGGAATTTCTGGCTTGTCATCTAAAAACTTTTTGGGGTCCAATTTCATCATTTCTTTGACTGAATTCCAGATAATACCTACCAATAAGAGTAAAATTATCCACCAGTAGTCGGCTAACCATTGCATACATTACCTCTATGAAACTGGGTAAAAGCTAAATGTTGATTTTAAATTATTTAAAATTTATACCATTAGAGTACCATTTACACTTTATATGAAACTGTGTGTTTTTTCAGAGATAGCTACAGAAAATATACCTACAGAGCTTATTGTTTATTTAAATACCATGGCAAATGCACCAACAATGCCAAGCAAAATATCAGAGCCTGTAAGTGCGTAGATATTTTTAACCTCTTCACCGCGAATATTAGCAAAGCGTTCAAGTGCTTTTTCTGTTGAAACGGCTTCAATCTCTTCAAATTGCTTTTCATATCCGGCAGCAATTAGCTTTTGGGTCTCTTGCTCATTTGGTGTAACGATAGCAATTACCTTTCCGTCCTTCATAAAAAAAGAGTAATGATTCATGGGGCTTCCTAATAGTCTTAAGTTTAGGCTCCTGTCATTTTCTCAGGCTTTGCAAGTCAATGACTGGGGCTATTAGCGCTCTTTTCGTCGTAGAACAAGAGAATAATAATCGCATCAACAGGCAAAAGCGACTTTTCATTAAGCTTGTTTACCATTAGAGTATACCATTGATATTATTATGAGTTACCACAGATTTTATGCGGTTTTTACCATTTAATTTATTTATTCGGGAGGAGGGGTGATTTTGAAAAAATTGTTCCTCATTGTTATTGGATGGTTAGCCGTTGCGCTGGCTTTTGCTGGCGTCGTTCTTCCTGTTTTGCCTACCACACCTTTCTTATTATTGGCGGCATGGTGCTTTTCTCGTTCATCTCCACGTTTTCATCATTGGTTATTATATCGCTCTTGGTTTGGGGGGTATATTCGTCACTGGCAAAAGCATAAAGGGTTACCGAAAGGGGCAAAACCAAAAGCAATTATATTGATAGTTCTCACTTTTTCACTATCAATCTGGGTTGTTAGTTATTTATGGTTAAAAATTGGTTTATTGGCACTGTTGTGTTGGCTGCTTATTTTTATGTATCGGCTTCCAGTTGTTGATGAACAAATTTCCAAACAAAATAAAGAAGCCCCATAAATGATGTCGCATCATCTATGGGGCATTGGCGCTATAGAAATTGCTTTGTTAGCTTAGAAATTATTCAGGAGCTCTAATATAGCGTTCGAATACATAATCTAAGTTAGTGCTTAACCAATTTTTCCCACGAATATCTTCTTGCTCAAGAACTTGCGTAATGACTTCTGGCGTTAACAACTGTTCAGCTTCATGGGATAACGGCCAGTAACTAATATGCCAAGGTTCATAGGCAACCCCTGCATTTTTTGCCGTGAAGGGACGGTAAAAATCAAATGTCGCCATGTTATCCGTGAGCCAGTGGTTTAATTCAGCAAAATAGCCGCCAGTTTCATATTCCCAAGGCTCTAATTGCAAAGTTTGCCCTGCTGGGATCCGTAATGGGTCATAAACATCTATTTCGGTTCCCCAATGATGACGGCTTGCTCCGGGTAATGCAGACCAATGTAAAATAGCTTCACACAGCTCACCTTCTGAAAGCGTTGTAATATCTAAAGGTTGGCTTTGTGCATCAAGAACAGGGCGGAGACCAGTGAATTTTTCATTCCAAATTAACTGTTGACGTGAAAAATCGCGAAATGCACTTGCAGATTGTAACTTGAAGCCCGCTTTTACTGCAGCTTGTTGCATGGCTAAAAATGCCTTAGTGGCATTAAATTGTAGACGATGAGTGCCGCCAAGTGTCACTAAATGGTCCGTTGAACGGCCTGTTAACATTGCGATGGTGATCATAATAACAATAGCTCCATGACTCGCTCATAAATTAAGGCCAGTTGTTGCAAGTCTTTGACACTAACGCATTCATCAACTTTATGTATAGTGGCATTCAATGGGCCAAGCTCAATTACTTGAGTGCCCATTTGAGCGATAAAACGACCATCAGATGTACCACCACTGGTAGATAGCTCTGCGTTAAGACCCGTTAGTTCATGGATTGCCTGCAAGGTTGCAGTGACAAGTTCTTGTTTTTCAGTCAAAAATGGCTGACCAGATAATGACCATTCTATTTTATATACGAGGCCATGACGGTCTAACATGCTTGTGACCCTGTCACGTATTTGTGTGTCGGTTAATTCTGTGCTGAAACGAAAATTAAATTGAACAAATAGCTCACCGGGGATTACATTACTTGCCCCAGTACCCGCATGAATATTGGCAATTTGCATGGTGGTAGCAGGGAAGAATTCGTTGCCGTTATCCCAGATAGTTGAAGTGAGCTCTTGCAAAAAAGCGGTTGCTCGGTGCACCGGGTTGTCAGCTAGATGTGGATAAGCTACATGCCCCTGCGTTCCTAAAATAGTCAAATTTGCTGTAATAGAGCCTCTACGCCCATTTTTTATGATGTCACCTAAATGAGATTGGCTTGATGGCTCACCGACTAAACAATAATCAACACGCTCATTACGAGCCATTAATGTTTCAACAACTTTAACCGTGCCATCTAATGCATCAGCTTCTTCATCTGATGTGATTAAAAAGGCCAAGCGCCCTTGATGGTGAGGGTGTTTTTCGACAAAGCGCTCTGCTGCGACAACCATTGCTGCGACAGAACCTTTCATATCAGCTGCACCACGGCCATACAGATGTTGATTAATAATTGTTGGGTTAAACGGAGGAGTCTGCCAATTTTCGCTATTGCCTGCTGGTACAACATCGGTATGACCTGCAAATGCGAGGGTTGGTCCTTGAGTGCCTCGATGAGCCCAAAAATTTAATGTGCTACCAAAATGCATTGGTTCAATGGTAAAACCAAGTTGGTTTAAGCGCTTGGTAAGGATCGCTTGGCAGCCTTGGTCATCGGGGCTGATAGAAGGGCGTGCAATTAGTTCTTTGGCAAGCTGAATAACGGGACAATCCATTAAATCCACCTGATTATCGAATGAAGTTTTGGTAGTCATTAGCGTTAAACCCAACTAAGTATCGGTTATCTGGAGAAACAAGTACGGGTCTTTTGATCATGGCAGGCTCTGCAATTAGCACTTTTTTAGCACTATCTGCGTCAATAACTGCATTTTTTTCATCATCAGTCAATTTTCGCCAAGTTGTTCCTCGTTTATTGACTAACACTTCCCAATCAATATGTTCCATAAAGATAGAAAGCAGTTCATCGCTAATACCATCAACACGATAATCATGAAATTGATAGTTAACTCCATTGTCTTCTAAGTAACGGCGTGCTTTTTTAATGGTGTCACAGTTTTTAATTCCGTACATAATATAAGGAGAGTTAGGTGTATTGGGCATATGATTTTCCTCAAAAAACTAGCGATAATCCTTACATAATGCGGCAAAACTCACTTGGGATCTAGCCCAAATGTGAGAAATCTATAATAACCTTATAATTACATTAAATGTAATTTAGCCTCGATAATTAATATATTAAAAATAGATTATCTTGAACGCATATAAATTAAGCTAGCCTCAAGGCGAGATCGAACGCGTAATTTTTTAAGAATATTTCGAATGTGAACTTTAACGGTTTCCTCTGAAATAAAAAGTAAGTTAGATATTTCACGATTTTTTAAACCCACAGCCATTTCATGCAAAATTTCAGACTCTCGTTTTGTCAATGCGGATAGTGGGTCACTATAATGATGACGTGAAATAAGATGTTGATAAATTTTTTCACTAAAAACCAATTGCCCTTTAGAGGCTTTCTTCATACTGTAGAATAGCATATCAAGTTCACTGTTTTTTAATAAATAACCTTGTGCTCCTGCGTCAATAGCACCATATATATCTGTTTTAATTGTCGATGCAGATAACACTAATAAGTAGCTATCATTGCAGTGTTTACGAAGTAATCGTATAGTTTCAAATGTTTTAATACCTTGAATATTGGTATCTATAATAATTAAATTAGGTTTTAACTGCTTTGCCATGCTTAAAGCTTCATAACAACAAGCGCACTCTGCTGTGATAATAAAGTGTGTGTCGGTATTTATGAGCTGCCGCAATCCCAAGCGTATAATAGGGTGATCGTCAATAATCATTACTGTATATTTAGACATAGAGGGTTCCTTTTTTATGTCTCAAATGCCAACGTCTACTCAGGTATTTCCTATAAAATAGACAATTTAATTTCGGTACGTTTATTATATTTAATTGGAGTTTTAATAATTATATAATCAGCAGTATGGAGAAGTGAGATTGATATTAATCGTTTGCTTAATATTTTATAGTTCCATACTAATAATATTGTGCTTGTTGATAATACATTAAAATAGAAAAAATAATATCGAATAGTTAAATTAAAGTTAAACAGATGAACATATTTAAGGTGGGATTTCATTGTGTTATTATGCAATTAATTATTTATATATATTAACCTAATAAAATTAATAATAAATTATTTTTAGTCGTGCTTTTTAAAATTAAAGCAGGGTTGCGCTATGAACAATATAACCAAGGTGACTATGTTTTACTCGGACAGTGACCTAACTCTATTGTAATTGAAAGATTTTTCTGGAAATTGCCGGTATGATCATGATTTGCTAGTGAGATGTGTTTATACTGTTATCGCTCTTACCTTACTTATTTTGAAAGGACTTGACGATGGATGACAAATTAAAACAAAGTGCTCTTGATTTTCATGAGTTTCCACATCCTGGGAAAATTACGGTTACCCCAACTAAACCACTAACAACCCAGAGAGATCTCGCATTAGCATACTCACCAGGTGTTGCAGTTCCATGTCTTGAAATTGCAGATGACCCACTTAAAGCTTATCGTTACACTGCTAAAGGTAACCTTGTCGGGGTTGTCTCTAATGGTACTGCCGTCCTTGGGTTAGGTAATATTGGTGCCTTGGCTGGTAAACCAGTCATGGAAGGAAAAGGTGTACTATTTAAAAAGTTTTCTGGTGTTGATGTCTTTGATATTGAAGTTGATGAAACAGATCCAGACAAATTAGTTGATATCATTGCGTCTCTTGAGCCGACTTTTGGTGGTATTAACTTAGAAGATATCAAAGCACCAGAATGCTTTTATATTGAACAAAAGCTCCGTGAGCGCATGAAAATCCCTGTGTTCCATGATGACCAACACGGAACCGCTATCATTTGTACAGCTGCTGTTATCAATGGATTACGAATTGTAAAAAAAGAAATTGGTGATGTCCGCCTTGTGGTTTCTGGCGCTGGCGCAGCATCAATCGCTTGTATGAATTTATTAGTCGCGTTGGGACTGAAACGTGAACATATCACCGTCTGTGATTCTAAGGGGGTGATTTATAAGGGGCGTGATGAACGCATGGATGTCACCAAAGCTGCGTATGCCATTGAAGATAACGGCCAACGTACTTTGGCGGATGCTATTCCTAATGCGGATATTTTCTTAGGTTGTTCAGGTCCACGTCTTTTAACGCCGGAAATGGTGAAAACCATGGCGCAAGATCCACTGATCCTAGCGCTAGCAAATCCTGAGCCTGAAATTTTGCCACCATTGGCGAAAGAAGTTCGTCCTGATGCCATCATCTGTACTGGCCGCTCTGATTACCCAAATCAGGTTAATAACGTGTTGTGTTTCCCATTCATTTTCCGTGGTGCGTTAGATGTCGGTGCAACAACGATTAATGAAGAAATGAAACTGGCTTGTGTGTATGCCATTGCAGACCTTGCATTGGCAGAGCAAAGTGAAGAAGTGGCTTCAGCCTATGGTAACCAAGATTTATTCTTTGGCCCTGAATACATTATTCCGAAGCCATTTGACCCACGTTTGATTGTTAAAATTGCACCTGCTGTGGCAAAAGCAGCAATGGACTCAGGGGTAGCAACGCGTCCAATTGAAGACTTCGATGTCTATATCGAAAAATTAAATCAGTTTGTTTATAAGACAAATTTATTCATGAAACCTATCTTTTCTCAAGCTAAGACTGCCAAAAAACGTATTGTTTTAGCTGAAGGGGAAGAAGAGCGTGTATTACATGCCACACAAGAGCTGGTTTCTTTAGGTTTGGCTTTCCCAATCTTAGTTGGGCGTCCAAGTGTGATTGAAATGCGTATTCAAAAACTTGGCCTACACATTGAGTTAGGTAAAGATTTTGAAGTGGTCAATAACGAAAACGACCCGCGTTATAAAGAATACTGGCAAGAATACTACCAAATCATGAAACGTCGTGGTGTTTCACAAGAAATGGCACGTCGTGCAGTGATTAATAACCCAACCTTAATTGGTGGGATCATGGTGTTACGCGGTGAAGCTGACGGGATGATTTGTGGTACCGTGGGCAGCTATGGTGAACATTATGAAGTTGTTAAAGATTTATTTGGTTTCCGCGAAGGTGTTCATGCTGCCGGTGCAATGAATGCATTGTTATTACCAACGGGTAATACGTTTATCGCAGACACTTATGTTAATGAAGACCCTTCTCCGGAAGAGCTAACAGAAATCACGTTAATGGCAGCGGATACGGTAAGACGCTTCGGTATTGAGCCAAAAGTGGCTCTGTTATCGCGTTCTAGCTTTGGTTCTTCAGACTGCGCATCAGCACAAAAAATGCGTGATACGCTCTCGATGATCAAAGCACGTGACCCTCATCTTGAAATTGATGGTGAAATGCATGCGGATGCCGCATTAGTTGAATCGATCCGTAAAGATGTGATGCCTGATAGCCCATTAAAAGGTTCAGCAAATTTATTAATTATGCCAAATATGGAAGCTGCACGTATTAGTTATAACTTACTGCGCGTGACAAGCTCTGATGGCGTGACGGTCGGCCCGGTATTGATGGGGGTTGCGAAGCCGGTACATATCTTGACACCAATTGCGTCGGTACGCCGTATCGTGAATATGGTGGCATTAGCAGTGGTTGAAGCGCAAACCAATCCACTCTAACGGTTAATATTAATTAATACGTATTAAAGGCTTCTATGATTTTATAGGAGCCTTTTTATTGAAAATGATTATCATTATCTGTATCTTATTAGCTTGACAACATAAGATGGAAAGCATAATGATTTCAATAAGATTGACCTCTCAAATAGCCACTTTAATGGTTGGGTTATTTTTCCTTATCTGTTGTACACAAAAAATTGAACCGACAATCGTACAATTAGATAGCCAACTAACAGTAAGCAACCAAATTATTGACTTAGCAACAGGTAAGTCTTTAACACCTCAGCAATTAATCGAGCAGCTTGCTCAATCTCCACGCGTCATTGTCGGAGAAAAGCATGATAACCATTATCACCACCAAATTGAGCAATGGCTTGCACAAGAAATGCCAAAAATACGGCCTCAAGGTGCGGTTCTACTCGAAATGTTGACACCGTCGCAGCAAAATAGTGTGAACCGTGTACAGGCGCAGATGCAAAATAACCCTTATATTCGTGACGAAAAGCTACAGTCCGCCTTAAATTGGAATAGTGGTTGGCCTTGGGAGCAATATGGGGCTTTAATCCGTCATTTGCTGAGCTCGCCTTATCCGCTACTGTCGGCAAACCTAGATAAAAAAGAGGTACTTGCCGCCTACGCTAACCCGTCATCAGTAACGGGGCAATATTCAGCTCAACCCATTGTTCAAGAACTTATCAGTAAAACGATTGAAAGTTCTCATGGTGGGGAACTGACAGCGGAACAAGTGGCTAAAATGACCTTTATACAGCAGTTGCGTGACCGCCGTATGGCAGAGTCGTTATTAAATGCACCTACACCCGCGCTTCTATTCGCAGGTGGCTATCATGCAACAAGAGCAATTGGTGTGCCTTTACATGTGCAAGACCTAGCGCCCGAAGAACCCGTAAAAGTATTAATTATTTCAGAAAGAGGTGAAGAAATAGACCATTTACATGCTGATTTTGTGTGGTACACGCCTAAAGGATGACTAAGTAATAGCAAGCTAATGATTTCAAAAAAGTTAATTTTGTGAAGTAATCTTTATTTCCAGTAAGAAATGATTTCCATTTTCATTTGTTATTAATTATCATTTGCATTTATACATAAATACGTCAGTGCATAAGATAAAAATGATTATAACAACATTTGAAAATGAGTATTTAAAGCGAACAACGAAGATAAGTGGGGGCTTCGCATTGGCAATTGCTCTTCATATTGGGGTTGTTGGGTTGTATATATGGGTAACTCACAATCAACAATGGGAAGAGTTATTGCCTCCGCCATCAGTGGTAATGGAGATTTCGATTGAATCGCAAGCCGAACAATTGACAGAAGCTAACATTGGCCAACTACAAGAGTTATCGGTGGCGAGCCAGGCTCATGAAGCCCCATCGGAAGAGAAAATTATCCCATCATTAGCCATCAATGAGCAGGCTGAAGTGCAAGTCGCTAAAGCGGTGAGTACAAAACGAACTGCTGAAGTCAAAAAACAAAAGCATGAAAAGCAGGCGGTTGAACAAAAGCAAGCGACTGATTCAAAAGCCAATGATGCCCCTGTCACCAGTGATGCTGCAGCGCCATTACAAACTCAAAAAATTGCCGCAGAATTTAATAGCCAGTCACAATCGGTAGATAACGCGAAAAGGCTATGGGAAGCACAAGTATTGGGGAAACTAAATAAATACAAGCGGTTTCCTGAAGACGCCGTAAGGCGAGGGCGAGTCGGTCAATCAACAGTAACATTTACGGTTGACCCACAAGGTTTTTTGCTTGGTAGCGACCTAGTAAGTTCATCAGGAACACGATCTTTGGATAGAGAAGCATTGCAGGTGCTATCGAGAGCAGCACCTTTACCTGAACCCCCAGCTGAAATTTTAATCAATGGGCGGGTAACTGTCAGGATACCTATTGATTTTACTCTTAATGAAAAATAGATTGGATAAATTATGCGTAATAAACTCACTGAGTTTTGTTTTATTACATTACTTGGTTTATATGCAGCAACCAGTGCTGCGGAGGATAGAATGTCAGCACCAATAGCCAAAAAACAACCTTATACTATCACCACTCACGGAGATGCCCGTGTAGATAACTATTATTGGTTAAGAGATGATCAACGCGAGTCTCCAGAAATCATTGAATATTTAACGCAAGAGAATAATTATACGCAGCAGCAACTTGCAAAAGGTGAATCGTTAAAAAAAGAAATTTACGATGAATTGTTTTCACGTATGAAGCAGGACGATGAGTCAGTTCCCTATGATTATAATGGTTATACCTACCGTTCACGAGTTGTCGCGGGGAAAAATTATTCTATCTTTGAAAGACGCCCTGTAAATAGCCAAGATGAATGGGTTGTATTAGTTGATGGTAATGAACGAGCCGAAGGCACTGAATATTATCGTATGGGAGCGTTAGCGATTTCGCCGGATAATACCACGCTAGCGATTGCTGAAGATCGCCAAGGACGTAATGAATTTGCAGTATCATTTCGCAAAATTGATGAGAGCAAGTGGCAGGAAAATGTATTAACCAATACTTCAGGTAATATTGTCTGGGCTAATGACAACCAAACGCTATTCTATGTGAATAAGGACAAGCAAACATTGCTACCTTATCAAGTGGTTAAACATCTATATGGTACACAGCAAACTCAAGATAAACTGGTGTATGAAGAAAAGGATGATACTTTTTACGTTAGTTTAGCGAAATCGACTTCAAAAGATTTTATTTTAATGGGGATCACGAGTACTGAAACCTCTGAGTACCGTTTAATTGATGCCAATCAGCCACAAAATGACGTTAAAATTTTAAAACCACGTCAAACGGGGGTTGAGTACTATCCTGACCATTTCAATGGTAAATTCTATATTCGTTCTAATCACCAGCATCCATTATTTGGTTTATATATTGCAGACAATATTTCAGCACCATGGGTAAGCTTTATTGCACCGCGTGATGGGGTTGATCTTGAAGGTTTTGCTTTATTTAATAATTGGTTAGTTGTGGAAGAACGCCAAAATGGTTTAGTGAATATTCGCCAAATCAGTTGGTTAACTAATAAAGAAAACCAAGTGAGCTTTGATGACCCAACATACATGGCGTGGATCGGAAATAACCCTGAGCCAGATACGGATAAACTACGCTACGGTTACTCATCAATGACCACACCGTCTTCAGTATATGAAATTAATATGCTGACTCAAGAAAAGCAGCTGTTAAAACAAGAAGAAGTTAAAGACTTTAATAAGCAAAACTACCAAAGTGAGCGTATTTGGGTTACTGCACAAGATGGGGTAAAAGTCCCGGTTTCTTTAGTTTACCGTAAAGATCTATTCAAACATGGCCAAAATCCATTGTTAGTCTATGGTTATGGCGCTTATGGGTATGGCATTGATCCTTCATTTAGTTCATCTCGTTTGTCTTTATTGGATCGTGGCTTTGTTTACGCGATTGCACATATTCGTGGTGGTGGTGATTTAGGTAAAAATTGGTACATACAAGGCAAAACAATCCACAAGATGAATACCTTTACTGACTTTATTGATGCAACCAAAGGGTTATTATCAGAAGGTTATGGTAAAGCAGGACATGTGTATGCCATGGGGGGCAGTGCGGGTGGCTTATTAATGGGAGCGGTTGTGAATATGGCGCCTGATTTATACGAGGGGGTTGTTTCCGCTGTTCCATTTGTTGATGTGGTAACCACAATGTTAGACCCATCAATCCCTCTGACCACCGGGGAATACGATGAGTGGGGTAACCCTGAAAATGAAGAAGATTACTGGAGAATTAAAGCGTATAGCCCTTATGACAATATCAAAGCACAACATTACCCACATATTTTAGTGACGACAGGGTTACATGACTCTCAAGTTCAATATTGGGAACCTGCAAAATGGGTAGCTAAATTACGAGATATTAAACAAGGCAATTCATTATTATTATTAGAAACTAATATGAATGCGGGGCATGGTGGTAAATCAGGGCGTTTTAATGCACTAGATGATATCGCCCAAGAATATAGTTTTATTCTCATGCTTGAAAATAAAGATAAATATTTTCCATATTTAAAATAATAATTAACCTATAAAATTTAGGTGATTTCAGGCCAGCAACAATATTAATGACATTGTTGCTGGGTCTCTTCACAGGCTTTATTTGGTCTGTGCTAGCAGTGTGAGCGTATGACACACAGTACGTTTACAGGAATGGTTTAATGAATAATAAAACAATAATTATGGTTGCTAGCATTATTGCCACTAGCTCCCAAGGGATCGCTTTGGCTGAAAATACGCAGCAGCAGAATAAGCAGAAAGAAGGTGTGGTTAATTTTAGCCAATTAAAAGTCTCAGGTGCGCAGAAACAAACGCCATTAGTCAAAGCATTGGAAAATCCGGGTGCTTATAGCGCGGTGGGTACGGAAAATAAATTGCAGTCGATGGATAAAATTATTCGTACCATGCCCGGAACCTATACTCAAATGGATGCCAGCCAAGGTACCGTTAATGTCAATATTCGCGGGTTGAGTGGTTTTGGTCGCGTGAATATGATGGTGGATGGTGTCACGCAAAGTTATTATGGAATTTCCCCAAGTCAATATACACATGGACAACAGCCAAATAATGATTTTGGCGCTTTAATTGACCCAAATTTTATTGTTGAAGTTGAAGTAGAGAAAGGGCAATTAAATGGAGGCAATAGTGTTAACGCTTTAGCAGGGAGTGCAAATTTTCGTACTATCGGTATTGATGATGTGATTTTTAAAGATAATGTATATGGGCTGCGTAGTAAAGCTAGCTGGGGAGATAATGGTCTCGGTTATAATGGCATGGTAGCGGTCGCAGGAAAGACATTATTGCAAGATGATGGCTATTTTGGCGGTTTAATTGCGGTTAGCGGCCATAATATTCCTGGCAGTTATAAAAATGGTGATGGGTTTGATAGTGATGAATTTGCCACCGACTCCACTTTCAAACAAAAGCCACAATCGCAATTAGCTAAATTGAAATATAAACCTAATGACAGCCATGAATTAGAATTCAGTAGTCGTTTCTTACAAAATAAGCTCACACGAAGAAAGATTAATAGTGAAGATTATTATATTAAATATAAATATACGCCGCTAAATGAATTAATTGATGTTGAGGTTTTAGCGAGTCATGGAAAAAATGACCAACAATTTGAAGGTGACTCATTAGGTTGGGCATTAAGGCAAGGTAAATCCAAAAATATTGGCGATGGTCTTAATCTTTCTAATACAAGCCGGTTTTCCTATGGTGATATTGATTTTGAATGGAAAATAGGTTCTAAGTTATCTAAAACGAAGTATGAGCGAGAGGTTAGTTCTGTTATTGACCAAGATACGTTGAACTATAATCCATTCTCGCCAAGTGGGTCGTTAGATCTTGCGAGCGCATATACACAATTGGAAGCCAAGTATGGGATCTATACAGCAATTTTTGATTTGAATTATATGAATTATCACTTAAAAGGTTTTAAACCTGCATGTGGTGATCAAGATTTTTGTTTTCCACAGGAAGCTGCAACTTTAAATTTACGGGGTAATGGTTTTAACCCCGGAGTTTTATTATCAGCAGAAATTATTCCTGAATTCCAGCCATTTGTCAGTTATGCGCATTCAATGAGAGCGCCGAATACGCAAGAAGTTTTTTATTCTCAAGAAGGTGGTAATTCAATGAACCCATTCTTAAAAGAAGAGAAATCACAGACATGGCAAGTTGGTTTTAATAGCTTTAAACCGGATTTAATTTTTGAAGGTGACCAATTTAATATGAAGGCATTATGGTTCCATACAAAAATTAAAGACTATATTACGAGTAAGCCTTATTTACTTTGTCGCCCAAGATCAAATGCTGAACTGGCTTGGTGTTTAATGAATGATGATGTATGGGACAAAGAATTCCCAGAATTTATGCGTAAAAGCTATATGTATGTCAATGAGCCTCATGATGTTAATCTTCGTGGCTATGAATTACAGGCTAATTATGATGCAGGTATAGTTTATTCAACATTATCCTATACCAAAGAAACTGGGGATCAACCTAACTCCATAGCTAAGGTTGCTGATTTTAGTGCGGGAGATTTCACTGAGCTTCCTGATTATTATGTGACCTTGGATTCAGGTGTGCGTTTATTGGATGAAAAATTAACCGTAGGTACAACTATTACATGGACCGGCCCTTCAAAACGAATTGGTGTAGAGTCTATCGTTGATAACGATGGAAATGCACTAAAAGATAAGTATGAAAAACAACCTACAATCATTGATTTATATACAGACTATGAAGTTAATAAAAACTTTAAATTGATGATGACGGTTAATAATATCACGAATAAAAATTATTCGGATGCATTAAATCGTGCAAATTCTACCGCTATTATGGAAGAACGCGGTAAAAATAATGCAACAGCAAGAGGGCGTACTTATATGATTGGTGGACAGGTGCGTTTCTAATCAACGTATAAATTTAACACCACTTATCCCGTTATTTTTATCGAGATAAGTGGTTAAAATAATTATTTCGATATTCTTTTTACTTTAACCTTCTCAATATGAGTAACTTGGCTTTCAACCCAGCCATCATTCAGGCGAGTTTTCAGTGGTTGGCCAACTTTCACTTGGCTGGTTTTTTTCAGTACGGTGCCTTTAGCGGTTTCACTGATACTAAACCCGCGAGCTAAGGTGGCTAATGGGCTAACTGCTTCCATTTTTGAACAAGCGACAGCGAAACGTTGGCGGTAACTGTTAACCAAACTCGTGACCATATTCTGCAAATGATACTGTGTCTGCTGCAACTGACGTTGCTGTTTTTGCAATTGAGGGCGCAAATCATTTTGCAGTAAACGACGGTCGAGCCTTTCGAACTTAGATGTTGAATTTTGTAGTTGTCGAGTCATCGACTGCGCAAGTTTTTGTTGCAATAAATTAAGTTGATTATGTTGCCGTGCCAAACGTAATTGTGGGTGTTGTTGCTGTAAACGGTGATGCAAACGAGCAAACCTTTGTTGTTGACCTGCTACATAATAATCCATTGCCATTTCAAGGTGTTGCTGCGCAGATTTTAGCTGACGGAGCATTTCTAACTGGTTACGGCTAACAAGCTCAGCCGCTGCAGATGGGGTGGGTGCTCTTACGTCCGCCACATAGTCGGCAATCGTCACATCGGTCTCATGACCAACAGCGCTAATTATAGGCAGTTGACTAGCAAAAATGGCTCTAGCAACGATTTCTTCATTAAATGCCCATAAATCTTCAAGTGAACCGCCCCCGCGACCGACGATCAACACATCACATTCTTGACGCAAATTTGCTAGCTCAATCATCCGAGCAATTTGTGCTGGTGCCATCTCACCTTGAACGGCCGTTGGGTAGATAATGATAGGCAGGGAAGGGTCGCGACGACGTAAAATATTTAAAATATCATGTAGGGCTGCACCCGTTGCCGAGGTAATGATACCGACGGATTTAGCTGGGCTAGGTAGTGGTTTTTTATGAATAATATCAAACAAACCTTGGGCACTTAGTGTTTGTTTTAATAGCTCAAAACGTTGTTGCAGTAAGCCTTCACCGGCTGGTTGCATGCTCTCAAGGATTAATTGATAGTCACCTCTAGGTTCATATAAGGTCACTGTCGCTCGAACTAAAACTTGCTGGCCATTTTGTGGGCGGAAAGTGACTCGTGCATTTTGCCCACGGAACATGGCCGCTCGCACCTGCGCTCGGTCATCTTTTAAGGTTAAGTACCAATGACCTGAACTGGGTTGTGAAAAATTGGAAATTTCAGCTGTTAACCAAATACGCCCCATTTGGCTATCGAGAAGTTCCCGAACCGATTGGTTAAGCTTACTAACAGAGTAAATTGCGCTACTTTGTGAAGTCGACATGTGAGCCAGATCAAATTTTAAAACAATGACTTAATCGATAGATACTAACGCAGCTATAGGAGTTATCAAGTTTTTTTTCAAAAAAGTGCTGGAAGCAACCGTTTTCGGTGTGTATAATGCCGCGGCAATATTTTATACCTTTCCATAACGCTGCCTGGTGGGATATTGCCTATGTTACGCATTAAAAAAGAAGCACTAACTTTCGACGACGTTTTACTCGTTCCTGCACACTCAACGGTATTACCGAATACCGCAGACTTATCAACTCAACTGACTGCAAACATCCGCCTGAACATTCCTATGCTTTCTGCAGCCATGGATACTGTCACAGAATCTGACCTTGCTATTGCTTTAGCACAAGAAGGTGGCATTGGTTTCATCCATAAAAATATGACTATTGAGCGCCAAGCGGAAGAAGTTCGCCGCGTAAAAAAACATGAAAGTGGTGTCGTAACGGACCCTGTTACAGTAACTCCGGATACCACTATTCGTGAAGTGCAAGAAATGGCTGAGCGCAATGGTTTTGCTGGTTATCCAGTCGTGGCAAACGATAACTCATTAGTTGGTATTATTACAGGCCGTGATGTTCGTTTCGTGACAGATTTAGACCAACCTGTTACTGCGGTGATGACGCCAAAAGAACGTTTAGTCACCGTGAAAGAAGGCGAAGCACGCGAAATCGTTTTGCAAAAAATGCACGAAAAGCGCGTAGAAAAAGCCTTAGTGATCGATGATAACTTTCATTTGTTAGGGATGATCACGGTTAAAGACTTCCAAAAAGCAGAACGTAAGCCAAACGCGTGTAAAGACGAGCAAGGCCGTTTACGTGTTGGTGCTGCGGTTGGTGCAGGCGCAGGGAATGAAGAACGTGTTGACGCGCTGGTGGCTGCTGGCGTTGATGTTTTATTAATTGACTCATCACATGGTCATTCAGAAGGCGTACTACAACGTATCCGCGAAACTCGCCAAAAATACCCTGACTTACAAATTATTGGTGGTAACGTTGCAACAGCGGAAGGGGCGAAAGCCTTAGCGGATGCAGGTGTTAGCGCGGTTAAAGTGGGAATTGGTCCGGGTTCAATCTGTACTACGCGTATCGTCACTGGCGTGGGTGTACCACAAATCACGGCTATTGCTGAAGCGGCGGAAGCACTTGAAGGTACGGGTATTCCTGTTATTGCGGATGGTGGGATTCGTTTCTCAGGTGACATCTCTAAAGCTATCGCGGCAGGCGCTGCGTGTGTGATGGTCGGCTCAATGTTCGCAGGAACTGAAGAGTCTCCAGGAGAAACTATTTTATTCCAAGGCCGTACTTACAAAGCATACCGTGGTATGGGCTCACTTGGTGCAATGTCTAAAGGCTCGTCAGACCGTTACTTCCAATCAGATAATGCGGCAGACAAATTAGTGCCAGAAGGTATTGAAGGCCGCGTAGCGTATAAAGGCCGATTAAAAGAAATCATTCATCAACAAATGGGTGGCTTACGCTCCTGTATGGGGCTGACAGGTTGTGGTACTATTGATGCATTGAGAACAAAAGCAGAATTTGTTCGTATCAGTGGAGCCGGTATCCAAGAAAGCCACGTCCATGATGTTACTATCACGAAAGAATCTCCAAACTATCGTTTGGGGCAATAATCGATAAAATTTCTCAGGGTGGCGCATTCGTTCGATTGCGTCACCGATTCTTATTTTTGACTTGAATTTTTGGAATTCTCCTCAAATGACAACAAATATCCATAAACATCGCATTCTTATTCTTGATTTCGGCTCGCAATATACACAGCTGATCGCCCGTCGTATCCGTGAAATTGGCGTTTACTGTGAACTCTGGGCGTGGGACGTTACAGAAGAACAAATTCGAGAATTTAATCCAAACGGTATCATTCTTTCTGGTGGGCCAGAAAGTACGACTGAATCAGATAGTCCACGTGCTCCTGATTACGTATTTAATGCAGGTGTTCCTGTATTAGGTATTTGTTATGGCATGCAAACCATGTCAATGCAACTGGGTGGCGCAGTTGAGGTCTCTGGTGAACGTGAGTTCGGTTATGCCAATGTTGAAATCACTGAGCAATGTGAATTATTCCGTGATATTCATGACTCTCTGAACGAAGCTGGCAAGCCAGTACTTGATGTCTGGATGAGCCATGGTGATAAAGTTACCGCTATTCCTGCGGATTTTAAAACTATTGCCAGCACGCCAAGCTGCCCATATGCCATCATGGCAAATGAAGAGAAAAAATTCTATGGTGTTCAATTCCACCCAGAAGTGACTCACACTCACCAAGGCCTAAATATTTTAACGCGCTTTGTGAAAGATATTTGCCAATGTGAGGCACTGTGGACGCCAGCTGCAATTATTGAAGACACGGTAGCCCGTTTAAAAGAGCAAATTGGTGATGACCATGTACTGCTCGCGCTATCGGGTGGTGTTGACTCATCGGTTACTGCGTTGCTATTAAACCGCGCAATTGGTAAACGTTTAACCTGTGTATTTGTTGATAACGGTTTATTACGTTTAAACGAAGCAGACCAAGTGATGGAAATGTTTGCAGGTAAATTTGACCTGAACATTATCCATGCTAAAGCAGAAGATCGTTTCTTAAATGCGTTAGCTGGGATCAGCGATCCAGAAGCTAAACGTAAGAAAATTGGTCATGTATTTATCGAGGTATTTGATGAAGAGTCATCTAAGCTGCCTAATATCAAATGGTTGGCTCAAGGGACTATTTATCCAGACGTTATTGAGTCAGCGGCATCAGCAACTGGCAAAGCGCATGTTATTAAGTCTCACCATAACGTCGGTGGTCTGCCGGATGACATGAAACTTGGTTTAGTTGAGCCATTAAAAGAATTGTTTAAAGATGAAGTCCGTAAAATTGGTCTCGAGTTAGGTCTCCCGTACGACATGCTGTATCGTCACCCATTCCCTGGCCCAGGTTTAGGGGTTCGCGTATTAGGTGAAGTGAAGAAAGAGTACTGTGACTTATTACGTCGCGCAGATGCTATCTTTATTGAAGAACTGCACAAAGCTGATTTATATCATAAAGTTAGCCAAGCGTTTACCGTATTTTTACCTGTCCGCTCTGTTGGTGTCATGGGTGATGGCCGTAAATACGACTGGGTGGTTTCATTACGTGCAGTAGAAACTATCGACTTTATGACCGCGCATTGGGCGCACTTACCATATGATTTCCTAGGCCGAGTTTCAAACCGTATTATTAATGAGGTCGATGGCATTTCCCGTGTTGTTTATGATATCAGCGGTAAACCGCCTGCAACAATTGAGTGGGAATAATATAGTTATTGTTGATAACAGTTTTTAGTTGTCGATAAATCCAAAGGCATCAGTTAGTTACTGGTGCCTTTTTGTTTTTTGGTGACGAGTAGGTCATTTTACTTTGGTTAAGTGATGATCACTTTATTGATTAATATGCTTATAGGTGGAACTGGAATGAAAAAAGTAACAATGGTTATAATAGATGCTCTTAGATTTTTAGGTAACCTAAAAAGCACTTCAATAGAGTACTCGTAAATACTATATCTGTGCTTCAATGACGTCTATCGTAACGGTAATAAAATGGATATTAGGTCAATATATACTTATCGATGAGGGATAATAAATATCACCTAAAGTGGTATTTTTGAAGCCATGCTGTAGCAATAATAAATTTTTACCTGATTACGAATTTTAAAACTTTTATAAAATGATGAGAGATAATTTTAATGAGGGGAAAGTAGGGCTTACTGATATATTAAATTCAGTTAGATATTTAATGCATGATTAAGCAACAGGATTATAAAGTAAAAGCAATCCGTCTATAACGGATGCTTTTACTTTACGCTAGGGATAATAATTTTAGAATTGATACACTAACCCTAAGCCAAGCACGTTATCAGTATTCACTTTGTAATGGTCAGTAAAATCATTATCGTTTAACAAGTTGATTTTATAATCGATAACAGCACTCAAATTTTTATTAAAGTCATAAGCTGAGCCGATGGCAATATAATTCACTAATTCTTTATCCCCAAAGTTGCCTAAGTTTTTACCTTTGGAATAGTTATAGCCAATTGATGGGGTTAGACCGAAGTCAAAAGAATATAAGGCAACCACTTCAAGATTCTGAGTTTTATTTGCTATTGACTCCATATCATCATTACCAAAACGGCTCATATTAAGTGTTTGGCCATACATGACGGCGAGATAGAGGTCTTCGTATTCAAATTTCCCTCCTACGTTCCATGCTTCGGCGCGTTTACCCGTTGCACTACTGGTTGTGGCATCTTTTTGTTTTGGTGTGCGGGAAGATGAGGAGTAACCACCGCCAAGGGAAATACCATAACCTAACTCATAAGCAGTCGATAAGCCAAAACCATCGCCGTTATCGGTTAACTCATCTCCGGATGATAGGTTTTTTTCACCATTTTTACCTTGATATTGTAGTGCGAAGCTTAAACCGTCAATGTAACCAAAAGCATTATTATTGCGATAAGTGAGTAAATTGCGGTTACGGCTTAGCATGTAATTATCTTCTTGATCCATCGTATCCGCTCCCCAGAGTGGTAATACGTCTGTCCAAGCATTGGTATCATAAATAACACCATAATTGCGGCCATAATCAAGGGAGCCGTAATCTGCAAATTTTAAGCCTGCATAAGCTAAACGATTGCTATTTTCTTCAGTTGATTCCGATTGGTTAGTTTTCGTTTCCCATTCAAAACGCCCAAAGCCAATGAGCTGGTCGGTGATTTGCGAATCACCTTTTAGCCCTAGTCTGACACGTGAGTCGTCACCATCTTCGCCACTACGGCTTTTGGCAATATGATGGCGGACATCAATTTGTCCGTATACATCAAGTTTATTACCATCTTTATTGTACATTTCAGCGGAGTTAGCAACATTGGCAGTAAGTAGTGTTGGAATAATGAGTGTGAGTAATTTGTACTTCATAACATAGCCTTATGGATTGAGTGATATTTAGTAAAAATTCCTAATTGATAGTTATTATCATTTAAGCATGTTAATTCGCCAAATAAAAAGTGTAACAAAAGTAAATGTTAGTGAAATTATTGCCATAACCTATTAAATAATAAAAATAATTTGATTTACGATGATTTCAACCAAATGTTTTATTTCTAAAAAAGAAAAATTAACTCGAAAAAGATATTTTGTCTTTTTATGCAAAAAAAGTGAATTATTACTTGTTCGGGGTATGAAGGTTGGTATTATTTAAAACCGATACATATTTTGTCTATTTCCACCTAGAATTATAAAAATAATGTCTTGGTAAAAATCACTAGAGATAAGGAACAACACGTGGCTTTTCGTTTGAAGTATCTGGCATTACTCCCTTTACTGGTTGCTGCAACAGCTTGTCAACAGCCAAACAATATCACAACACCGATAGAAACATATGCGACACAAAACCAACCGGTGGTGGTTAATAACGCATGGATTGAAATATCTCGCAGCGCATTAGATTTTAATATTAAGAAAGTACAAAACCTACTAGGAGATAAATCTTCGCTGTGTGCCGTTTTGAAAGGAGATGCATATGGGCATGACCTTTCTTTAGTTACACCAATAATGATTGAAAATAATGTGCAATGCATTGGGGTAACAAATAATCAAGAGCTTAAGACCGTGAGAGATTTAGGTTTTAAAGGCAGATTAATGCGAGTGAGAAGTGCGACAGAGCAAGAAATGGCTCAGGCTACACAATATGAAACGGAAGAGTTAATCGGTAATTTAGAAATGGCGCAGCGCTTAAATGCGATTGCGAAAAAGCAGAATAAAGTGATTCCTATTCATCTGGCACTGAACTCAGCCGGGATGTCGCGCAACGGTTTAGAGGTGAGTACACTTGCTGGCCTTAATGAAGCTAAGCTGATTTCACAATTACCTCAGTTAAAAATCGTCGGTATTATGTCTCATTATCCAGAAGAGGATGAAACTCAGATCCGTAAGGACCTCAAAAAATTCAAGAAAGAATCTCAACAAGTATTGAATACGACAGGGCTAAAGCGTGAAGACATTACATTACATGTCGCGAATACTTATGCAACTATTACGGTACCTGAATCATGGTTGGATATGGTACGTGTCGGTGGCATTTTCTACGGCGATACCGTTGCGACAAATGACTATAAACGCGTGATGACACTGAAATCGAGCATTGCCTCTGTGAATCATTATCCAAAGGGAAATACGGTGGGTTATGATAGAACGTATACCTTGAAACGTGATTCTGTATTAGCAAATATCCCTGTAGGTTATGCGGATGGCTATCGCCGTGTATTTAGCAATGCGGGACATGCATTGATTAATGGCCAAACAGTTCCTGTTTTAGGAAAAACATCAATGAATACAGTCATGGTTGATGTTACTGATTTAAAAAACGTTAGCCCAGGAGATGAAGTTGTATTTTTTGGTAAACAAGGTAATGCTGAAATTACTGCCGAAGAGGTTGAGGATATCAGTGGTGCATTATTTACCGAAATGTCAATTTTGTGGGGAGCGACTAATAAACGTATCTTAGTTGATTAAGTTAATTTTTAATTCTGTGTATTTTAACCCGCAATAATCGCGGGTTTTTTTATCCTGAAAGTTTCTTAGGATATTATCTAATATATTGCAATATGTTGATAAAATGCTGTTTAGGTGAATGACTATCGAAACTTTTAAATTGATATGTTAGCTTGGTTGAATCTTTCCTGAGCAGGTAGGCTCGGAAGGCAAGTAGAAAAAATAGAAGGATATCATTTATGTATCAAGTTGATTTACATGCGCATACTATTGCCAGCACCCATGCTTATAGTACAGTTAATGAATATTTCGCTGAGGCCGCAAGCCGTGGTGTCAAACTATTTGCGATTACCGACCACGGGCCTGAAATGCAAGATGCTCCACATGAGTGGCATTTTGGTAATATGCCTATCTTGCCGAGAATTGTTGATGGTGTTGGTTTATTGTACGGTATTGAAGCAAATATAAAGAACAAGTTGGGTGAGACAGACTGCAATGAAAAGATCGCTCGTCATTTAGATATTATTTTAGCTGGTTTTCATGAACCGGTTCTTGAGCCCCAAAGTTTAGCTGATAATACAGAAGCTATGATTGCCACGATCCGTAGTGGTAAAGTGCAAATAATTACCCATCCAGGCAACCCTAAATATCCTATTGATATCAAAGCAGTAGCGCAAGCCGCGAAAGAGTGTAATGTTGCTTTGGAAATGAATAACTCTTCATTCCTACATTCAAGAGCGGGTAGTCAACAGAATTGCTTAGAAATAGCTAAGGCAGTTAAAGAAACTGGCGGGTGGGTTGCATTAGGTTCAGACTCACATTTTGCCGGGTATCTCGGCCGTTTTGATCGCGTAGTTGACATGTTGGAATCAATTAGTTTTCCACAATCACAAATTTTAAATGTTTCTCCACGTCGTGTATTGGACTTTTTAGAGTCCCATGGGCGTAAGCCTATTGCCGAATTTGCTGATTTTTAGTTGTTATTCAAAACTGCATTCACAAATACAGTTAGCCTAAAATACAGTCAATATTAAATAGAATAAAGCCACAGAATAGCTTAGTGGCTTTTAACTCCATTTAAATTGAAAGTTATATTTCAATTTCCATTTGAACACAATCTAACTCGACTTGTGCGAGACAAGAGTAGTAGCTAGCATGTTTAATCGAAGTGAAACCATGTTTCTGATAAAAGCGTTCAGCATTTGGTGATGAATCTAATACCAATTTTTTAATATTTCGCTTTTTGGCTTCAGCTTTAATGGCATCTAATATTAAGCTAGCAGCTCCACAGCCAGTGTATTGTGGTAAGGTAAATATGGCATCAACACTGTTAGCCTCTAAATTAAGATAACCAGTTGCAACGGGCTCATCATTGTTATTTACCGCGACAAAGAATGGGTTATTCCTCACAATGTGTATATAACTTACCGGCATTTCATCAGGTGTCCAGGCACGGATCGTTTTTGCATCAAAACTCGTTGTGCAACCATGGCGAATTGCTTGGTTACGTATAGACCAAAGAAGTTCGGCTTCATCGGGGGTTGCTAACCTAATTTTTATCATGAGACACCCGCTAATGTTTTTTTATTACTTTTAGAGAACAAAAAATACAGTTAAAAAGCAAGATATATAACAGAAAGAAAACTAATTTGAATATGGTATACTCCCCCTTATTTTTAAATCAGTGACTGCTATGAATTATCAATGTCCTCTCTGTTTTACACCACTAAATCTTGCTAATAACAGTTATCGTTGTGCAGAAAATCATCAGTTCGATTGTGCAAAAGAAGGCTATGTTAACTTGTTACCTGTACAGCATAAACGTTCTAAAGACCCCGGTGATAATGCTGAAATGATGCAAGCGCGTAGGCAATTTCTTGATGCAGGGCATTACCACCCTATGCGTGGAAAGGTGGCAGAAAAACTTATTCAGTTTATTCCATCATCTTGTACTAGCCTGCTGGATATTGGGTGCGGAGAAGGGTATTACACAGACTATTTTTCACGAGAACTTGCAAAACATTTTGAAAAATATACAGTTTTAGGCCTAGATGTTTCGAAGGCTGCGATTCGTTATGCGGCGAAACGCTATAAATCCGTTCGTTTTTGCGTTGGTACAAGTCATCGCTTGCCATTTTCTGATAACAGCTTGGGGGGAATTGTACGAATTTACGCACCCTGCAAGGCACAAGAATTAAGTCGTGTATTAGTTTCTAAAGGTATGTTAATAACCGTTACGCCTGCGGCGGAACATCTGCAAGAATTAAAAGCGTTAATCTACGATGAGGTTAAGTTACACCCAGCGAAAGATGAAGATCTGCCAAATTTTTCGTTAATAGATAGTTGCCAACTAAATTATAAGATGGCGCTGACTGGGCAAGAAGCTTATGAATTATTGATGATGACACCATTTGCTTGGCGTGCATCAGAACAGGTTAAAGAGGATTTACAGAAAGCAGAGGTGAAAGAATATACGGCTGATTTTTTAATTCGTGTTTATCAATCTAATGCAGAGTAGAGCTATTGCCCCCATATAGGGGGCACAAAAACTAATGGGCATACATAAATAATTCAAGGTGCTCAAATAAGATATTAAAACCAATACCTATTAGTACCAATCCACCGATAATTTCTGCTTTTTTTCCGAGTAATGGGCCTACATAACGGCCAATCATCATACCGATAGTGGCCATGATCATTGTCATTAAGCCAATAGTCATTGCAGTATGAACGATATCTACTTGTAAGAATGCTAAGCCTAAGCCGATGGCCATCGCATCAAGGCTGGTGGCTATTGCAGAAAAAATCAGGCTTGTTGAGCTATGACTAGAAGGTTTAGAACAGCATTCTTCATCTTTTGTTTTAATGCTCTGCCAGATCATCCTAGCACCTAAAACAAATAATAAACCAAATGCAATCCAATGATCCCAGCGGATAACATATTGGCTGGCTAAAATACCGATGCCCCAACCAATAATGGGGGTAATGGCTTCAATAAAACCAAAGATAAAACCAGTACGGAGAATTTCTCTAAAGCGGGGTTTATGAAGCACTGCACCTTTACAAATAGCAACAGCGAAGGCGTCCATTGACAGGGCAAGGGCTAAGATAAGGGTAGCATAGAAACTCATAACAGAACCTCGGTTGGGTGATTCCATATACACATAAATTACCCCCAACCAAAAGGCTTATTTATGTGTCTATGGTCTTGCCAACCGAATTTTGGTGTCCGCACCACGTTTGAAACCAAACGAGTATGTTGATACGGACTTTCTGGTATTATATATGAAACCAGAACAGGCTACTCCCCAATGACGTGGAAAGAAAGATACCATAATTTATATTAAAGGCAACACTTAATTAATTGTGGATATTAAACGGTAGTGAGAATTATTATCAACAAGGTTATTGGTAAAAACAAGGTTAATTAAATTAATAATTAACCTTGTTTTTAGTGACAATATAAAATTTATTTACTTATGATTAATAAGGAATTCATAAATTCGTTGTAAATCATCAAGATGTGAAACTTGGATGTTAATTTTCTTTTTTTCTAAACCTATTATTAATACACCGTCTTCGGATAAGTTCATTGTTTTTATTCTGTCATATAATATAAAGGCATTGGCAAAATAAAAACCAGTTTGTTTAAAGAATAGCTTTGGTGTTCTTATAAATGCCAAATAAATTGACATGAAAATAGTAATCAATAATAAGTAAGTGGTTAATAAATTACCATGGTGTACAATATTTGTATAAATAACGATACAAATTAGAACAATAAAAATAATAGCATCTGCTCGATGTTTTCTTTTTAGATTAATTTTTAATAAGGTTTTACCCTTTAACAAATGCTGAATGAATTCATCATAAATCGCATAAACAAGCATGATCAAAATGATTATAGCAAGAATGGCATCATTGAAGGTCATTTGTGAGCCCTTGGATAAGTAAACATAATGCAGAGCTTAAAATTAAAAAAGGGAGGCTGCAACCTCCCAATTCAAATAATGATGGAAAATTATGGCGCCAAGAAGTTCAGCCAAGCACCAAGGATACCCAAGCCAAAGAAGCCGATAATAATCCACAACGCGTTGACTTTACGACGCAACAGCCACATGCAGGCGAAGGTTAGCAATAGCGGGACTAAGCCTGGCATGAGTTGATCAAGGATCATTTGGACCGTGGTAATATCTTCAGTGCCCGTTGTTGGGTTTTTGATCCGTGAAACTTCAAGTGGGATATTGACATGTGTCCATTTGTTTACTAATGCCCCCATGACAAACAAACCGAGAATGGATGCTCCTTCGGTGAGCTTTTGTAGGAAACCGCCACCAATATCTTGAACAATATCAATCCCTTTTTTGTAGCCATATGAAACACCATAGTAAAGGGTTAATAAACGTACAAGGTTAAACAAAACAAAGAACAGTAGAGGGCCAAGTAAGCTACCTGTCATTGCGATACCGGCACCGAGAGCCGCAAATACAGGGCGAACAGTTCCCCAGAAAATGGGGTCACCAACACCGGCTAATGGCCCCATTAGACCGACTTTGATACCATTTATTGCACCGTCATCAATGTCTGCACCATTGGCACGTTGCTCTTCCATTGCCATTGTGACACCCAGAACAGGCGCTGCAACATATGGATGGGTATTGAAGAACTCAAGATGGCGTTTAATTGCTTGTTTCCTATCATCATTATTTTCTGGATAAAGACGACGAATAACCGGAACCATTGAATAGCAGAAGCCTAGGGCTTGCATACGTTCAAAGTTCCAAGAACCTTGCAATAGGTTAGACCGTAAGAATACGCCGCGAATATCGCTTTGTGTAAGCTTTTTAGCTGTCGGTTTTGTGATATCTACCATTATACGTTCCTCCTAGTCTAGCTCATTATCAAGGTTGTTATTGCTACTATTTCCTTGGGTAACAACAGTTTGTGATTTATTGTATTTTGGACTGAGTTGGATATATAAAATAGCCATCACAGTACCGATTACCCCAAGTGCAACTAGGTTGAAGTCAGTAAATGCCGCGGTAACAAAACCTAAGTAGAAGAATGGCATTAAGTAGCCTGCGCGCATCATATTGATGACCATCGCATAACCGACAACGACAATCATACCACCCGCAATATTAAGACCATCAGTAACAACTTGTGGGATAGAATCCAACATTTGTTGTACTTCTGATGTACCAACCGAAATGGCAACAATCAACGCGGGTATTGCGATACGCATCGCTTGCAGTAGTAATGCAGATATATGAATAAAGCCAATAGCCGTTAAATTGCCATTGAGGGCGGCTTTATCGGCAGCATGTTGGAATGCAACTGTCACAGTACGAACGATAATGGTTAATACTTGACCGGCTGCTGCAAGTGGGATGGCAATGGCAATACCTGCACCAATACTTTGACCACCGGCAATGACGAGGATAGTTGAAATAATCGAGGCTAAAGCGGCATCAGGTGCAACAGCAGCACCGATATTCATCCACCCAAGTGCGATCATTTCTAATGTACCACCGATGATGATACCCGTTTTCATATCTCCCAGAACGATACCTATAAGTGTACAAGCAATGAGAGGACGGTGAAATTGGAATTCATCAAGGATTGATCCCATCCCCGCGATACACGCGACGATAAAGACCATTACTATTTGAACAACGGTAAGTTCCATTGTTTAATCTCCTGTAACCAAAAGTTTTAAAATCTGTTTTGAGTAATGGATTAAAATCAATATAAAAATTGCGATAGAAATTATTTTTTGAGCTTATTAATCAAGTCCATCATGTAAACTTTGCTATCTGATGAAACTTTCCTGACTTCAAGTTCAATATTTTTGTCGTTCAAATAGTTAAATGCATCAATGTCTTCTTGGTTGATAGAAACGGCATTTGTAACCATGGTTTTCCCATCATGGTATGCCATGCCACCAATATTCACGGATTTCACGTCAACGCCTTCTTCGACGATACGTTTAACATCAGTTGGGTTAGTGAAAAGCAACATAACACGCTCACCGGCATATTTCGGGTTGTTATAAACGCGAATACATTTAGCCACATCGACAACATGCGCGGTGACACCTGGTGGTGCGACTTGTTTCAGCAATGTTGAGCGAACTTGGTCTTTAGCCACGTCATCACTGACCACAATAATGCGTTTAACTTGAGTTTCTTTCGTCCAGCGTGTTGCGACTTGTCCATGAATTAATCTGTCATCCACACGGGCAAGTGCGATCACCATATGTTCGCCAGGGCCAGCTTTCACTGGTGCTGGGGCAGGGGTACTGGCTGCTACAGGAGCGGGTTCTACTTCTACTTCAGCTTCTTTGAATTTAAATGAACGAACCCCCCCGCGTCCTGTTTCAAGTGCGACAGTGATTAGCTCATTCATAGATGGATCATCATCACGGCACATAAAGGTTTCAACTAACATTGGAACATTCACGCCTGTGATAATGTCATAATTACTATTTTCATTAACAATGCGACTAGCGGCGTTAAATGGACTGCCTCCCCATGTATCAACAAGGAATAAGACACCCTTTGATGTATCTAAATCAGTTAGCTTTTGGGTGTACTTATCAAATAGGGTGTCTGCGTTTTCCCCAGGGATAAAATCAATAAACGACACATTTTCTTGTTCGCCTATTAACATCTCGGTTGTTCGAAGAAGCTGCTCTGCAGCGACTCCGTGTGTACCAATCATAATAGCTATACTCACTATTTTTCCCTCATAGATAGATAAAACAAAATATCATCTGTTGATAAAATGGACACTTAAGTTAGACTCCTTTTTATCAGTTTCCCCTGTAAGATAATTTTAGCTGAATAATTACAAACGTCTCATAATATTCATGAGCTAACTCATGGTGTTGTTAGTATCAATTACATTATTAGCATATCATCTCGTGTTATCCTAAAAACTTGTTTCGCGTCAGAAAAATAAGAATACATCTAAAAAATGATATTAAATTGCAGTTAGTTGCTGTTTATTTTTATTTGAAAAAATCAATATACTAAATATTTATAATTTATTGGTATATAATTTTGTTATCGGTAACAAAAATAGCCAAAAAAATAGTGTAATATTGATTTTTAGAGTGAAAAACAACCAAATTTCAATGGGGAACGGTTGTCTCTCCGTCATGTCAAAACAGTCTTTAGCACAAAATAGTATGAATTTTGTTTTGATGTGGTTTGTTGAGTATAAGAAAATTGAGTTAATTCAATGAAAAAACTGTGGGTAATTGATTAGTTGAATTGGACTATATGGGAAGAGAAGCATAGCAAAAATAGAAAAAACTTTTTAATACATGCTAAAAAAGCACCCTCAAAATCCTGTTTAAAGTGATAACAGAATAGAAAAGGGTACTTAAGGATTAAAAATTAGTCACATTGTACTTTGATGGCTAACCCGCCTCGGGATGTCTCACGATATTTTGCATTCATGTCTTTCCCTGTTTCGTACATAGTTTCAATGACTTTATCAAGTGAAACTCGTGGTTCGCTTGTTCGACGTAGAGCCATACGTGTGGCATTCACTGCTTTAACAGAGGCGATTGCATTTCGTTCAATGCAAGGAACTTGAACTTGGCCAGCGACAGGGTCACAAGTTAAACCTAAATTGTGCTCCATGCCGATTTCAGCAGCAATACACACTTGCTCAGGGCTACCACCGAATAATTCGGCCAGGCCAGCCGCGGCCATCGAACATGCCACACCGACTTCACCTTGGCAGCCAACTTCAGCACCTGAAATGGACGCATTCATTTTGTATAAAATACCAATAGCGCCTGAAGCTAAGAAATAGCGCATATATAACTCAGGCGTTACAGGTTCTATACAATGGTTATAGTAAGCTAATACGGCAGGGACGATACCACATGCACCGTTAGTCGGGGCTGTGACAACGCGACCACCTGCAGCATTTTCCTCATTCACGGCTAAGGCATACATATTGATCAGGTCAACCACATTCATTGGGTCATTAGATAGCTTACTTGTTGAGGTCACCATTCGGTTAAGTGCCGGTGCACGACGAGGTACTCGTAATGGGCCCGGTAAAACACCTTCGGTGTTTAAACCACGCTCGATACAGGCTTGCATGGTATGCCATACATCAGCAAAATAGGCTTCAATTTCTTCTTTGGTATGAAGGTCTAACTCGTTTTTCATCATTAAGCTAGAAATAGAAAGACCGGATTTTTTGCAATTTAATAGTAGCTCTTCCGCGGAATTAAATGGATAAGAGACGGGTTTGCTATCAAGCGTTGATTCGCCAAAATGCTCTGCATCGACAATGAAACCACCACCAATGGAATAATAGGTTTTGGTGTAAATTTCATCATTATCGGCAAAAGCATGAATGGTCATGCCATTTTCATGTAATGGCAGGTTATCTTGACGAAAATTCATGCCACCCTCATTAGGGAAGTCAACGACTTGAAGGCCATTTGCTAATGATAACTTTTCTGTTTCTTCTACATTCTTGATAAAAGTTGGGATGGATTCAATGTCGACAGTGGCAGGCAAATTACCTGCTAGCCCCATAATAATGGCGATATCAGTATGGTGCCCTTTTCCAGTAAGCGATAATGACCCATAAACATCCACTGAAATACGTGTGACGTTAGGTAATAAATTTTTGCTTACTAAATCATCGACAAATTCTTTCCCAGCTTTCATTGGACCAACGGTATGAGAGCTTGAAGGGCCTATGCCCACTTTAAACATGTCGAAAACGCTTATCACGCAGGACTCCTTAAAAAAAAGATGAAAATGTAGTGCATTATTTTAAAAGACGCTACTTTACTGTTATTTAGTAGTGTTAACCAGTAAGTTTAAAGTATTTTTTGAAATAAGGTAGTTGCTGAAGGGTAATTGATTGTAAATAGCACAAAATGTCTGTGGTGTGGCTAAAAAAACAACATGTGGTAGAGGTAAATTTTGTCATATATGACGCGATATCTTGTCATCTTAAATAGATTTTACTGCAATAGTGGCATTGTATGGTGAAAAGTTGTGTTAGCCGTTAATCTAACTGCAAGGCAAGTTGGTGAATAATCGAAGCGGTTAATCCCCAAACCAAATGGCCTTTATACCAGTAAAAAAAGATGCGGTTATGCTGTCCTGAACGCTTAATATCGACATATTTATGATGTTGCAATGAAAGCGCATCAAACAATGGAACTTCAAAGATGTCAGCGACTTCACTGGGGTTAGCCTGATATTGAATATTATTTGGTACAAGCCCAACGATTGGCGTAACTTCATAACCACCATAACTTTGTAAAGGGCTTAACTGACCCAGTACGGTGACTTTTTCCGGTGGGATGGCGACTTCTTCATAAGCTTCACGTAAAGCGGTATTCACAAGCGTTCCATCCTCTGGGTCACTAGCCCCGCCAGGAAAGGCGACTTGGCCTGCATGGGAGCGTAAAAAAGGAGACCTTTGGGTGAGAAGTAATGTTGGGTTTGGTTTATTGATAATGGGTAAAAGAACAGCCGCCGATTTACCCGCCTTAGCTTCAAATTGGCGGGTAGCCGGTAAAGTAAACTGAAAACGATTGATAAAGTTATTCAGTTCAGTCATCGTTATTGAGTGCTCCTAATAAAGGTAAGATCAGGCTTAATTTATCAAAGGTTTCTTGATACTCTTTGTCTGCTTGGCTATCGGCAACAATACCACCGCCAGCCCAACAATAAACCTGTTTTTTATATGTCAGTAAAGTACGAATAGTAATATTGCTATCCATATTGCCATTGAAACTAATATAGCCTATTGCTCCACAATAGCCATGTCGGCGATGGGGTTCTAATTCTTCAATTATCTCCATTGCACGGACTTTCGGTGCGCCGGTTATTGACCCACCAGGAAAACACGCTCGTAATAAATCAGTTGCACGGTATTGGCTATCTAACTTTGCCGTGACGGTACTAACCAGATGATGTACTGCCGGGAAAGCTTCAACAGCAAATAATTCAGGAACACTGACCGTACCCGGTTTGGCGACGCGGCCAATATCATTACGCAGCAAGTCGACAATCATTAAGTTCTCTGCGCGATCTTTTACTGAATTAGACAATTTTGCTACTTGAGCAAGGTCATCTTGTTCATTGTCTAAGCGCGGAAGCGTTCCTTTGATTGGGCGGGTTTGAATATCTCCATCTTGCAAAAAGATAAAGCGTTCAGGTGAAATACTGATAACCGCATTTTCGGGAAGACGTATAAAAGAAGAGAAGGGAGCACCATTGCGATCAAGTAGTGCTAAAAATGCATTCCATTCATCCCCTTTATACTTGGCTTTAAATCTTTGCGCTAAATTGATTTGATAGCAATCACCATTACGTAAATATTCATGGATGCGCGCAATATTATGATGATATGCCTCTTCTGACATATTGGATTGCCATGCAGAGGTTAATTGAAATTTATTTTTACGTGGCCTTTTTTGGTTGTTTAGCCAAGCTAACCGGGCATCAGCATCATCATAACTAATTAATGTAGTGGTTTTATCATGATGATCAACAATGAGAGCCCATAAGTAGATGCCAACTGCCATGTCTGGAAATTGTAGTTCTGCGGTCGAAATTTCAGGTAATTTTTCAATGCGGCGCCCTAAATCGTAACTCCAAAGGCCGAGAGCCCCCCCGTTGAAGGGACACTCGGTCTCTTCCTGGCGTTTTGGTTGGTATTTATCCAGCAATCCTTGAAGGAGTTTAAAAGGGTCTGACTCAGAAACGAGAGAGGCGTGATTTTGTTCTGTAATAGTTGTTTTAAGCTGATAAGTCGTCAGTGTGGCAATCGGGTCAGCAACGATAATATCAAAGCGATTATGTAAGTGTTTTGCATTACCTGAATGTAATAACATCGCCCATGGCAGGTGTGCCAATGGGGTAAAATAATCAATGGCTGCATTTGGGCTATAAGGTAGTTGGATTTTTTTGATAACCATAATGATGAGTTTAAATTTCCGCAAGTGAATCAATACAGGTTAACATATATTCTTATCTTAATAGTCGAAGAAATGTTAAAATCTTAATCATTGATTTTAGTCTTTTATTCATGAGGTTTAAACCATGTTTTCTGGTATGCCAGCACTTAATCACGAAGAACAGCAAGAAGCTGTTGAAAAAATTCATCAATTGATGGCGGAAGGTATGAGTAGTGGTGAGGCGATTGCAATAGTCGCTCATGAAATTAGAGAAAAGCACCAAGGTAAAGAACAGATCCACGTTCGTTTCGATGATGAAAATTAATAATCTATAAACATACTATTAACATTCATGCATAAATCTGATAGATTAATATTAGTTAAGTCATTCTATTTATCAATGAAGACTAGATAATAACCAGAAGATAACTGGTATCTGGTAGGCTGAAATAAGCCGCTAAACTAATCAAAAATCTTTACCTAGTAATAGGTATCGGAGGATGGTATGGAAGCGAATCGAAAAATTGCTGTAATTTTAGGTGCTTGTGCTCTGGTTTTTAGTTCTTTTGCGTTAAGCGCAAATAATGAAGAAGGTAAAGCTGCGCCTTTCGTCAGTTGTGGTACGCTAACTGAGCCGCAAATTGCAGCACAGGTGAAAAGTGACTTTATGCATAATCGTTTGCCTCGTTGGACAGATGAAAAAGCGGCTTTAGGCAAAAAAGCGGTTGCTTGGGTCAATGATGGTGAAGTCACTAAAACTGAAACAGGTTACACCGTACCGCTGGTTGTTCGAGGTGCAAAATCCGATTTGCATTATTCAGTTGCGGTAGACTGCCAAAATAATACCGTGACATATAATACAACTAAATAAATTTTTTATTGAATATCAAGGGATAACCATTAAGGTTATCCCTTTTTTGTGTCATTTTTTCTGTGTATCCGTGAGCCTAGCGATTACGTGGTTCATAAGGCATACGAGCAAAATTTTGTGACAGCTGACGGTAGTATACTAATCGCTCTCTGAAGTATTCCCTTAAGTGTTCAGGTTGTTCTCGCTCAACAGCTTCAGCAATGATGGCAATGTTATAGCGTTCTTTAAATGCAACACCAGAAGCCAAAAGGTCGACATTGACCTTATCCATTTCATCTTTAGGCAATAAAGCAAGGTTGTGACTCATATTTGATCTCTACGGTTAAATTCATACCTTATTATTGTAACTGGATAATGAGAAAAAATCTCATTACATTAATTGTAATAATAAAAATAAGAGTTAAATTTATCTATTTATATATTTATATATTTAGCTATTAATAGAAAAACAGGGAAAGATAATGAGATTGATTATTATTGTTTTTAACAAAAGTTATTAATTATCAGTAAATTGGATTTTTTTGTTTTAAGATTGTTTTAGGGTTTTAATTATTGTAATACTGTGCATAATATACGCATGAATGATTAACCGATAAGGCTTAAATATGTTAACTACAGATATGGTCAAAAAATTAAACGAGCAATTAAATCTTGAGTTTTATTCTGCAAATCTCTATTTGCAAATGAGTGCTTGGTGTAGTGATAAAGGCTATGAAGGCGCTGCAGCGTTCTTAAAAGCACACTCACAAGAAGAAATGGAACATATGCAGCGTTTATTTGATTATCTTAGTGACACTGGGGCGTTGCCACTGTTAGGGCAAATTGCTGCGCCGCCCGTTGATTTCAAATCAATTAGTGATGTATTCACCCAAACTTATGAACATGAGCAATTAATTACTCGTGAAATTAATAAATTGGCTCATTTAGCAATGACAACACAAGATTATTCTACATTTAATTTCTTACAATGGTATGTTGCAGAGCAACATGAAGAAGAGAAATTATTTAAATCAGTACTGGATAAACTGGATATGGTGGGTGAGTCTGGTAAAGCACTATTCTTGTTAGATAAAGATTTGAAAAACCTGTCTGCGGCAACGCATGTCTAATCTACACACCAGTAAGTAGATAGAAATCTAGTTTTTCTCTCTACTTGATGCATAAAGACCTCTCTAGGCTTATGGGCATGAATTCTGTAATTCAATGTTCATAAGTCTTTTTCTTTTCATTTTGTGTGAAAACTCACAGGATAGGCCGATAAAACCCATTTTTAAGCGGTAAAATGGTTTGTTTTCCGTATAATGATTGGCAATTATTCTAAATTCACCTGCAAATTAAGAGGTTACTATGCCAATTAACCCTATTAAATCTTCATGGCGCAAACTTAGCGCTGTCGCCGTTCTATTTTTAGGCATGTCTTTCCAACAAGCATTTGCCCATGCACATTTAAAAGACCAGCTTCCTGCTGAAGGTACGGCAGTGGAGCAAGCGCCAGAGTCAATCTCATTAAGCTTTTCTGAAGGTATCGAAGTTAATTTCACTAAGGTCAGTATTATCGGGCCTGAAAATAAAATAGTAAAAACCGGTAAAGCAACGTTAGACCCGAGTAACGACACTAAAGTGGTCGTTCCTGTGGAAGACAAGCTCATTGCTGGGAAATATGATGTTAATTGGAGCGTCGTTTCTGTCGACGGACACAAAACAAAAGGAACGTATAGCTTTACAGTGAAATAATATGTCACTAGAAGCTTTTTATACCCTTATTCGCTTTATTCATTTTATCGCTGTAATATTGATGTGTGGAATGTCAATATTTGCAGTGGTACTTAGTCGCGGCTCATTTAATTATTTATTAAGCCGCTATTTGAATAAAGGCATTTTCTTTTGTGCCATTGTTACTGTCTTAACAGCCTTCAGCTGGATGATTGCGCAAGCGGGTCTGATGGGTGATGGTTGGGAAGATAGTATTGATTGGCAGATATGGCAAGGGGTTTTAGGGACGTCATTCGGCCAAGTATGGCGTTGGGAACTTTTGTCATCTGTATTATTGCTATTGGTCTTATTTATAAAATCAATTCAATTACGATTGAAACTAATATTAGTTTTTTCAGTGATCCTGCTTGGTTTGCATGCCTTTATTGGGCACGCGGCCATGCATGATGGCCTACTCGGAACATTCCATCGTATTAATCAATTTATTCATCTCATTAGCTCTGCATATTGGTTTGGCGGTTTGTGGCCATTTTTAATTTGCATCCAATTTTTGCGCAATAAAAAAGAAATGGCAGAAGGGATGGACAAACAAATTGTGAATACCATGATGCGTTTTTCGCGCTTCGGCCATATCGCTGTTGTACTGGTGGTCATTACAGGGATCATTAGTGCAATAACACTTTTACCTGGCTGGCCATTAAATTATTCAGGGTCAGAATACCAATCACTACTTTGGTTTAAGATCATTTTAGTGGGAGGAATGCTTTTATTAGCGATTATCAATCGTTATTACATCGTACCTATTATTAAGCAAAAAGGGCGAGTCAATTACCTAATCATTAACAGTTGGGTTGAGTTACTGTTAGGTACGATGGCGATTCTTTCTGTGGCAATTTTTGCAAGCTACCAACCAATCTAGCTAAACTTTTATATTTAATTGATAATATGTAAAGATATCTTCAATGTTTAATAAGGTCACTACCATGAAATTTAAACTCATTATTTGCTCACTGTTATTGGGTGGAACCGTGAGCACTGCTTTTTCTGCACCGTTAACATCCGTGAGTAAAAAACAATTTGGTGATGATTGGCCATTTACTCGAGAGGAAGTCATGTTAGAGTGCCGTCATAATGGGGCTTTGGTCGTCATTAACCCTGCCACGCTAATGCAATACCCATTAAACGACATAGCGACTGAATTGATGATCAAAAAAGAAATTAAAGCACAGCCTATTGATGTGCTGCTTAAGCCTACCGATAGCACCAAAACAGTTGAGGAAAGAATATTACCTATAAAAGAAGCTGCTGCAAAATTGTGTGCGAGCAATTAAATTTATCGTTCAGTTAAAATGTTCAATCTAGAAGGGATATGGAAAACAAAAATTATTGTTATTATTCAATGCATTGATTAATTGAAAGGTTTGAGTGATTGTATGTATAGGTATAACCTATTAAACAAATAGTTCAATTTTAGAAAATTAAGAAATAAATTGTGTTAATAATATGTAAAAATATTGATAATAAATATGGTAAGAACGTGCATTGAAAGCTAGTATTAGAGTGTACTTTGTAACGTCTCAATGGCAATTTTAGCGCACGGCTCTGCCAGAGCCATTTCCCAAGGCCCGGTAATCGGAATCTACCAGGCCTCTTTTTTTGCCTATTATTTTGTCAGTTCTCATTTCATATCAGCTTATCGGTTCCTACCTATTTATATGCTTAGTAAATAACCTAAGAGTACTAACAAAACTATTAAGCAAGTTTCATCACCCAATGGTGATTTTCTTTGTCATAACGATCACGGTAGAGTAGAACCGGTTTTTCATCTAAAGTGGCAGGAATACTTGTATGCTCGTCCCAGCCATCAAGTTGCATGCAAAAGTCTGTATCAGAATCACATGGAATACTTACTGTATCACTTTTATGGGAAGCCATAACCGCATCATTAATTTCATAGGAAGATATTTTCAATTTTACAATACACATAACAGCACCTCATTCATCGATTTTAACCATATATAATCAGCTCAACGAATTTAAGCATAGTATAAATGGAATTAACTTCCAAAATAATTTTTAAGGTGCTTGTGAGGAAAGGGTGCTATATATGGTTAATATGCACCCTAATAGTGATTATTTTTTCGGGATAGATGTTCCCCAGTCCACGTAATCTTTAGGGGGCTCTAATTTTAGGATGAAATGCTGTTCAGGCCTAGCTTGTGGGGCTAGAGGCACTGACGGCGGTGTAGCAAGGGAAATACCGCCACGTACAAATTGCTTGAAAGTCCCGCTTTTGGCAACGCCACCGGTTAAACCAAATGAAAAGTTAAAACCGGAAGACTGCCAAAACTCGGTATTATTGCGAATAAGATATTGGTATTCCTTGCCAATACGTGTCGCAACATATACGCGATCGGAAAGCTCTCCCAAATAAAGACCTGTAACAACACCGACTTCTAGGCCCCTAAACAAAATAGGTGTACCAATTTGGATTGCGCCTACATCAATAGCATCAAGGTAAATAGTTAAGCCGTCTAGATAACGCGAGTCTGTAATATTGGCAGTTTGTAATTCAAATTGATAACGGCTTTTACTGTTACGTCCCGGTTCAGCACTGATATAAGGCTGCAATATGCTATCTAAATTATTTAAACCCGCAGGGGATAATTCAGGTGTTACCACAGCGAAACGACTTCCTAACCGGGTAAAGGTACTGACATATTCGGGGTATAGAATTGCTTTTGCTTGTACTTCACGTTTGTCAGATGACAATTTTAATGATTCAATTTGACCAATATTAATACCTAAATAACGGATTGGCATGCCTTCGGAAAGCTTTGATGCATCAAACGTGGTTAGCGTAATAATGCTTCCTATTGCCTTCGCAGATGTTTCATTTGGGTAAAGCGTGTGTTGTCGAGCAGTATTGGCGACGCCACCATCTAGGTTATCAAAGCTAATTGCACCGCTAATCGCTCGGCTCAGAGGCGCAGCTTGAACGGTTAAACCATTGCTATTAAGCTGAACTTTGGCGCCGCCTTCAGCCCAAAATACACTATTTTCTGTGAGTAAATGAAGATATTCATTTGAAATATTTACATTGATAGCAAACCCAGCTTTAGTTGGTTTAATGTCAATGATTTTGCCGACTGCAAATTGGCGATAAAGAACAATAGAACCGGCCTGAATGTCTGGTAGTGTCGTGGTATTTAGGGTGATAGTTGTAGGCGGTAAAGCGCCTAAAATACCCGCTTTTGCATTATCATCACTACGATATAAAGGAAAGGTTTCGGGAAGTTTATCTTGGCTTTGTCCAGCTATCAGGTGAATCCCGCCATCTAACCATTCTTGGGGGGTAGCGCCTTGGAATTGTAATCCATTAAGGCCTAATTGGATATCCACTCGGCTATTTGCAACAAATTTACTGTCTTCACGGACAAGATGCTGGAACTCATCATAGATTAAGATACTAAAATTCACTTTTTCAGTTGCCAGGTGACGCTGTAACACCTCACCAACTTGAATGCCTTTATAAACAATGGGCTGGCCTTTATCGACACCATAAGTGTCATGTGCCCAAAGTGTTAGCATGAGGGGGTCTTTACCGTCTTGTTCTGCAGTTTTGGCTATTTTTTTACTATCTTGCAGAACAAATTGTTGTCCTTCTTCTGCTTGAGGACTGCTTTGTGGTGAGTCAAAAGCAATGGCGCCATTTATCACAGCAGAAAGGCTTTCCATTTTTACACTGGCTCCAGATTTAAGGTCGAAGCTACCTTGTAACCCAGATACATTCCAAAACTGACTCTCTTTACGTACTAAGTGAGCATACGGTTTTTTGATAACAGCAGAAATGGAAACACCTTGGTTATCTGGCAAAATGGTATAGTCTGAAATATAACCAACAGGTACTTTCCGGTAATAAATCGGAGAGTTTTCGTTTAATGAACCTAAATCTGGCGCAGTAAGGTGAATAAGTAATTCACCTTTATCTATGTTTAGCTGCGGTGGCGTATCCTGTGCAACAAAAGAGAATTGCTCTGTTCCCGTGCTTGGTAACATACCAATGTAGTTCCCACCAACTAACGCATCAAGGCCAGAAACGCCTGCTAATGATGCCTTGGGGGTCACTAACCAAAATTTAGTTCCTGAATTCAAGGCTGGACGCATGTCTTTATTCACACTAGCAGTAACAATAATGGTTTTCATATTTTTACTGATAGCAACAGATTGCACCAAACCAACTTCAACACCTTGGTAGCGGATAGGTGTTCGGTTGGCAACTACTCCGGGTGCAGATGTGAACTCAATAGTAATATCCGTTCCTCGTTCAACCCAATGCTGAAACAAAAGCCAACCGGCAATGAAAATAGCGACTAAAGGCAAAAACCAGAAAGGCGAAATATGTTTGCGTTTACGTAATAGAGCTTCTGATATTTCTTCAGAGGGTTCACTTTGCGGGTTTTGATTTTCCATAAGAATCCCAAATTAAACGGCTATCTAACCACTCAACAGCCAAAATTGTTAAAATAACGGCTGTACCAAAATACAGTGCGGCAGGCCCCATAGTAAAAGACATCAATTGATCGCGATTAACGAGTGTCATCATCAAAGCAATGACAAATAAATCTAGCATGGACCAACGACCAATCCATGAAACAAACCTAAGTAATTTCATACGTAAAATAGGGTCAGTATTGCTTTTGAAGTGGATGGAAAACAGTAGCAATATCATAATAATAATCTTAATAAAGGGAACCAATATACTGGCGATGAATACAATAATTGCAATTGGCCAATTACCTGAATCAATTAAAGAAACGACTCCAGAATAAATAGTGTCCTCTAAACGTTGCCCATTGAGATAAAAAATAGAGATTGGCATTAAATTAGCAGGAAATAATAGCACCATGGCAGCAATTAGTGCGGCCCATGTTTTTTGTAAACTATGCGGTTCACGATAGTGAAGAGGGCGATGACAGCGTTGGCATTTTTCATTGCTAGTTGTAGGGCCGCAATAATGACATGCTGTACAGACCAGTAAGTTATCTTGTACTTTTTTATTATTAATGGGATAAAATTTGTTCCATAGCTCATCTAAGTTTATGTGGATGAGGATTAATATACTGAGAATAGACATGGTAATAAAAGCGATTAAACCATGTCCAATGAAAACACTCGCATAATCTTGCATTTTAATCGCAGCAATGCCTAGCGCGATAAGGTAAACATCTAACATAACCCATTCTTTAATGTGACTTAATACTAAAAGAATAGGCCGGAGATTCAAATTGATATACTGACCAATAGATAACAATAAAATCAAAATGGGTAATATTAATGGGGCTGCAATAGCACAAAAAGCCACTATACTGGCCGTAAATGGATCCCCTTGTTGATTAATTAAGCGAATACCTTCAATGACATTTGCATTGATTTGGCTTCCTAATAAGTGAATAGAAATGAGTGGTTGCCAAAATGCAATAGGGGCAAGCATCAATAAAGTGATAGCCAGTATTGATAAACGGTTGAGTGACCAAGAACGCCCATCATTAAGTTGACTAAAACAGCGAGGGCAAACAACAACTTGCCGTATGTTGAATCGAGGAGTTAGTAACTTCTGATCGCAATGATTACAACGTTGAAAAAGCAAATCAGTGTGATTAATGTGGTTCATATTGACTCATTTTAGTTGGTTACCTCGATGTAATCTAGTGTAAAAAAATTTACCTCAAAGTGACAAATTGGTAACCTTAGGGCTACGCTTACAAATATTTGATTAATTACTTGATTATTACAAGAAATAATTATGGATAAAAAGAAGTATTATCACGAACTTTCAGACAATCTCTCTGCGCTACTTGCAGGGGAATATGATTTAATTGCAACCTTAGCAAATACCAGTGCATTATTATATGACTGTTTAGAAGGGGTTAACTGGGCTGGTTTTTATCTCAGTAATGGGCAAGAATTAGTACTGGGTCCTTTCCAAGGTAAAGTTGCGTGTGTTCGGATCCCTTTTGGTAAAGGCGTGTGTGGAACAGCGTTTAGCAATAACCAAGTTCAGCGTATCGAAGATGTTCATGCATTCCCAGGTCATATTGCCTGTGATGCAGCAAGTAACGCTGAAATTGTCTTTCCTTTGGTAGTTAATGGGCAAATTATCGGGGTTTTAGATATAGATAGCCCAAATATTAGCCAATTCGACCATGAAGACGAAAAAGGGCTACAGCACCTTGTAAACCAGTTGTGTCAACACCTGGCAATGTGTTCTATGCCTAAATATCACTAAATAATGGTCAGTTAAATTAATAGTAACGTGGCAATTGTCAGCAACACGATTATAATGTCGGCTTGTTCATGCCCGTGAGGTTGGCAAAATCGTTGTTATCAGGAAATTTCATGGAAAATCAACCTAAGTTGAATAGTAGTAAAGAAGTTATCGCATTTCTAGCAGAGCGTTTTCCTCGCTGTTTTATCGCTGAAGGCGAAGCACGTCCGTTAAAAGTCGGAATTTTTCAAGATATCGTAGGGTGCTTAAAAGAAGAAGATGGTATTAGCAAAACGCAATTGCGTTCTGCATTACGCATGTACACTTCTAGCTGGCGTTATCTCTACGGTGTTAAAGAGGGCGCTAAACGAGTTGACCTAAACGGTGAAGATTGTGGTGAATTAGATGCAGAACATATTGCACATGCGCGCCAACAATTAGCCGAGGCGAAAGCTCGCGTTCAAGCACAGCGTGCTGAACAAAAAGCGCAAAAACGTCCAGTTGCACAAAAAACGGGTGATAAAACACCACGTACACAAGACGCAACTAAACAAAAAGCGCCTCGCCGCCGTCCAACAGACAATAAAGAACGCTCGCAAAATACATCAGCTAAAGCCCCTCGCCGTAATACACCTGCACCAGAGCAAAATCTGAAATCAGTGACTGACATCAACACACTCCAAATTGGTCAAACTTTGAAAGTCAAAGTCGGTACCAGTGTGATGGACGCCTCTGTTTTAGAAATTGCGAAAGATGGTGTTAGGGTTCAATTGCCAACAGGGCTGGCAATGATTGTACGCGCGGAACATTTAAAGTTCTGATACGGAGGTCAATCAGGTCATGAACAAACTTCTTAAAATTGCACTGGTGGTCAGCCTAGCGACTTTTGGCAGTGCAATAGCTAATACTCAAGCAGTGACTCCGGTCACTGCGGCTCAGTTACCAGTCTTAAAGCAGAGTGCACAGCACGGTACGGTGAGTGAGAGAGTGACATCTCGGTTCACTCGTTCACATTACCGCCAATTTGATTTAGACAGTGCGTTTTCTGAGAAAATATTTGATCGTTATCTTAATATGTTAGATTTCGGCCATAATGTTTTACTTCAATCCGATATTGACCAATATGCCAAAGATAAGGGCAAAGCAGGTCAGTGGCTTGAGGATGGCAAATTAGATACGTTCTATGACCTGTATAATCTGTCTCAGGAAAGACGTTTCGAGCGTTTTAAATATGCGTTGGCTCGTTTAGAGCAACCTATCGATTTAAATGCGACAGACTCCATTGAAGTTGACCGTTCTAAAGCACCGTGGCCTAAAGATAAGCAAGAACTTGATCGTCTATGGGACCAAAAAGTCCGTTATGACTGGTTGAATTTAAAACTATCAGGCAAAGATGATAAAGAAATCAAAGAAAAATTGACGAAACGTTATAATTTTGCGTTGCGACGTTTAACGCAAGCGCAAAGTGAAGATGTTTTTCAATTGATAGTTAACTCTTTTGCTCGTGAAATCGATCCACACACAAGTTATCTATCGCCTCGTAATACTGAACAATTCAATTCAGAAATGAGTTTATCATTAGAAGGAATTGGTGCGGTCTTACAGCAAGATGATGAAAATACGGTTATCAACTCATTGGTTGCTGGGGGCCCAGCAGCTAAAAGCAAAGAGCTAAAAGTCGGCGATAAAATTATCGGTGTAGGCCAAACGGGTAAACCTATTGTTGATGTGGTTGGCTGGCGGCTTGATGATGTGGTTGCTTTAATTAAAGGCCCGAAAGGAAGTAAAGTTCGGTTGGAAGTCGTTTCTGATACTAAAGGGGCGAAACCTCATATAGTCACCATAGTTCGGGAGCAGATCCGGCTAGAAGACCGAGCTGTCAAGCTGACAATAAAACAGCAAGGTAAAGATAAAATTGCTGTTTTGGATATTCCAGGTTTTTATGTTGGTTTAACGAATGATGTTAAAACTCAATTGCAAAACATGGCAAAAGATAATGTTTCCGCATTGATTATTGATTTACGTGGTAATGGTGGCGGAGCATTAACTGAAGCAGTCTCTTTATCTGGTTTGTTCATTCCACAAGGGCCGATTGTCCAAGTTCGTGATAACAATGGCCAAGTTCGCCAAGATATCGATGACGACGACGTTATTTACTATAAAGGTCCTCTCGTTGTTTTAGTTGACCGTTTTAGTGCATCTGCATCTGAGATTTTTGCTGCGGCAATGCAAGATTATGGTAGGGCGATGATTGTTGGTGAGCCGACATTTGGTAAGGGAACAGTTCAGCAACACCGTAGTTTGAGTCGTGTTTACGACCAAATGCTGAAGCCAGAATGGCCTTCCTTAGGTTCTGTTCAGTATACTATTCAGAAGTTTTATCGGGTTAATGGTGGTAGTACACAGCGTGAAGGGGTCACCCCTGATGTAGTCATGCCAACAGGCCAAGATCCCGCAGAAACGGGTGAAAGTTTCGAGGACAACGCATTGCCATGGGATAGCATTCCACCGGCAAAATACACGCCTGTTGGTGATGTTTCTTCTGATTTATCGTTAATAAAAACGCAGCATTTGGCGCGTATTAGCAAAGACCCTGAATTCAATTATATTGATGAAGACATTGCACGCTATAAAGTAAACAAAGAAAGTAAGAATCTTATTTCACTCAACTATGCTGAACGTCAAAAAGAAGATTCTGAAATTGAAGCGACAAAACTGAAACGTATAAACGAACGTAATACTCGGGAAGGCAAGCCGCTATTGAAATCAATTGATGATCTGCCAAAAGATTATGAAGGACCAGACCCATACCTTGATGAAACGGTGAAAATGGCGATCGACTTAGCGAATCAGCACACTAAGCTATTATCAAATAATAAATAATATCCCTCTTATTATTTGTCGGGTTAAGCCAGCATTAAGCTGGCTTAATTTTTGTGTCTTTTCAATACAATCTAAATACATACAGCAAAACAGAAACTGAACAATAACGTATTGTTAATTTGAATTTTTTTAGCAAGTATCCCCTAGATAGATGCAGTTTTATGCTGTGTTTACTTTATTTTTTAAAATGACTGACTGAAATTAATAATTAACTATAGGTTTCTTTACCTTTACTTAATTTATCCTAAACTTTTGGTATAGATTCCTTAGCAACGAGGCAATACCATGCGTAAATTATTTGTAGGATTAATAGCAGTGAGTGTAATGATGGTTGCATCTATTAACACAGCGAATGCAAGAAACTACCCTTGTTCTGGAAGTAAAGGGGGAATTGATCGTTGTGAAGGTGGTAAATTTATTTGTAATGATGGTTCTACGAGTCGCTCAGAGCAAGTGTGTACTATTGAACTAAAAAATGATATCAACAGCAAAGCGAAAGCCGCTGGTGCTGTGATTGGTGCAGGTGTTGCCAAGCAACCAAGTAAACCGTCTGTATCTGATTCAATAAAAAGTACGAGTGATAAAGCCGGCAAAACAGCTTCTGATAAAGCCAACAAGGCCAGTGACAAAGCATCTGGTACTGCTAAAACAGTAAAAGAAAAGGCCTCTAAAACAGCGGATAAAGAAGTTAAAGAGGTGAAAGAAAAAGCGCCTAAAGCCAAAGATAAAGAGTCAGCTAAAGCAGTAAAAGAAAAAGCGTCTAAAGCCGCAGATAAAGAGTCGGCCAAAGCAGTAAAAGAAAAAGCGCCTAAAGCCGCAGATAAAGAGTCGGCCAAAGCAGTAAAAGAAAAAGCGTCTAAAGCCAAAGATAAAGAATCGGCTAAAACAGCAAAAGATAAAGTAACAAAATCGACTAAAGAAAAAACTAATTAGCCTTAGAACAAAACAACAGATCGAGATAGAACAAAATAGTGCCACTTAATGTGGCATTATTTTTTAATAGAATGAAAGTAAAAATGAATATTCATTCATTTGGTGAACAAAATGAGTGATAAGATAGATAAATACACTAAATTGCTTTTGGTGATTGACCAAACAGCTTTATCGTTTCAATTAAAATTAACTTTAAATTTAAATGGTTATTAAATGAACCTTTAAAAACAAATGGTTAAATTTTTATCGTAAGAAGTTATAATTTATTTAGATTATGATAATGAGTTTTTAGCATAGCTATGTAAAGTTATGTTATTTTTTAGGGTTTTCGCGTTAATGCACTTGAAAAAGTGTGAAAAAACCTTATTTATAAAGTAAATTCTACGTATATTTGTTTTTACCAAGGAATACATAAAAAATGATGAGAATTGCTTTATTCTTACTCACGAACTTAGCGGTTATGTTTGTGTTTGGGATAATCCTAAGCTTAACTGGGATCCGTGGTAGTAGTGTTCAAGGTCTGATGATCATGGCTGGTCTATTTGGCTTTGGTGGTGCTTTCATATCACTATTAATGTCTAAATGGATGGCGCTGAAATCAGTCGGTGGCGAAGTTATCGAAACTCCACGTAACCAAACGGAACAATGGTTAGTCTCAACCGTTGAGCGCCAAGCACAACAAGTTGGCATTCAAATGCCACAAGTGGCTATCTATCATGCGCCAGATATCAACGCGTTCGCAACAGGTGCCCGTCGAGATGCTTCACTTGTCGCGGTGAGTACTGGGTTATTAGAAAATATGAGCCGTGATGAAGCGGAAGCGGTTATTGCTCATGAAATTAGCCATATTGCCAATGGCGACATGGTGACGATGACTTTATTACAAGGTGTCGTGAATACGTTCGTTATCTTTATTTCGCGTATAATTGCACAGGTTGCGGCAGGTTTTATGTCCAACAGTGATAACGAAAGTGAGAGTAGCAATGGTAACCCAATGGTTTATTTCGCGGTTTCTATGGTGCTTGAAATCGTATTCGGTATTTTGGCGAGCATCATCACTATGTGGTTCTCTCGTTATCGTGAGTTCCATGCGGATGCTGGTTCGGCGAAATTAGTTGGTCGTGAAAAGATGATAGCTGCTTTGCAACGGTTAAAAACGAGCTATGAGCCACAAGAAGAAGGCCGTTTGATGGCGTTTTGTATTAATGGTCGTGGTAAAGCATTTAGTGAGTTATTTTTATCACACCCGCCATTAGACAAACGTATTGAAGCATTGCGCTCAGGTGAATATTTAAAGTAGCCGAGATAATGAGTCTAAGTTAGCTTTATACAGACAATAATTTTAGCATCTGCCCAGTAATAGTTTAATTACTGGGCATTTTTATTGATACAATATGTAAAATATATTCCCTCAAAATACTCATTCGTATCTAACAAACTCAATCTTAATTTCGATTCGCAATTAATTGTATTAATAACTGTAATCGATAAACCACAAGTGAGCTTACTCACAATCTTCTACTTTAAATGATGAATTATTGAAATTTAATTCGCTTTTATGCCACTTTTAATCTTTATTAAATTGATAAGAAATTGTTATTAATTTGATTGCTTTGTTAATTAATACGAGTTAATTGGGGGTAGGATGGATTTGATAACTACGTGGTTAAGTGAACTAAATGGGGTGGTATGGGGAGTACCAATGCTTATTGGGATCTTAGGCGTTGGTATATATATGCAAATCCGGCTCGCATTTTTACCGATAAGAAAAATTGGAACAGGTTTTAAGTTATTATTTCAAAAGAACGAATCACGCGGTGAGGGGCAAATATCACCTTTTAATGCATTAATGACAGCGTTATCAGCAACTATCGGTACGGGGAATATTGCCGGGGTTGCGACGGCAGTTGTCATGGGCGGGCCTGGCGCATTATTTTGGATGTGGATGACGGCATTGGTAGGAATGGCAACAAAATACTCTGAGGCTGTGTTAGCTGTTCGTTTTCGTGAAGTGGATAAATATGGCCAGTATATTGGTGGGCCAATGTACTACATTAAAAATGGCTTAGGCCCTAAATGGATTTGGTTGGGAACATTGTTTGCCTTTTTTGGTGCATGTGCCAGTTTTGGTATCGGAAATACAGTACAAGCGAACTCAGTGGCAGATGTACTAGAAAGTAACTTTGGTGTGCATAAATGGTTGACCGCCGGGGTTTTAGTTTTATTAGTTGGTGCGGTGTTGATTGGTGGGCTGCAACGTATCTCTGATGTTGCAGGAAAACTTGTCCCATTTATGACCGTTGCCTATTTTGGTGCGGGTGTCATTGTACTTGGCATTTATTTTACTGAGATCCCTGCGGCACTTTCACTGGTTGTTACTTCGGCCTTTAACCCAGTTGCTGCCCAAGGTGGGTTTGCGGGGGCGGCAGTATGGGCTGCAATCCGTTTTGGGGTTGCACGAGGCGTATTTTCCAATGAAGCTGGTTTGGGTAGTGCACCTATCGCCCATGCCGCTGCAAAAACACAAAACCCTATTCGCCAAGGACTTATTGCGATGTTAGGGACATTTATTGATACTATCATTGTGTGTTCTGTCACGGGGTTAACTATCATTATAACTGGTGGGTGGTTGACTAGTGAAACAGGAGCGACATTAACCGCATCATCATTCCAAACGGCAATACCAGGTGGAAATTATATTGTTGCTATCGCATTAGCCATATTTGCATTTACCACTATTCTGGGTTGGAGTTTTTATGGCGAAAAATGTGTGCAATATTTATTTGGGTTGCGTGCGATAAAGCCATATAGAGTGTTATGGTTGATTGCTTTACCTATCGGTGCAACACAATCACTTGATTTTGTTTGGTTATTGGCAGATACATTAAATGCCATGATGGCGATCCCTAATTTGATTGCCTTGTTGCTGTTAAGCCCCGTTGTTTATCGGTTAACACGTGACCATATAAAAGATGTGAATGCAGACAGCATTGATATGGCAAAACAGTTCTACGACAACAAATCATAAACCAGCGATAATAAGCTTCATTTTAATAGTGAAGCTTATTATTTCGTCAATATCTCCCGTTATTCATCAATCTTCTCTATGGATAGTATGTAAATCATATATTTTTATAGGTAAAATCACGGAATTGCCTTAAATGCGCTATGCTTATAATAGATCGTGTAAACCATACGTATTTTATAAATTAAACAAGGGGATAGAATGGATATTCTTGAGAAAACGTTATTATTTGGTAATGATTTTTTGACAACGACAAACCCCGCTAGGTTAGTTCCGTTTAAATTTGAGATCTATCGTTCTGAGCAAGGTTTTTACCATCGGGTGTATAAGCAAGTTGGTATGTCAGGGGCTAACTTTGGACAAACGTTTCAAGTGTGGGCTTTTGAAGAGCAAAAAAGTTGGGATAAGCAAACCGACGATACAACAGTTGATGAATACATTCAGCATTGCCAAGATATTTATAAACGCAATAATACATAAGCTGTAGAAAAAAAAGCCCCCTTCATAGGGTTCTGAAGGGGGAGCTAAATGAATAAAGAATGGTTTAATTCATGAATAAAGATAGATGATTTTCACGATTAAAACTTAGTTATTTGTGCAGTTTAAACCACTTAACAGTAGGTATATCCTTAAAATAGCATTTATCGCTAAATAATCTATTGGCGATACCCTGTTTTTATCTGTTCTAACGTATTTTTGTAGGTTTCTGCTTGCTTTTCGTCTTCCATTTGTGCAATTTCGCGCTGCATCTTAATTAAGATTTTACCTGCATCCGCTTGGCCGATAGCTTTTAGCATATGTGTCAGTAAATTTTTAAGACAAGTCACTTCATCCGCTAAAGTATTAACGTTAGGTTCAGTTGGAAAATGGTTTTTCATTAAAGCGGTCCTTTGAGCATAAAAAATAATAGTGAGATTGTAGCATAGAAAGTAATGCGATGTGTTTTCAGATAACTGAATGTAATAAATATTCAGGTAAGTGGCTTAAATTTAAACAAATAGTTAAATGGTATAGTTGGGGAAATAAAAATAAGTAGGCATGATATTTTTCTTGCCAATAGATCAAGGGAACCTTTATGAGTAATGAAAAATTGTGATACAATTCACAAAAAAGTGTTGTTAGCAATATAGATTGCTCAGTAACGACTCAATCCTGTACTAAATACCAATATCCTTTCGCAGCATTTTTTACATACGGTTAAGCCGTTGGCATCTATTATTTGTGGGAAAGTGAAGGCTAAGAGAAATATGACGCAAGTTTCTAGAAAAACAGCTTGGATCCGTGTAATAGCATTAGCAGTTGCTGCATTTGTTTTTAACACAACAGAGTTTGTGCCTGTTGCATTACTCAGTGATATTGCAAAAAGCTTTGACATGACGGTCGCACATACTGGATTAATGATAACAATCTACGCGTGGGTTGTGGCTTTGATGTCGTTACCTTTGATGCTATTAACCAGTAAAATAGAGCGTCGCAAATTATTAGCTTTCTTATTTGTTATCTTTATTGTTAGTCACATCATTTCAGGGTTTGCGTGGAGTTTTGATATTTTAATAGCAGGGCGTATTGGTGTCGCTTTATCTCACGCAGTCTTTTGGTCAATTACGGCATCTTTAGCTATTCGGGTTGCTCCTGCGGGTAAAAAAGCTCAAGCACTTGGGTTATTAGCGACGGGAACGGCATTGGCAACAGTATTAGGTCTTCCTCTTGGCCGTGTAGTTGGGCAATTCTTAGGTTGGCGAGCGACATTTTTAGGTATTGGTGTTATAGCATTGTTCACTATGGTTGTGTTGATTCGCTTTTTACCACGCTTACCAAGTGAACATTCAGGCTCGTTAAAAAGTGTGCCGATGCTATTCCACCGGCCAGCACTCGTTGGAATGTTTGCGTTAACCGTTTTGGCAGTTACTGCGCATTTTACGGCTTACAGTTATATTGAACCTTTTGTTCGCGAAGTTGCCTTACAAAGCCAAAACTTTGCCACTTTACTACTACTGATTTTTGGTGGAGCGGGTATTGTTGGAAGTGTAATATTTAGTCGCTACAGCAGCAAATTTTCATTATCATTTTTACCTGCAGCAATCGCATTTATGACGATTTGCTTATTATTATTGATGCCATTAGGTAGAGATGTTTGGTCGTTGATTATGTTATCAGTGTTCTGGGGAATGGCCATGATGTGTATTGGTTTAGGAATGCAAGTTAAGGTCATTGATTTATCTCCAGATGCCACCGACTTGGCTATGTCAATTTTCTCTGGAATTTTTAACATTGGCATTGGTGCTGGCGCACTGTTAGGCAATCAAGTTATTGTTCATATGGGAATGACCCAGATTGGTTATATTGGCGGTGCGATTGGTGTCATAGCATTCATTTTGTGTGTCTATTTATTCAAGCGCTATAGTGAGTCTCTTAACGATAGAGTAGACGTTGCCGCAAATCACTAACTCGCATTCTCATCATGAAGTCGAGATGAAAGCTCTGTGTTATTTTAATGATAAACAGAGCTTTTTATCGTTATCTGAGTAAATAATCAAAAAAGTGATAAGTTTTATCATAACTAATTCTAATAACAAGGAAATATAATGAAGGGGCTGGGTTTTTTATTAATGTCTATTATTGCCGAAGTCATTGCAACGACAACACTGAAGGCGTCTGATGGTTTTAGTCGTTTTTGGCCATCGTTGATTGTTATTATCGGTTATGCAGTCTCTTTTTGGGGGCTTTCGCAGGTAGTAAAAATCATGCCATTGGGTATTGCTTATGCAATTTGGTCAGGTTTAGGGATTGTATTGGTTTCTGTCGCTGCAATTTTTATTTACAACCAAAAACTCGATTTACCTGCAATTATTGGTATGCTATTAATTATTATTGGTGTCTTAGTCATCAATCTATATTCAAAAAGCGGCGGGCACTAAGCGGTTATTGCAGAATGTTCAGGCAGCATCTTTGGAGAAGCAGGAAAATGAGGCATAGGGTTAATCAATTTTTTAAACCAGTACTAACAATGTTACTCACTGGGGCTATATCTGTCATGCTATCTGCGTGTGGTAGCTCAAACATAGATAACTCTGTGGAACATTCTGCGAGTCAATATGCCCAACAAGTGGTCAATTTAGGCCCTGGGGCACAAGAGGCCTGTGTTTCAGCGGGTGGGTTACCAGCGCTCACATTAGAATTAAATGGGTCACAAACAGCTGTATGCCAATTTGCGAATGGTAAACGTTGTGCTGTTGACATTATACAATCGGGTGCTTGTATATAACTCTTCTTTTTATGAAGTTAATTAACCTTTTATTAATCATTAATATGAGGTTAATTAACTATATGTATTCATTTAAATTAGTTTTGTTTTAATATTTATCTTTTCATTTATTGAGTTGTATTTTCATTTCTTATTCTTAAGTCGTCTAATTACGAGCATCTATTTAAGTGCTTATTTTAATTATTGATATTTAACGATGATATTACTAATATTAAATAACAAAGAATATTTTAGATAATTATAAAAGCACATATAAAGACATTTACATTTATTAAAGAGTAATGCCAAATGAAAAAGAAAATTGAAGAGTATGATGGCCCCGCTGCCGGTTGGGGGGCTGTAAAAGCAGTTGCAGAAGCATTACGTGGCCAAATGAAAGTAGGTCATGACATAATTGCGATGTTTGAAATGAATAAGGTAGACGGCTTTGATTGCCCTGGCTGTGCGTGGCCTGACCCAGTACATACGGCGTCATTTGATATTTGTGAGAATGGTGCAAAAGCAATTGCTTGGGAAGCAACATCTAAAAAAACAACGCCGGAATTTTTTTCTAAATATACCGTAACAGAATTACTTGAGTGGGATGATTTTCATTTAGAGGATGAAGGGCGTTTAACTCACCCCATGAAATACAATTCACAAACAGATAAATATGAACCTATCGAATGGGAAGATGCATTTCAACAAATAGGTACGCGTTTACAAAGTTATTCAGACCCAAATACTGTTGAATTTTATACATCAGGTCGAACTTCAAATGAAGCCGCATTCTTATATCAGCTACTTGCTCGTGAATATGGCACAAACAATTTCCCTGATTGTTCAAATATGTGCCATGAACCAACGAGTGTTGGTCTTGCTGACTCTATTGGTGTCGGCAAGGCGACAGTATTGTTGGACGATTTTGATAAAGCGGATTTAGTTATATGTATAGGTCATAACCCTGGGACTAACCACCCGAGGATGTTGAGCTCATTGCGTGAAGTTTCTAAACGTGGTGCTAAAATCATTGCCATAAATCCTTTAAGAGAGCGTGGTCTTGAACGTTTTACCTACCCGCAAGACGTGGTAGAAATGCTCACGTTAGAGTCTACTCCTTTAGCTGGACACTATTATAAAGTTCGTGTTGGTGGAGACACTGCGTTACTTAAAGGTGTGATGAAGTTATTGATTGAAAAACACCAAGCTGCAGTCGATGCAGGAAAAGAGCCTATTCTTGATACTGAATTTATATCAACTCATACACAGGGTTATGAAGCTTTAAAAAATGACTTACTGACAACGAGTTGGAAAGATATTTTAAGGGTTTCTGGCTTACCGCGTGAGTCTATCGAAGAGATTGCGGATCTTTATATTGAGGCAAAAAGTACCATTATTTGTTATGGCATGGGGATCACTCAGCACGAGCATGGTACGCAAAACGTTCAGCAACTCGTTAATTTATTACTACTGAAAGGTAATATTGGTCGGGAAGGTGCGGGAATTTGCCCTCTGCGTGGTCATTCGAATGTTCAGGGTGATAGAACCGTTGGTATTACGGAAAAACCGTCAAAAAGCTTTTTAGACAAAATTGAACAACGATTTGGTTTTAAACCACCAAGCGAATTTGGTCATGCAGCCGTCGCGAGCATGCAAGCCATTTCTGAAGGAAAAGCGAAGGCTTTAATCTGCATGGGCGGAAACTTAGCAGTTGCCATGCCAGATAAAGACGCTTGTTTTGCAGGTATGAAAAAGCTTGATTTAGCGGTGCACACAGCAACTAAACTAAATCGCTCCCATTTATTAACCGCTAAGCAGACATTTTTATTACCTGTATTAGGTCGCAGTGAAATAGACAGGCAAAGCAGTGGTGTGCAATGTGTGACCGTAGAAGACTCAATGTCGATGGTTCACGCTTCAAAAGGTTTACTTAAACCGTGTAGCCCTTATCTTAAATCTGAGTGTGCGATTATTGCAGGGATAGCTAAAGCGACAATACCGCAGAGTAAAGTTGAATGGGATGACTTTATCGGCAATTACGATTTAATTCGTGACGCAATGGAAGCGGTATTACCTGGTTTTGATGATTATAATGCACGCATTAAAATACCCGGAGGATTCCATCTGACTAATGCGGCTTCTGAGCGTCGTTGGTTAACGCAATCAGGCAAAGCTAACTTTGTACCGACAGAAGGTGTTATTGAAGACCCGAACTCAGCAGTTAACAGTGAACTCATTTTGGCAACATTACGTAGCCATGACCAATATAATACTACAATTTATGGATTAAATGACCGATATCGCGGTGTGTTTGGGCAACGAGATGTTGTTTTCATCAGTGGTGCAGAAGCCCAAAAACAGAAGTTACAAGCGGGAGATAAAGTGAATCTCATCGCATTAGACCGCGAGCAGAAACCAACAAAACGGCGTTTAGATAACCTCACTGTGGTGATTTATGATATGGCAGACCGTAGTGTTGCCACTTATTTCCCTGAAGCTAATAATTTAATTTCGTTGGATAATTTCGACCCGCAATGTGGTATTCCTGCGTATAAAAATATCCCTGTGAAATTAGAACGAGTCATTCAATAGGTTAATTTTATTACTTAGGAACCCCAAATGTTGAATATAACATTTGGGGTTTAAAGGCTATTTTTTGGCTGGGAAGAACTGGCTGATGATAACAATGATTGCAACTAAGAGATAAGCCACGAAGATACCAATTAACCATTGTGGCATATCAAGCCCTAAGAATGCCCACTGCCTAACGGCACAGTCACCCGTAGCTTCGAATACTGCTGGTACCCACTCTTGTAATGGTAACCAATCAGGGAAATTAACGAAGAAATCACATGATGCAAATGGTGAAGGATAAAGTTGTAGCATGGTATGTTCCCATGCAAGGTCTAAACCGCGCCAAGCAGAATAAACCCAAATAAAAATAGCAACCCAGCGTATGACCATGTTCCGTGGTGCTATCGCTCCAATTAAGCCAGCAACCATAATGCCAAGTAATGCAACACGTTCATAGATACACATAACACAGGGTTGTAGTTTCATAACATGCTGAAAATATAAAGCCGCGCACTCGAGCATAAAGGCAATAAATGCCATGAGTAGCCAAGCGCCTCTTCCTTGCGAACAGTAGTTAAAAAATCTGAACATACTTAGTATCCTAATTGAGTAATGCGCACATTTTGCCCCTATCGGCCCGATAAAAAAAGCAATTAAAGTGAAATAATGCAATTTTAGAGAGGGTTTTACCTAACATTACAATTAGCCGTATTGGTGCACGGCTAATTGTTTAAAGTATAGTTATTGTGCGAACGTAATCAACCCGATGCTTTCCATCCAATGTGTGATGGGAACTAGCCAGAATTCAACCCCTAATAGCCCAACAATGGTCATTACGAAGGTATATGGCAGTGCCATCCACACCATGCGGCCGTAAGATAAACGGATCAGAGGTGATAACGCAGACGTTAATAAAAACAAGAAGGCAGCTTGCCCATTAGGTGTTGCAACAGAAGGGAGGTTAGTCCCTGTATTTATTGCGACAGCTAATAATTGGTATTGTTCCGTTGATACTAAACCTTCATTTGCCGCTTTTAAGGCTTCAGTAATATAAACCGTCCCTACAAATACGTTATCTGACACGGCAGAAAGTAGGCCATTAAACAGATAGAACAATGATAATTGTGACGATTCAGAGGATTGCAACACAAACTGAATAAATGGAGTGAATAATTGCTGGTCAATGATTACAGCAACAATGCTAAAGAATACGGTTAGTAATGCGGTAAATGGTAACGCTTCCTCAAAGGCTTTACCCAGCGCGTGCTCCTCTGTGATACCACAAAATGCGGTTGTCAGTACGATGACGGATAGGCCAATAAGACCAACTTCCGCTAAATGGAAAGCAAGGGCGACAATTAGCCAAATACCAATTAAGCCCTGAATGACCAACTGCGCAAGATCTTTTTTGGTGCGTTTCGCCGTCAGTTTTTTATCGTGCTCAGTTAAAATCTGACGCACAGAGTCTGGAAGTTCAGCACCGTAGCCAAATAACTTGAATTTTTCCACAACAAAACAGACGACTAAGCCACAAATAAAAACAGGTATAGTGACAGGCGCCATGCGGATATAAAAGGTAATGAAATCCCAGTCAACATGTTTAGCAATGATGAGATTTTGTGGCTCACCAACCATAGTCATGACACCACCTAGCGCAGTACCAATACCAGCATGCATCATTAAACTACGTAAAAAAGCCCTAAATTGTTCGAGGGTTTGTTTTTGTTCTGCACTTTTAATGAAACCATCATTTTGCAAGTCTGTGTTGCTAGGTTGATTAGAGGCATATTGGTGATAGATAGAATAAAAACCAATTGAAACACTAATGACGACAGCAATAACGGTCAGTGCATCTAAAAATGCAGATAAAAATGCACTCGCCATACAAAAAGCAAGGGAAAGAATGCGTTTAGAACGCACGTTTATCAACAGTTTGGTGAATACAAACAGCAGCAATTGTTTCATGAAATAGATACCAGCTACCATAAAAATCAGTAACAAGATAACTTCAAGGTTATTGCTAATTTCATGTGAAATTTGTGCAGGGGTGGTCATGCCGATAATTACGGCTTCTATAGCGAGAAGGCCACCGGGTTGCAATGGGTAACATTTGAGAGCCATTGCTAATGTGAATATAAATTCAACAACTAATAACCAGCCTGCGACGAAGGGACTGATAAAATAGAAGATAATAGGGTTAATTATTAAAAATATAATAATTGCTAATTTGTACCAATCAGGCGAGTTTCCCAGAAAATTTTTCAAAAAAGCCGTTTTTAAACTAAAATCCATTATGGTTCGTTATCCTCTTTTATGCGGATGTCGTGTATTGTGCTATACATACTACTCTTATCTTTTACGGATTTTAAGCTTATTTGCTAATTGATAATGTATGAATTATATGGAAATTCTATGATTTGCTTCACTCTTTATTTTTAGTCTAACTATATCAGGTGATGACAATCTGGTATGATTTGCCCAATATCCGTCTAAATGTTTGGAATAATAAAAATATGGTTATTAAAGCTCAAAGTCCGGCTGGTTTCGCGGAAGAGTATATTATTGAGAGCATATGGAACAACCGCTTTCCACCAGGTTCAATTTTACCCGCGGAGCGCGAGCTCTCGGAATTAATCGGTGTGACACGAACAACCTTACGTGAAGTGTTACAACGTTTGGCTCGTGACGGCTGGCTAACCATTCAGCATGGTAAGCCAACTAAAGTGAATAACTATTGGGAAACGTCTGGCCTAAATATTTTGGAGACATTGGCTCGGTTAGATCACGATAGAGTGCCACAGCTAATTGATAATCTCTTGGCTGTACGTACCAATATCGCTGCAATTTTTATTCGTACTGCATTTCGTAACAACCCTGAGCAGTCATTGGAGGTTTTAGCGGGTAGGGAAAAAGTTGAAGATAATTCAGATGCCTTTAGTGATTTGGATTATAACGTGTTCCGTGGGCTGGCTTTTGCATCAGGTAATCCCATCTATGGATTGATCATTAATGGCCTCAAGGGGCTCTACACAAGGGTAGGCCGTTATTATTTTTCTAACCCAGATGCGAGGCGTTTAGCGCTGAACTTTTATCAGCAACTGGCTAATTTGTGTCGTGAACAAGCCTATGACCGTATTATGGAATGTGTCAGAAATTATGGTAAGGAAAGTGGCACTATTTGGCATAGTATGCAAGGTAATATGCCTAGCGACTTAGCACACATCCGCTAAACTCGAATGACTCTATCACCAATTAAACCAGCTGATAATTTTTGCAGCTGGTTTTTTTGTTTTTTAAGCTTTAAAACGGCTTGAGGCTAGTTGTCAATTATTGGGGCACGCACAGGACTTAGCAGCAAGTGTCGTGTCTGAATAATCCACTTTCTTGTGTGATAGGTCCAAATCCACTCTATCAGTCCAATCCTGACCATCGGGAAGCGGATGGTCAGTTTTAAATAAACAATGGTAATCAACCCTTGCTGGATAACTGTCTATGACGATGGCAGGGCTGAGGCATACAGAAATAGGTTTAGTGCTTAAACAGATAATATCTCCTTTATCATAAACTTGTGTTCTTAAGACGAGAGATGATTTACAAAGTTCATCGGCAAGACTCATCCCTGCAGATAAAAATAAAATAATAAATAAGGTAAATAATTTTCTTTTTCTAATCATGGGGATACCCTAAATTCTAATTGATTAATAAGATGATTTGGTTAGTTTATTTCATTATTAAGATGACTAATTCGATGGAGCAGTCAAATTATCTATACAATCATAATTTAAAGAGATAAAAAAATAGCATCATTAGTTTTGTTAAATGTTGTTAAAAATGGTTAGCGACATAATGTTTCAATATTAAAGTATTAAATACTGAATTTATTAGTTAAAGAAATCATCAATAATTGATTTTATTGGGTTAACACATTGAAAATCAATAGGATATTAAATAACCTTAAAATCTTCAGTGAGAATATTTATCTGTAATGTAAATGAGATGTGAATCAAAATGGATTTATTATCTGTATTGTTAAAAGTGTTAATTCACCATATTGGCAAATAATTCCTAGAATATTATCCTAAAATAAATGATGCATACTTTTATTTTGTGGGGAAGCTATGAAAATTCTAGTGTTAGGTGCAGGAGTGATCGGTGTAACAACAGCATGGTATTTAGCACAAGAAGGGCACGAAGTGCTGGTGGTGGATAGACAACATGATGTCGCAGAAGAAACAAGTGCAGCAAATGCAGGGCAAGTATCCCCTGGGTATGCAACCCCATGGGGAGCTCCCGGGATCCCCCTTAAAGCCGTGAAATGGATGTTTGAAAAACATGCACCTCTGGCGATACGCCCAGATGGAACGTTATTTCAGTTGCGCTGGATGTGGCAGATGTTAAAAAATTGCGATATTCAACATTATGCAATGAATAAAAGTCGTATGGTACGTATCGCCGAATACAGTCGCGATTGTATTCGCCAATTAAGAGCAGATACAGGTATCGAATATGAAGCTCGTCAGGGTGGTACCTTACAGCTTTTTCGTACTACTGAGCAGTTCGATAATGCAGCGAATGACATTGCAGTCTTACAGCAAGAAGGTGTTCCGTACGAACTATTAGCATCAAATGAATTAGTTAAAGCGGAACCTGCGTTAGAATTTGTCAAACACAAGCTCACCGGTGGGCTGCGATTACCCAATGATGAAACAGGGGATTGCCAGCAATTTACCAAAAAATTGGCAAAGATGGCACAAAATGCTGGAGTTCAATTCAAATTTGGTGGCCATGTAGAACAGATTTTAACAGAAGGAAATAAAGTTAGTGGCATTAAAATTGATGGTGAAATTTTGCAAGCGGACAGATATGTCGTTGCAATGGGCTCTTATTCTACTTCAATGCTACAAACCCTAGTTCAAATTCCGGTCTATCCACTCAAAGGCTATTCATTGACTATGCCAATTATCGATGAACAGCGTTCCCCAATGTCCACCATCTTGGATGAAACATACAAAATTGCAGTAACGCGGTTTGATCAGCGCATTCGAGTTGGTGGAATGGCTGAAGTTGTTGGTTTTAATTTGAATATCCTGAAAAAACGCTGCGAAACATTGAAAATGGTGGTACAAGATTTGTATCAAGGCGGTGGTGATATTGCACAAGCACAATTTTGGACGGGCCTGCGTCCAATGACACCAGATGGTACTCCAATAGTTGGGCCGACAGCATACGGTAATTTATATTTAAATACTGGGCATGGGACACTGGGTTGGACAATGGCTTGTGGTGCAGGGAAACTGCTGGCAGATTTAATTTCAGGGAATACACCGGAGATAGCGTCTGATGATTTATCGGTATTTAGGTATCTTGATGGTTTTAATACCAAGCTGACTACTCATGGTGATTTAACACCAGCACGTTAAGTGTTTGATATTTTATACTATTGTAATTTTAGAATTAATTAAACGTACTAAGGAATTAAAATGCCGCGCCCAATAAGTGCTGTCATTCATCTACAGAATTTACAACATAATTTGTCTGTCGTACGGCAACATGTTGGAAAATCAAAAATTTGGTCAGTTATGAAAGCAGACGGTTATGGTCACGGCATCAAGCAAATTTGGCCTGCGCTAAAAGAAACGGATGGCTTTGGGGTATTAGATTTTGATGAGGCCATTTTATTGCGAAAAGAAGGGTGGAAAGGGCCAATTCTATTGTTAGAGGGTTTTTTCCAGCCTCAAGATTTACAATTAATTGACCAGTATAATTTAACAACTAGTGTTCATAGTGAGTGGCAATTATTCGCCATTGAAAATGCCCAATTTTCATCACCAATTTCAGTCTATATTAAGCTAAACAGTGGAATGAATCGGTTAGGTTTTCCACCGAACGATTACGAAAATGTCGTACGACGGTTATCTAAAATGCCGAATGTACGTAGTTTAACGTTAATGAGTCACTTTGCTAATTCAGATACCAAAACCGGCGTTGCTGAGCCTTTTCAACAAATCCAGCAATTTGAACACTTATCTTTAGAAACCTGTATCGCAAACTCAGGGGCAACACTGTGGCATAAACACACCCAATATGATTGGGTCCGCACGGGTATTTTACTGTATGGTGCGTCTCCAAGTGGAAAAGCTACTGATATATCTGGGTTGGGCTTGAAGGCAGCGATGACTTTACAATCAGAAGTGATTGCTATCCATGAAATTCCAGCAGGTCAATCAATTGGTTATGGTAGCCGGTTTACATCAACTAAACCGATGCGTATTGCGACAGTGGCGTGTGGTTATGCCGATGGTTACCCTCGGCATGCTGCAAATGGAACGCCTGTATGGTGTAAAGGTAAACGTTGTGCGCTATTGGGCGCGGTTTCGATGGATATGCTGACAATTGACATCAGTGATTGTGACGATGTTAAGCTTGGTGAGCGAGTAGAGATGTGGGGGCAAAATTTACCGGTTGATGAGGTGGCGCAAGCCGCGGGGACAATAGGTTATGAGCTACTCTGTGCGCTTGCAAAAAGAGTTCCTGTTTCTTATAAAAATAAAGTAGAATAATTATTAATCAATCACGCTAAAAACAGTTAGAATTTAGCTTTAAATGTGATTTTGATTACGAATATTGGGATTATAGCTATATTGATATAACATATAGCGGTGATCTATTTCTCATTATTTTTAGGTTAAATATATGTCTAAAGCAATTAAATTAACGACACTTGCTGTGGCTTTGAGTGTGTTATCTGGGGCCGCGTTTGCTGGAACTTGGTCTGTTGGGGGTTCAGTATTAGCGCAATCAACACCTTATAAAGGAATTAAGAGCCGTGATTATGTCACGCCAGTGCCTATTGTTAATTATGACAGTGAGAACTTCTATTTTCATACATTAGCAGCTGGTTATTACCTATGGAATGATACGCAAGACCAACTATCATTAGATGCTTTTTATTACCCGCAATTTTTTAAACCTAAAGACAATGATGATAAAGCAATGCGTGAATTAGACCGTCGCCGTGATACGGTGATGACGGGGCTGACTTATCGTCATAACGCTGATTGGGGTACACTGAGAACGAATATTTCTGGTGATATCCTAGGTATCAGTAATGGTATTCGTGGTGAATTCGCCTATCTGTATGGTTTTGAAGGTGATAAGTGGTCAATCACCCCAGGTCTTGGTATTAAATGGGATAGCAAGAACCAAAACCGTTATGAATATGGTATTTCTTCAAAAGAATCACGTAATAGCGGTTTAAAACGTTATAACCCAGGTTCAAGTTGGACACCATACGTTGAAGTGACAGGAAATTATCGCTTTGATGAAAATTGGACGGTATTTGCAATGGGCCGTGTTGACCGCCTACCAAGTGAAGTGAAAGATAGCCCAATGGTGAATAAAGATGTTTCCGCCATTATGTGGACAGGTGTCACTTACACATTCTAAGTTTGTTATCGAAAGTTAAATTATTGAGCCCCTGATATCATTATGTTTATCAGGGGCTCAATTTTATCTATTTAGAAATCTTATACACTTAGACTGGATGATTAATCTTGCGGTTTATTATCGCGACTGACCATCACTAATGAAAGGCGAGCAGGGTGCTGTGCCTCACTTTTCATTGGGACATTAATCCTTGCCGTTTCTACACAAGCCATTTGTTTGTACCCATTATTTGGCATATCGTCCATACTGCATGATAACTCTGCCCAAGGGTTCCAACAGACAACATCACTATTATGGTAATGATGAATTTCTATTGTACGAGCCCATCCATCATCACGTAATAAGCTATATTCATCCGGTTCTGAATAAATACGGTCAGTATGTTTATTAAATTTGAGAGGTTCATTGGCATAAACTTCTTTATCTGCGACTTTGTCGAAATAGTGACCGCCTAACCCATAGACGGTGGCTTTTTGAATATCACTGATATTGAAATAACTATGCAGTGCGGCAGTAGTTTCGAAATCCCCATAACTTTCTAGTTCAAGTTCACATGTTTCACCGAGTTTCATACGGAGGATCAGAGTGAACTCATGTGGCCATAATTTACGGGTATAGTCGGTATCCGTTAACGTGAAGGTTAAAATAACGCCATCTTCATGCTCATTATGTGCGGTGAATTGCCAAGGTAAAATTCGCGCAAAACCATGGCTAGGGCTAGCAACAGGGCCGAACCAAGGCCAACAAATAGGGATGCCACCGCGGATAGCTACACCTTCTTTAAAAGCACTTTCTGAACTTAGCCATAAGCAAGGTTTTTGCCCTGCAGGTTGCCAATCAATAAGTTGAGCACCTTGTAAACTGACGGCCCCACGCACCTTAGGGTGCGAGATGACAATGAGTGGAAGCTCGCCGAGTTGGCGTTGAGTGATGTAAGCAGAGACTTGTTTAATGACTGGTAGTGCAAAAAGTTTGTCGTGCATGGTATTAGGCCTGTGTTAATGGAACAGTGTGAATACTCGTCATCTTTCAAACTGCAGCATTGCTGACTGTGTTCATTCACTTGAATTATTTAGAGTATCTATTCGGTATATTTAAAGGCGCGGTGACGCGGTGAATAGTATTCATTCTAAAATAAGTCATGTTTATAGCGTATCCAATAAGAGATCAACCATAAGCGATATAGCAGAAAATATGAAGTGTTAATTTGTTATTGGATACGATACAAAAGAGCCGCCAATCGGCGGCTCAGTTAGACAAATTTCGTTATAGCTCTTATTTAGAGATGTGAGCGATCAAGTCTAATACTTTGTTAGAGTAACCAGTTTCGTTGTCATACCAAGAAACTAATTTAACAAAGTTGTCGTTCAGTGCGATACCAGCTTTAGCATCAAATACTGAAGTCAGTTTCTCACCGTTGAAGTCAGTTGATACAACGTCATCTTCAGTGTAACCCAGAACACCTTTCAGCTCGCCTGCTGCTGCTTCTTTGATTGCATCACAGATTTGAGTGTAAGTTGCTGGTTTTTCTAAACGAACAGTTAAGTCAACTACAGAAACGTTAGGAGTAGGTACACGGAAAGACATACCAGTCAGTTTGCCATTCAGTTCTGGAATAACTTTACCTACTGCTTTAGCCGCACCGGTTGATGATGGGATGATGTTTTGCGCAGCACCACGACCACCACGCCAGTCTTTATGTGAAGGGCCATCAACAGTTTTTTGTGTTGCAGTTGTTGCGTGAACAGTTGTCATCAGGCCTTCAACGATACCGAATTTGTCGTTGATAACTTTAGCCAGTGGAGCTAAGCAGTTAGTTGTACAAGATGCGTTAGAAACGATTTCTTGACCTGCGTAAGCTTTGTGGTTAACGCCCATAACGAACATAGGAGTATCATCTTTAGAAGGGCCAGTCAGAACAACTTTCTTAGCACCTGCTTGGATGTGTTTACGTGCAGTTTCATCAGTTAAGAAGATACCTGTAGCTTCAGCAACGACGTCAACACCGACTTCGTTCCATTTCAGGTTTGCAGGATCTTTTTCTGCTGTTACACGGATTTTTTTGCCGTTTACAACTAGGTGACCATCTTTAACTTCAACAGTACCGTTGAAACGACCATGAGTTGAGTCGTATTTCAGCATGTACGCCATGTATTCTGCATCGAGCAGGTCGTTGATAGCAACGATTTCGATGTCAGAACGCTCTTGTGCAGCACGGAAAACGATACGGCCAATACGACCAAAACCATTAATACCTACTTTGATAGTCATAGTATTTCCACCAGCTATTTATTCGTGAATTAAGTTGTAGTTAAAGTTACCAAAACCTTGCCAGCCGTCAAGCGGAATCGTGTCAATTATTGAAAAAAATCAATTCTGATACCACCAATTGCTTATTTGTCAGCCACTTCAGCGGCAAATACAGCCGCACGTATTATCGGGATTGTGCAGCATAATGAAACCATCTATCAGTGATATATGTGATACGGTTCACAAATCAAAACGGAAAGTAAGATGCTTCTTAGTTTAGAATAGTTTTACAGAAAATGTTGTTAATTTTTTGTTGATTGAAATTGATGTATGATAACCATTGAACATTTTAGTTATTTAAATATTTAGGTGTGACATGTCAAAAAAAGATAACCAACCTATTGATATTTCAGAATTAAATGAAATGCAGCGTTACGTTACACAGCAAGCAGGTACCGAGCCGCCATTCAGTGGCCAATTATTGCATAACCGTAAAGATGGTGTGTACGAATGTTTATGCTGTGGTTCACCTTTATTTATGTCTGAGAGCAAATTTGATGCAGGTTGTGGTTGGCCAAGCTTTTATCAACCCGTCAATGAAGAGGCTATCAAATACATTGAGGATTTCTCGCATGGGATGCATCGCATTGAGGTTCGCTGTCAACACTGTAATGCGCATTTAGGGCATGTATTTCCCGATGGTCCGCAGCCCACGGGGCAGCGTTACTGTATTAATTCAGCATCATTAAGCTTTATCGATGATGATAATGGTGAAAAGACCCGTGGATAAAGAGCTGAAGGGTGCTGAAATTTTAATATTAGAATGACAAAAACGATTCAGCTATCAGCTAAAATTAAGAATAATAAAATAACGTGTTAATTGCGTACTTGAAGGAGCCTTACCGTGAGCGTTGAAGTTAATCCAGAGCAACTTGAACAATTATTAGCAGTGATGACACCTGAAATCTATCAGCGCCTAGTAACCGCAGTTGAGCTAGGTAAATGGCCGGATGGGGTGATGTTAACGCCAGAACAAAAAGAGCATAGCTTGCAAATGGTATTATTGTGGCAGTCGCGGCATAACCATGACCCAGAGCATATGACGGTAGGGACTAATGGCGAAATTACGATGAAGAGCAAACAAGAGCTAAAAACGCTGTTTCAAGGTGAAATGTTGGCAACATTAAAACCGCAAAATAATGATGAGTAACAGTTACTCTGTAGATCTGTAGAATAGTTTGGTTATTCAATAGGGTGTTGTACAGTGACAGCGTCACTAAAACAAGTTTTCTCAATTGATATGAGAAAACTTGTCTACAAAGTCTGGGTTAATGCAGGTCAGTTAACGTGATTAACCTCGCGCCTTGCTTTTTCATTTCGTCTAAAGCTTCTTGGCTGTCATTGGCTGCAAGATTAACACCTCTACATCCATCCACTAGAACATCTACGCTATAGCCTAATTTTAGGGCATCTAACACGGTAAATTTGACACAGTAATCCGTCGCAATTCCCATAATAATTAAATGTGAAATGTGTTGTTCTTGTAACCATGCATGCAGGCGGGTTTGGCTAATTTTATCGTTATCGAAAAAGGCACTATAGCTATCAACCTGTGGGTTTTCCCCTTTGGTGAAAGTTGCACTAATCAGTGATTGGTTTAAATCTGAGTGTAATTTAGCGCCGTGCTCACCTTGTACGCAATGAATAGGCCACCAAACTTGTGTAATGCCATTTAGCTCACCGACTTCGCCAATTTGAGTATTTGAATTAGCCGCAAAACTAAGATGTGTCGCGGGATGCCAATCTTGGCTTGCAATGATGTCTATCTGTTTTTGTTGGCAAATAGCCATCGTCTTATTAGCAACATCAATAACATGTTCACTTTCATTTACTGCTAATGTGCCACCGGTGCAAAAATCGTTTTGTAAATCGACTAACAGTAATGCTGCTTTCATTGTGTCCTCAGTATGTTATCTGTTATTCATCAGCATAGCTCAACTCGCCGCGTAAATTATTCTGCATTAACTCTCGGATTAAAGCGGGGGTATAATTTTGGCTTAGTAAGTAGTGCAATTTACTTAAGGCGGCTTCAAAAGTCATGTCGTATCCACTTATCACACCAGCTTCTGCAAGAGCGTGTCCTGTGGCATAGCCTTCCATATTAACACGGCCAGAAATACATTGTGTCAGGTTCACCACAATAATGCCTCGGTTCGTTGCCTCGCGAAGTATACGTAGTAATTCAGGCTGTTGAGGGGCATTACCGACACCGTAAGAGCGCAATATAAGCGCTTTGACAGGTTGTTGGAGAATATTGCGAACAATCTCAACCGAGAGTCCCGGATAAAGTGTAACAACACCGATAGGTTGAGGTGTAATTCGGTGGCTTTTAAATTCACCTATGCCAATAGGTGCAGGGCACGTATTGAATGTACGAATATTGATACCCGCCTCCATTAAGGGGGAGCAGTTAGGTGAGCTGAAAGCATCAAAGCCGTCAGCATGAGCCTTAACGGTGCGGTTACCGCGATATAATTTGTTATTAAAAAACAGCCCGACCTCATTAACAGGGTAATTGGCCGCTAAATATAAGGCATTTAATAGATTTGTTTGCCCATCAGAACGTAATGCTTCTAATGGTATTTGTGACCCTGTCACGATCACCGGCTTTTTCAAGTTTTCAAACATGAAAGATAAGGCTGAGGCGGTGAAAGCCATGGTATCAGTGCCATGTAATATAACAAACCCATCATAAAGTGGATAATTTTCCCGAATATCATCAGCGATGAGCTGCCAATCTTCAGGAGTGATATCAGATGAATCAATCAACGGTTGATGCTCACGGATGGTAAACTCAGGCATTTCAGGGCGGTGAAACTCGGGCATTTGAGCTAACTGAGTTTGCAAATGACCAGAAACAGGAACATATCCCTGTGGTGAATGGCGCATGCCAATTGTTCCGCCTGTGTAGACTACATAAATTGATTTCTTCTGCATCTTATTACCTAATTTATCCAACTTATCGAAGGAGAATGATTATCAGGATTTTGACGCATTTGTTAGCGTATTACTATCGTTAACTTGCGAATAATTAGATTGATATGGGGTTATTGATGAGTTTGTGAGAGAAATCCCCTTCATTAGCGCTGAAGGGGATTTAGCGATCAGTTAATTTCCGCGCAATTTAAGCAAAATGCGTAGCGGTTTTGAGGGTCATTCATTTTTAAGAAAAACTGAGCTTGCTGGCGGATATCCGTTGCGACTGCTGGGGGCAAAAACACCTGTAGTACATCCGGCATCGCGGCTTGAACGCTAGTGGTTAATTCAAGCAACAATTGATCCATGAAAGTCATCTCAGGCTTCATCCAATCTAGCTTAACATCAGTGAGTTTAGCGAGTTCTGCGGCTTTATCTATCGCAGTATCAAAATCACCTAGCTGGTCTACAAGGCCATTTTTAAGCGCGTCTTGCCCGATCCACACACGGCCTTGAGCGATTTTATCTATCTCTGCAGGTGTTTTATGGCGAGCTTTCGCGACTAAGCCAATAAATGTCTCATAACCATTTTCAATAGTAATTTGCATCATGTCAGCAAATTGTGGGCTAATCCCTTTAGTCAGAGAAATATCGGCTAATGGTGATGTTGATACTCCATCAGTATACACCCCAATAGAATCTAAAGATTTTTCAAAGGTATTGATCACACCAAATATACCAATTGAACCTGTCAGTGTGTTTGGACTGGCAATAATATAGTCAGCTGGAGTCGATACCCAATACCCGCCAGATGCTGCCATTCCCCCCATAGAAACCACCACGGGTTTACCGGCAGCATGGGCCGAAGCCAGTTCACTACGGATCAAATCAGAAGCGCTTACACTTCCACCCGGGCTATTAACGCGTAACACAATTGCTTTAATATTATCATCAAGGCGAGCATCACGAATTTGTGCTGCGATGGTATCGCCTCCTGCAATCCCAGCCGTTTGCGGGCCATCCATGATAGCACCTTGAACAACAATCACGGCGATATTGCCACTTTGATTCGCATTGGTATCTGTTATTTTAGCGGAGTAATCATAGATACTAATATTATTGAATTGTTTATCTTCTTTATTCCAGCCAAAGTGTTTACTGAGTAAATCTTCAACTTCTTCGTTTGTATAAAGTTTATCAACCAATTTTTGTTTTAAAGCATATTGCGCGCTATCGCCTTTGACAGAACGTAATTGTTCTAAAATAGCATCAGCTCCAGGGAAAATTTGCGTGCTAGTTGTATTGCGGTTTTTGGCGATATCTGCGAGGTAATTGTTCCACAGGGCATCCAACCATTGTTTATTGGCCAAACGTGCTTCAGGGGACATTTCATCACGCATTAATGGCTCAACTGCTGATTTATAGGTACCAACACGGAAAATATGGCTACTGACTTTAAGTTTTTCTAACAGTGACTTGTAATAAAGGCCATTAGTTGCGAAACCATATACCCCAACAGCACCTTGTGGTGTGAGGTAGATATCATCAGCGTAACTGGCGAGATAGTATTGTGATTGGCTATAACTGCTACCGATGGCGTAAACCTGTTTCCCTGAACTTTTAAATTCATTGATTGCTTTACCGATATAAGCCAGAGAAGGTTGGTCGGCGCCAACTAAATCATCTAGGCGTAATACCATTCCTGTAATACGGTCATCATTTGCGGCGGTACGAATAGTATCAACGATGTCGAATAATGAATTTTCTTGCATGCGGCTATTTGAAGTACCAAGTAGTTCACGGCTCATACGACCAAATGGGTCTGGAGCAGAAACTTGGTCTACGATAACGCCCTGCAAATCAACATACAAAGCACCAAAATAATTTTTTTCGGGTTGAGTTTCTGTTTGGTAAAGCGCAATTGACCCAATAACGACAAAGAATAATACTAAGAAAATGGCGTTAAAAACGAATTCCCTAATAAAGTTTAGTGCTCGCCAGCTAATTCTAAAGATGGTAGCGATGATGTCCCAAAGTTGACGCATGTTTTCTCCTATCCTGTATATTTTGCACCACACGGGTGTTAGCTTCACTGGTTTGCCGTTGACTTATGGCACAAACTATTTTTGGATATTACATAAATATGTCTTTCTACAGTTGGGCTATTTCCGCCTGTAGCATGAATTTACGACAGTATACTCAAAAGCAAATCCGTTACCCGATCATCACATCGAATTGTTGATGTCTTAGTTGTATCAATACAATTAGTTGCAACTGCGGGCTATTTTTATGCATAACAAAATTATGATCAGCAAGGTACAATGCTTCAATGATATTTTTCATGTGTGACAAATGATACAATTCAATGAATTTATAACGTAATTTTACCTAGCGAATAACCGTTATTATTGTATTAGTGTAAGCGATTTTCCTTTAAGCTGAAACAATAGATAGCGTGGGTATCATTATCTAATTGAATGATTATCATATCAGTTTACTCTTAAACGGAGACAAATATGGATGCTTTAACCCTTTTGTTGAACCGCCGTTCAGCTTCAAGACTCACATCACCAGCACCCCAAGGTGAAGAACTTAACAATATACTTGCTGCGGGGATGAGAGCACCTGATCACGGAGCTTTGAAACCATGGCATTTTGTTGTTATGCAAAATGAAGGTATTAACCGCTTCAGTGAGCTATTAGAAAAAGCGGCAATTGAAGGGCAATTAGGTGCTGAAGTAGAAGAAAAAGCACGTAACGCACCTTTTCGCGCTCCACTCATTATTACTGTAATTGCGAAATTAAAAGACCATCCGAAAATACCACAATGGGAACAATTAGTTGCTGCGAGTTGCACTGTACAAGCAATGCAGATGGCTGCGGTTGCTCAAGGCTTTGGCGGTATATGGCGCTCAGGAGCATGGACAGAAGATGCCGTGGTTCGTGCGGGATTAGGTTGTGGAGATAACGACCGTATTGTTGGATTTCTTTATTTAGGTACGCCAGAGCTTAAAGCACCAGCAAAAGTGCAAACACCTGATATGACAGGCTTTGTATCTTATTTCTAATAAAGAGAATAATAATGACTGAAAAAATTAGATTAACGCAATATAGTCATGGTGCAGGCTGCGGCTGTAAAATTGCACCGAAAGTATTAGAGCAAATTTTACACACGGAACAAGCAAAATTTCATGACCCACATTTGTTAGTTGGAAATGAAACGAAAGATGATGCGGCGGTTTATGATCTCGGTAACGGGATTGGTATCATCAGCACGACAGATTTTTTTATGCCGATCGTTGACTCTCCGTTTGAGTTTGGCCGTATTGCTGCAACTAACGCGATTAGCGATATTTTTGCTATGGGTGGAAAACCGATTATGGCAATCGCTATTTTAGGCTGGCCAATTGCTAAGTTACCGCCTGAAGTGGCTCGTGAAGTGATTGAGGGGGGCCGTGCTGCTTGTGCGGATGCTGGCATATCATTGGCTGGAGGGCACTCTATTGATGCACCTGAGCCTATTTTTGGTTTGGCAGTTACAGGTGTTGTGAATACGGAATATGTGAAGAAAAATAGTGCTGCAACAGCAGATTGCGAACTGTTCTTGACTAAACCGCTTGGGATTGGCGTTTTGACAACGGCAGAGAAAAAAGGGGTACTTGCGCCGGAACATCAACACTTAGCGGCAGAAACCATGTGCCAAATGAATAAGTTAGGAGCGGTGGTTGCGCCTTTAGAGGGAGTGACGGCTATGACGGATGTAACTGGTTTCGGTTTATTGGGTCATTTAAGTGAGATTTGCGAAGGGTCTAAAGTTCGCGCTGAAATTTCCTTTAGTAAAGTCCCTAAATTAGCCAACGTCGAAAAATATATTGAAGCAGGTTGCGTTCCTGGTGGAACAACCCGTAACTTCGACAGCTATGGTCACCTTATTGGCCCAATGAGTGATATGCAACGTCAGCTATTGTGCGACCCACAAACCTCTGGTGGCTTACTCATTGCAGTAAAACCTTCCGAAGTCTCTAAAATTAAAGAGATTGCACAGCAGCAAGGTGTTTTGTTACAGTCTATCGGTAAATTATTACCCCATCAGGATAATGTTCCTTTAGTTGAAGTGATAGATTAATTTATGCGTTTGTTTATTGCGGAAAAACCGAGCCTTGCAAGGGCCATTGCAGATGTATTACCCAAACCCCATAAACGCGGTGATGGTTTTATTCAATGTGGTGATGGCCAAACCGTAACATGGTGCATTGGCCACCTTTTAGAGCAGGCGGAACCCGATGCTTATGAACCTCGGTACGCACGTTGGAATCTTCAGGATTTGCCAATTATCCCGGATAAGTGGCAATTGAAGCCCCGTCCCGCAGTAACTAAACAATTAAAAACCATTGAAACATTACTGAAGCAAGCTTCAATAGTCGTCCATGCAGGAGACCCCGATAGAGAAGGTCAACTGCTGGTGGACGAAGTGCTTGATTTTTTAAAGCTCGATCCTGCGAAACGCAAAGCCGTAAAACGTTGTTTGATCAACGACCTTAACCCACAAGCCGTTGAGCGGGCAATTGACCGCTTAAGAGAAAATCGTGAGTTTATCCCTCTTTGTGTCTCCGCCTTAGCGAGAGCACGGGCAGATTGGCTATATGGCATCAATATGACTCGTGCTTATACACTATTAGGGCAACGAGGTGGATATCAAGGTGTTCTTTCTGTTGGGCGGGTACAAACGCCAGTTTTGGGCCTAGTTGTTAGGCGCGATGAAGAAATAGAAAATTTTATCCCTAAAGATTATTTCGAGGTGAAAGCCCATATTGTTACGCCAAAAGATGAGCGTTTTGTAGCAATATGGCAGCCAAGTGACTCCTGTATTGATTACCAAGACGAAGAAGGGCGTTTGTTCCATCGGCCGCTTGCAGACCATGTGGTATCGCGTATTGAGGGGAAGCCTGCCATAGTGACGCAATATCAGGACAAGCGCGAGTCTGAAATTGCACCATTGCCTTTCTCTTTGTCGTCTTTACAGATTGAAGCCGCTAAAAAGTATGCGTTGAGTGCACAAGAAGTATTGGATATATGCCAACGCTTGTATGAAACACATAAGTTAATTACTTATCCTCGTTCGGATAGCCGCTATTTACCGGATGAGCATTTTGCAGGGCGACACAGTGTATTGAATGCCATTGCTGTGCATCAGCCTGATCTCACTGAATTTGAACTGCCAGAGTTAGATAAAAAGAATCGTTGTTGGGACGATAAAAAAGTGGACGCCCACCATGCAATTATTCCAACTGCAAAAACGGCAGCAGTAAAATTAACGGAAAATGAAAGTAAAATTTACCAACTGATTGCACGTCAATATATTATTCAGTTCATGGCGGATGCGGTTTACCGTAAGTGTACTATTGATCTTGAAATTGAAAAGGGTAAATTTATTGCAAAAGCTCGGTTTCTTGCTGAAGCGGGCTGGCGAGTTGTATTAGGCAATAAAGAGCGCGATGCTGAAAATGATGGTATGCCTTTACCAGTTGTGAGTAAAAGTGATGAGTTATTATGTGAGAAAGGGGAAGTTGTCGAACGGCAAACGCAGCCTCCGCGCCCTTTTACGGATGCAACGCTATTATCAGCAATGACTGGGATTGCTCGGTTTGTGCAAGATAAAGCATTAAAAAAAGTATTGCGAGAAACGGATGGGCTTGGTACGGAAGCGACTAGGGCGGGCATCATTGACTTACTATTTAAGCGCCAATTTCTCTTCAAAAAAGGGCGTTACATTCATTCCTCTCCGGCAGGAAGGGCTCTAATTCATGTTCTACCCGATATGGCAACATTACCGGATATGACTGCTCATTGGGAGTCCGTACTGACTCAAATTAGTGAAAAACAATCACGTTATGATGATTTTATGCACCCGCTAGGTCAAACATTGATGCAATTAATTCACCATGCACGCCAATTTACAAATTTGAGGGCATTTCGAGAGTTACCAGCCCCATCAGTAAAAGCAGGGAAAAAAACTGCAAAAACAGGCAAGAAGAAAACGAAAAAGAAAGAGGATTAGTTGAGTCTGGCAAACCAATAAAAGGCGCTTTAAGCGCCTTTTTGCATGATAACTAGTGAGGAAATTTATTTTGTTAGGTCAAACTCAGACCACACCGGTGCGTGGTCTGATGGTTTTTCCATTCCGCGAATATCATAATCAATACCCGTTGCGATACAACGTTCAGCAAGGTTATTTGAGGCTAGTAATAAATCAATACGTAAACCGCGGTTATCATCAAAGCCCTTAGAACGGTAGTCAAACCAAGAGTAGCAATCAGCAACATCAGGATTTTTAGCTCGGTATGTATCGACCAAGCCCCAGCCTATCAATTTAGCTAACCATTCACGTTCTTCAGGTAAAAAAGAACATTTTCCGGTTTTTAACCAACGTTTGCGGTTTGCATCACCAATACCGATATCCAGATCGGTTGGGCTAATATTCATATCACCCATAATGAGTAATTGAGACTCAGCCGTTTGTGTTGATGTAATGTAATTTTGTAAATCTTGATAGAATTTTTCTTTTGCTGGAAATTTAGTTGGGTGGTCGCGGCTTTCCCCTTGAGGAAAATAACCATTAACAACAGTCAATGGGCCACGCTCTGTTTGAATGTCAGCCATGATAATACGGCGCTGTGCGTCATCATCGTCAGTTGGAAAGCCTTTGCGGACAGCAATAGGTTCATTTTTTGTTAAAAGAGCCACACCATAATGGGCTTTTTGGCCGTGATAAAAAACATGATAGCCGAGCTGACTAACCTCTTCATAAGGGAACATATCATCATGGACTTTTGTTTCTTGTAAGCCAATAACCTCAGGTTGATGTTTTTCGATGATTGCAGCGAGTTGGTGAGGACGAGCTCGGAGGCCATTGATATTGAACGATATGAATTTCATGGTTTTTTATCACCTAGTTTTATGATTATTATGCGTATTCTACCAGATGGTAGCAATACTGTAACCCCGAGTAGCATGTTTCAACGATTAGGTTGTTTTATAGCCAATAACGATTATGATAAAAATGGTCATTACATAACTCATTCTTGGTACAATATCAAAATTTAGCGTTTAATATAAAAGTTATAATAAATTTAGTTAAACAAAAAATATTATAATTAATTAAATTTATTATGGGTGCTAGAATTTAATTTCTGATTAAAATTAAATTAATAATTTCAATATTAACTAGTTTTAATTTCATTTAAAGTCAATTGGTTATTTATATTTTAATGTGATTTAATAGTGGAGGCATAAAAAATAATTAATCGAAACAGTATAATATATTGCTTTGTAATGATGGAAATTATAAAAATACTTTTATGAAATATTGTTAATCATTCAATAAAAAATCAACTTTGACTTTTTATTTTTTGGATTAATTTATGGGCTAATCAATATAATTATTAATGAGAAAGTTAAGTATGTTGATTAACATTTTAATAAATGGAATGGGGTCATAGATATGTTCTTTTCAAGAAAATTAGAGGCGTTTATGGCGGTTGTTGAGAATGGCTCGTTAAGCAAAGCGGCAAGAGTGATGAACCGTACGACACCTCCCATCGCGAAGTCAATCAAAGACTTTGAGACAAGCCTAGGTAAACGGCTTTTTAAACGAGAAAAATTTGGAATGACATTAACTAAGGATGGCCAAGAGCTTTATAACGATCTAAGAGATCTTTATTTACAGGAGAAAGAAATAACGAAAAAACATTTTTCAGGTTATATAATCAATGAGGCTAATATTTATTATGACTGGGGAAAGGAAAATCATTTAATTAATTTATATCAATCAGCACATCAAAATAATGTACAAGTAAATATATTAAGGTTTAATTATGATGAAGTAGATGAAATTGTCGATTATGATGGAAATACACTTATTCTTAGTTCAGAGCAGGTTGTCAGCGAACGGTTTTCATTACAAAAAATAATAGAAAATTCACCATTAGGTATTTATTGTCGGAAAGAACTGTATGAAAAATTTCATTATGATCTTGTTACATTATTACAAAAAAGTACCTGGTTATGTGACCCCGCATTTTATAAAAGTTCTTTAATGAGCGATTTATTAGCAAAAATTGAAACGGTTGATAATAAAACGAGCGTGAGACAAATGGATAATATTGGCTGTTGCCAAAGTTTTATTCAAGATGGTGACTTTATAGGTATTATAGACCACTATCCAGAAGAAGAATTAATTGATAAATCATTAATTTATATACCATTAAACAAGATTTTGGGGAAAAGTGTTTGTTACATTTATAAATCAAAATCACACTCTAGTGTACTAAATCGTTTTATGGGTGTTGTTGATAAATTAGGGGGGGATGTTAATTAAATGGTGGTGGGAGAAGGATTCGAACCTTCGAAGTCTGTGACGGCAGATTTACAGTCTGCTCCCTTTGGCCGCTTGGGTATCCCACCAGATTTTGAGTTGCTGTAATCATTGACAGCGGGCGGCATCATATCAAATGACGCGCCGCTGTAAAGCATTAATTTTCAATAAAATGGTCGTTTGCTGTTTTTTTATTCTTAATGCGTGTTAAATCTACAAAGTGTTGTTAAATAAGCCACTGTGTTGGCTTATAAAATAATGGTGCGATTACCATATACAAATACACGTTGAGCTAAGACCCAGTAAAGGGCATGGCTTAGTACATTTTTTTCAACGTCACGTCCAGCACGCATCATATCATCCGCTGTGAATGTATGGTCTACATTAATCACGTTCTGTGTAATGATTGGCCCTTCATCAAGGCTGTCATTAACAAAATGCGCTGTAGCACCAATAATTTTTACGCCACGCTCATAAGCTTGGTGATAAGGACGGGCACCAATAAAGGCAGGTAAAAACGAATGGTGAATATTGATAATCTGGTTTGGATAATGCTGAACAAATGCGGGCGTTAATACGCGCATATATTTAGCCAACACAACGTAGTCAGGCTGATACTGGTCAATCTGTGCTGTCATTTTTTCGTCATGTTGTTCGCGAGTTAAGCCTTCATGACTAATATGGTGGAATGGGATGCCAAATTGTTCGACTAAGTTTCTTAGCGTATCGTGGTTTCCAATAACAGCAGCAATTTCAACATCCAAGCCATCATAAGCACTTTTCATGAGTAGGTCGCCCAGACAATGTGCTTCTTTGGTTACCATGACGACAATACGACGCCGGCCTGCAGTGTTTAATTCACGTTGAGACCCAACAGGCAATGCATCGTCGAGATCCGCTAATAATGTTTCATCGTTGAAAATGCCTTCTAACTCAGTTCTCATGAAGAAACGGCCAGTGTGATGATCAACAAATTCATTATTTTGTACGATATTGAGTTGGTGTTTATAGCAAATATTGGTGATTTTCGCGATTAATCCTTTCGCGTCAGGGCAAATTGTCCTGAGAATTTTCTTTTGTACAATTTTGTGTTGCATGAAACAGCCTAATCCTTAACTAACAAAGCGATATAAAAAACGACAGATTGTGTATTAAATGTGTCTCATTAGACAGGCATTAAATAAAGGGTAATTAGTCTGGGTGCCCACACTTTTTATATTTTTGACCAGAGCCACAAGGACATAAATCATTACGACCGATTTTTGGGGTAATGCCGTCTATATAATACCAACACGAATCCATCTTAATAAAACGCGAACGTTCATGAATAAGCTGCTTATGATCAGCTTTTTCATCAATAAAGCAAGCCGAAAATTCGACATAAGCTTCATCGGGATTTTTAGCATAAGAAGAACTAATAACACGAAGACCACACCAGCGTGTCTTCGAAAAACTATTTACAATTTCGTGGTGCCATTCTTGAGCATGGCAATCCGGGTGGCATGTTTTAATCAGATAATCGGCATTTTGGTGAACATAAGCGCTATATCTGGAGCGCATAAGCTGTACAGGCGTCTGTGGAATAGATTTTCCTTGTAAAAAAGGGGCGCAGCATTGTTCAAATTGTGCTTCGTTGCCACAGCAACACCTATCTTCTACTTGTGATTTCATAACACTCTCTATAAAAATAAGTATAAGATTGAAAAGTCACTATACTTAAATGATGGCGAATAAATGATTTTATCGTATGAATAATTGTATTGTTAATTAAACCAGGCTTTTGCAGTAGGTATCTTATGAAAAATAGAAAAGTACTCATAATAGAAGACGAAATCACCTTCTGTACAATTTTAAAAAATTACCTCGAAACGCTGGGTATTGAGATCTATACCGCAGATAATGGTCAATTAGCAATAGAGATGTTAACAATAAACGGTATCACCCCTGATATCATTCTCTGTGACCTTAATATGCCGATAATGAATGGTGAAGCGTTTATGCGAGAGCTTATTGCTCGTAATATTGATATTCCAGTCATTGTGATTACGGCAACAACTGATTTTACTCAGTTAGATAGAATGTTTCGTTTAGGGGCTAAAGATGCTTTGCTTAAGCCAATAAAAAATTTAGATGAAGTTAAAGTGACCCTACTTTCTGCACTGTATCCTGAGAAAAATAGCCTAACAGAGCTAATGGGAGAGGAAATTCATCAGATTTCTACATTAATGCAAGATCATACTCAAGATATGTTGACGGTGTTGAAGCAGTTACAACCGCCAGTAAACCAAATTATAAATAATTACCGAATTAACTATCGCCAACTTAATGAAGCTAACCGCTTTGGTTTATTATTAGACTTAGCTGCTATTTCAGACAGCCAAATAGGATTTTACTGCATTGACACTGAGCGCTCTCCCCAAGAAGGTATTATGGCTGCTTTTTTGATTCGTGTGGTGTTCAATGACCTATTAAAAAGTGCGGTAAGCTACCCAGAAAAAAAATTACCGAATATTGATAGGATTATTAATCAAATAAATTATTTACTAGAGGATTCGGGGTTTAGTGGGCAATTTCCTCTCTTATTGGGGTATTTTAATACACAGAATAAAGCAATTATAATGGCGAGTGCGGGCTTAGAAGCGGAAATAACGACAGAAAATACGCATGTTAAGTTACCAAGAAGTCTTCCTTTAGGTACGCTTAAATTTTATCAATCTAACCATTTAGAGGTAAAAGGAAATGCTTGGCAGTGTTTAATACGTAATAATAGTCAGAAAATAAAACTTATGTTTAACCCGGAGACATAATTAATGTCTAAAATGCATGCATGTGTCATCTAAATAACTCTATTCAGACTCGTCGCTATTTATTCATAAATATTTCCTGATATACTTTTGCGCACTTAAAATGCCTCTTGATACTTTAGTGAAATTTGAGAGGCAAGGATGATATCTGGAGTGATAAAAATGACACAGCGCAAGGTGCGTAAAGCGGTAATCCCCGTTGCAGGCTTAGGTACACGTATGCTTCCTGCAACAAAAGCTATTCCAAAAGAAATGTTGCCAATAGTCGATAAGCCACTTATTCAATATGTTGTTAATGAGTGTATTGCTGCGGGGATCAATGAAATTGTTTTAGTAACACATTCATCAAAAAATTCCATTGAGAACCACTTTGACACAAGCTTTGAGTTAGAAGCTATTTTAGAAGCGCGTGTTAAGCGCCAGTTATTGGATGAGGTTCAATCTATTTGTCCAAGTCATGTAACGATTATGCAAACGCGACAAGGAATAGCAAAAGGATTAGGGCATGCAATTTTGTGTGCTAAACCGTTAGTCGGTGAAGAACCTTTTGCGGTTATTTTACCTGATGTCATTTTAGACCGTTACAGTACAGATTTAACTAAATTTAACTTGCGTGAAATGCTCGAACAATATGAATCAACAGGTGCAAGTCAAATTTTAGTTGAGCCAGTCCCTGAAGAAGATGTATCTAGCTATGGTATTGTGGATTGCAGTGGAGAAACGCTAGCACCTGGGGATAGCAAAAGAATTGTTCGTATGGTTGAAAAACCAAAACGTGAAGAAGCTCCATCTAATTTATCTATTGTTGGTCGTTATGTTTTATCTGAAAAGATTTGGGATGCATTAGCTAAAACAGCTCCCGGTGCTGGTGATGAAATACAATTAACTGATGCTATTGCATTAATGATGGAAAATAATGAGCCTGTAGAGGCCTACCACTTATGTGGTAAAAGTCATGACTGTGGAAATAAATTAGGTTATATGAAAGCATTTGTTGAATATGGAATGCAGCATGATGCGTTGGGTGAAGAGTTTACTCAGTGGTTGAAGAAATTATCAGCGTCATTGAATGCAGCAAAATAAAATTTCACAATAAATTTTTATTAAAGGCTAACTTAATTTGTTAGCCTTTTTTATGCGTGAAAAAATAAATTATTAACAATAAACGTCAGGTATTAAGGCGTATCGCTCTGATTTAGACTGTTTAGTTGCTACTCATTATAAGTGAGAGGTGTACAAAAATTAACATATAACCCCATTACATAAATAAAATCACTGAACAATATTTAAGTTTATCTAATTAAGCTTACATATCTTTACTACTCTGTTTTATTTATCATGATTATTTGATTGGTAGTATAATACAGCGCAAAGGCTTAAACAGAACAGTTAATTGAAGTGGGCAGTAGTTATGCGGCTTTAGTGCTAAAAAAGGGAGCTATAATAGCTAAGCGCTTTTTCTTAGTAGAGGTTAATATAAAATAATATATAAAGGTTGAAACAAAAACACCCTTATAAAAGGGTGTTTAGAATACATGTATAGGCTATTAGATTAAGAAATCATCTAAAGATTTGCCTTGTTCTTCAATGGCAACTTTGATTACTGCTGGAGTACGGCCTTGGCCTGTCCAAGTTTTAGTTTCGCCATTTTCATCAACATATTTATATTTAGCTGGACGTGCAGCACGTTTAGCACGGGTGCTAGTGCTTTTACCTGAGTCCATTGTTTGCAGAAGGTCATTTAAATCGACGCCTTGCTCAAGAATCATTTCACGAACTTTTTCCAATTTACGGTTACGTTCTTCTAATTCCGCGCGAGCTTGGCTCTCTTCATCACGACGTTCTTCAACAACGACGGTTAATTTTTCCAGCATTTCTTCTAAAGATTCTAAAGTTACTTCGCGAGCTTGAGCACGAAGAGTACGGATGTTATTTAACGCTTTTAATGATTCGCTCATTTTCCTGGTCTCAAATTATTTGTTGGCATGTGTACAGTAATAATAGAATGCTATTTTAAATTCTGCAATAGCTAAATTACTTCCTTAGTTTAAAAGTAATCTTTAACGAATGCAATTTTTTTACAAAAGAAAAATAAACTTTTCGTAGATATATATATAGCTATTATCAATAACTGAACTAAACGAAAAATAGGAATAAGCCAAAATCTTAGTGATTAAATAATTCAAAAAAGAAGAGGCGTGTCTCATTTTACTTTTACTCGGAATGAATTGAAGGGAAGGTCAGGCTTAAATTTTCTTTTTTTGATGATGCTTTTTAGCGGAATGTGCTTTAGTTGAAACTGTTTATAGTTAATATCAAATTGATTTTTATTGCATACGTGCTAAGTAATATTTGCAATAAGGTACAAGTTGAGCCCCAAAAAAAAGTTAAATTTTCAATAAGTAAAGGGCATCTACACCAATATTGTTAATCATCAAGTATGTTTTATGGTAAAATTATTATGTATATTAATTTTGAGGGAACAGCCAAATGGCTCAGCTTTACTTTTATTATTCAGCAATGAACGCGGGAAAATCAACGTCATTATTGCAATCATCGTATAACTATAATGAAAGAGGAATGCGTACGGTTATTTTTACGGCAGAGATAGATAACCGTTTTGAACAAGGAAAAGTCTCATCGCGAATAGGTTTATCTGCGGAAGCGTTACTATACTCAACAACAACAAATATGGCCGAGTTAATCAAAAAAGAAAATAGTGTACAAAAAGTACATTGTGTTCTTATTGATGAATGTCAGTTTCTAACAAAAAAACAAGTTGAAGAATTATGTGACATAGTCGATAACGAGGATATTCCGGTTTTATGTTATGGATTGCGTACCGACTTTGCAGGACAATTATTTGAGGGTAGTCAATATTTGCTTGCTTGGGCTGATAAATTAGTTGAGCTAAAAACGGTTTGCTATTGCGGGCGTAAGGCGAGCAAGGTATTACGTATAGGAAGTGATGGGGTGCCTGTATATGAAGGCTTACAAGTTGATATAGGTGGTAATGAAAAGTATATCTCTGTTTGTCGTAAGCACTATTCAGAAGCAATAAAACAAGCTCAGTTGATGAATGAGGGCGTTATACCTAAGCAGCCACTTCATTTTCGATGAGCAGAAATATTTTGGTGTAGGGACTAAAATAGGCTTCGGTTATCGGATTATTACGGCAGTTAATGAAATCAACTCAGTGGGTTAAATTATTTTATATGATATTGATTTTATGTATTCTTGCTGTCATCCATTTCAAATAGTGAAACAAAAGGCACTACAATAATTGTAGTGCCTTTATTTTAAATAATGTTTAACACATTATTTCTTAGCGTTTTTCTTTTCTACTTCTTTTTTTACGGCTGTTTTTTTCTGAGGCGCTTTTTTTTCCTCTTTATCAATCACAGGCGTATCTTGATGCTCAACAAACTCACGACCATAATAAGAATCCAGTAATAACTGTTTAATTTCAGAGATTAAAGGATAGCGGGGGTTTGCTCCTGTACATTGGTCATCAAATGCATCTTCAGAAAGTTTATCTACACGGGCTAAGAAGTCGGCTTCAGTTACACCAGTCTCACGAATAGATTTAGGAATGCCTAAATCAGCTTTCATTTCCTCCAACCATGCGAGTAATTTTTCAATTTTCTCAGCAGTCCGATCTCCAACTTTAGTGAGCCCTAAATGATCTGCAATTTCTGCATATTGGCGGCGTGCATGAGGTCGATCGTATTGGCTAAACGCAGTTTGTTTTGTTGGGTTATCATTAGCATTAAAACGGATAACATTACAAATTAATAATGCGTTCGCAAGGCCATGAGGAATATGGAACTCTGAACCAAGTTTGTGAGCCATTGAGTGACAGACACCTAAGAATGCGTTTGCAAATGCAATACCCGCAAGTGTTGCTCCGTTATGTACACGTTCTCTTGCAACAGGGTTTTTAGCACCTTCGTGGTAACTGGCTGGTAAATAATCTTTTAACAAACTCAGGGCTTTAAGTGCTTGTCCGTCAGTAAATTCATTAGCTAAAACAGAAACATAAGCTTCCAATGCATGGGTGACAGCATCTAAACCACCAAAAGCCGTTAACGATTTAGGCATATTCATGACTAAGTTCGCGTCAACAATTGCCATATTTGGTGTTAATGCATAATCCGCTAATGGATATTTTTGGCCTGTTTTATCATCAGTCACTACCGCAAATGGAGTCACTTCTGAACCCGTACCGGAGGTCGTTGTGATAGCAACTAATTTAGCCTTAACGCCCATTTTAGGGAAACGGTGGATACGTTTACGTATATCCATGAAACGTAATGCTAATTCCTCAAAATGAGTTTCGGGGTGTTCATACATAACCCACATAATTTTAGCCGCATCCATTGGTGAACCACCACCTAATGCAATAATGACATCAGGTTGGAATGCTTGCATTTGTGCTGCACCTTTACGAACAACCGTTAATGTCGGGTCTGCCTCAACTTCAAAGAAAACATCAGTTTCAATCTGATGTTTTTTGAGAACGCTAACGACTTCATCAACATAACCATTATTGAATAGATAGCCATCGGTTACGATAAAGGCGCGTTTTGCACCGTCAGTTGCAATCTCTTCAAGGGCGATAGGTAGACAACCACGGCGGAAGTAGATTGAGTTCGGAAGTTTATGCCACAACATATTTTCAGCTCTCTTCGCCACAGTTTTGGTATTGATAAGGTGTTTTGGACCGACGTTTTCAGAGATGGAGTTACCCCCCCAAGAACCGCAACCTAGTGTAAGAGAAGGCGCTAATTTAAAGTTGTACAGGTCACCAATACCGCCTTGTGACGCTGGCGTATTGATTAAAATACGCGCAGTTTTCATTTTTTGGCCAAAATAGTTAACTCGCTCATGTTGGTTATCTTGGTCAGTATATAGGCAAGAGGTATGGCCAATTCCCCCCATTTCAACTAATTGTTCTGCTTTTGCAACGGCATCTTCAAAATTCTTACCACGATACATGGCTAATAATGGAGACAGTTTTTCATGGGCGAACGGTTCTGACTCATCAATAGTTTTTACTTCACCAATTAAGATTTTAGTTGTTTTTGGCACGCTAATACCGGCCATTTCGGCAATTTTATAAGCAGGTTGACCAACAATGGCGGCGTTTAGGTTGCCATTTTTTAAGATGATATCTTGAACTGCTTTGAGTTCTTTTCCTTGCAGCAGGTAGCCACCATGGCTGGAAAAACGCTCGCGAACTTGGTTGTAGATTTCATCCACGACTACAACGGATTGTTCAGATGCACAAATAACCCCGTTGTCGAATGTTTTTGACATCAGAATAGACGCGACAGCACGTTTAATATCTGCCGTTTCATCAATCACCACAGGGGTGTTACCCGCACCAACTCCGATAGCGGGTTTACCTGAGCTATAAGCGGCTTTCACCATGCCTGGTCCACCTGTCGCTAAAATCAGGTTAATATCAGGATGGTGCATTAAGGCATTGGATAACTCAACAGAAGGGGAGTCAATCCAGCCAATAATGTCTTTTGGTGCACCCGCTGCAATAGCAGCATCCAGCACGATTTGTGCTGCACGGTTAGTAGCAATTTTGGCGCGAGGGTGCGGAGAAAAAATAATAGCGTTACGTGTTTTTAAGCTAATGAGTGATTTAAAAATTGCGGTTGAAGTCGGGTTAGTTGTTGGCACAATACCACAGATAATACCAATCGGCTCAGCTATCGTAATTGTCCCAAATGTTGGGTCTTCAGATAGCGTACCACAGGTTTTTTCGTCTTTATAAGCATTGTAGATATACTCTGAAGCAAAGTGGTTTTTGATCACTTTATCTTCAACAATGCCCATTCCAGATTCTTCGACAGCAAGTTTTGCTAGGGGGATACGTGCGTCAGCAGCAGCGAGGGCAGCGGCTCTAAAGATTTCATCAACTTTTTCTTGGGAGAAAGTTGCGAATTCACGTTGAGCTTTTTTGACACGAGCAACGAGTTCATTGAGTTCGGTAACGTTAGTTACGGACATATAGATTACTCCTGATAAATGTTAAACTTTTTAAGCCAATGAGCAATGCATCTATAGAACGAAGAAATGCTTAAAGATGAAAGTATAGATGTAATCTATAATAACGCTGCTCATCATCGCTTATTGGCTTAAAAACCTTATTCAATATTGAGTTAATATCCTAATTAGCTCTGTCTATCAGTTAAGAGTAGATTAACAAAACGGTAATTAAATAAAGTGATCTAAATCACGAAAATGCTAAGCTGACTCCTTTCAGCACCTGTATTTATGCACAAGTTGAATAAATGTTGTTCATCTATTACTTAATTTAATATTATCAAAACAATTCGTGCGGATAATCTATGTCTATCTAACTAAATATTAAATAAATTTAGCAAGTTAAAGAAAATATTGTTTTACTCAAGGAAATTAATAACATCGGTGGTAAAATTATGAAAGGTATCAATGAATCTCTAAAGAGAATTGCTTAAGGAAATGAATGGGTGAGTAGCGCATTACTTGATTTATCGGGTTATATTAAATTTTTTATTGGTTTATTTGCACTTGTAAACCCAGTTGGCATATTACCTGTGTTTATTAGTATGACAAACTATCAAAGTAATGCTGGGCGAAATAAGACTAACACCATTGCAAATACCTCAGTTGCGATCATTTTATGTACATCATTATTAATTGGTGACTCAATACTGCAATTATTTGGTATTTCAATTGATTCCTTCCGTATTGCTGGGGGGATTTTGATCGTCACAATCGCGATGTCAATGATTAGCGGTAAAATTGGTGAAGACAAACAGAACAAGCAAGAAAAAACGGAAACTGCGGTTAGGGATAGCATTGGTGTTGTACCTTTAGCTTTACCTCTAATGGCGGGGCCTGGTGCAATAAGTTCTTGTATTGTATGGTCATCTCGTTGGCATGGTTGGCAAAACTTTTTAGGCTTAGCGTTGACGAGTATCGCTTTTGCCTTTTGTTGTTGGTTATTATTTCGTTCAGCGTCTTTATTGGTTCGTTACTTAGGTCAAACAGGGATCAACGTAGTGACTCGTATCATGGGGTTATTACTGATGTCGCTGGGAATAGAGTTTATTGTGACGGGTGTTAAGGCCATATTCCCAGGCCTATTGTAATCTCATTTCTTTTTATGGCTGCAAATCGGCCCTATTGCAGCCATACCCACTGCTAATTTACCTCGTATTACACATATCAGTTTTGCTATTCAGATAGCATATTTCCCTTTTCTTTAATTGGCTGGCTAAAATTTTAGCTATCAATAATCACGTCTAAAAAAATGATGCCTGTAATTATATGTGGCATTTATTGCTAAAACAGGGATAAAAAGTAAGGAATTGTGAGCTATGTAAATTTATTCACTATTCTAATTGGCGTTTGTTAATGATATGTTTGGAAATGTGCTTGGGAGCTATCTTATAGTATATAACCAATATTTTATTAACTCATTGTAATATAAATGAATTATAATTATGCCACCTATTTTTTTAAAACTTACTTAAAATTTTTAACTAACTAATGTTAATTAATTGTTTTAATTGTTTGAGTTCATTAAGTGGATTGCCCATAAGGAAATAGCGGTACTAGGGCTTAAATATTAGCATAAAGAAGGTTGCTAGTGAGGTTATAGCACCATCAATGAATCATGAGGGATAGGATGTTCAAATCAACACTTGGTTTTGGTGTACTCTCTTTATTATTTGTTACGTTACAGGCAAGTGCCACGGAAAAAGTAAAACAGGTTATTACAATTAACAATGGCTCAGAAGTGACTTCACTTGACCCCCACAAAGTGGAAGGGGTGCCAGAAAGCAATGTGATATTAAACTTATTAGAAGGTCTAGTGTATACCGATGTAGACGGTAAATCGGTTCCTGGTGTTGCTAAAAGTTGGAGTAATGAAAATTTCACCACGTGGATTTTTACTTTACGAGATGATGCAAAGTGGAGTGATGGTTCGCCAGTAACCGCTGAAGATTTTGTGTATAGCTGGCAACGCTTGTCTGACCCAAATACCGGCTCGCCTTACTCTAGTTACTTACAAAATGCATATATTTTAAATGCAGATGCAATTTTAGCAGGGAAAATGCCAGCAACAGCGCTGGGAGTGAAGGCGCTTGACCCGCAACATTTACAAGTAACGCTTAGCCACCCTGTGCCTTATTTTGTAGATATGCTTTCCCATACATCTATGAAACCCGTGAATAAATCTGCAATTCAACGACATGGCGATAAATGGACCCAGCCTCAAAATTTTATTGGGAACGGGGCATACGTATTGGATAACTGGGTGGTAAATGAACGTATTGTTGTCAAACGAAATCCATTTTACTGGGATAACCAGAATAGCCGTATTGAGCAAGCGACCTTTTTAGCGATTAGTTCCGAAGTGAGCGATATTAATCGTTATCGTAGTGGTGAAATTGACATATCTAATTCTGCAATCCCACCTGTTTTATATAAAAAAATGCAGCAAGAAAGGCCTAATGAGTTATATGTTCGGCCTTATTTGTGTACGTTCTATTACGAAATTAATAATCAAAAAGCGCCGTTTAATGACCCGAGGGTGCGTGAAGCTATAAAACTAGGGTTAGATAGAGAAACAATCACTAACAAAATTATTGCGCAAGGGCAAAAAGTCGCTTATGGCTTTACGCCAACCTTTATTAATAATGGCAATTTTACATTACCTAATTGGGCAAATTTATCGGCGGAGCAACGTTACCAACGAGCAAAAGATTTGCTTTCACAGGCCGGTTATAACAAAGAAAACCCATTGAAATTTGCTTTACTGTACAACACTTCAGATCAAAATAAGCAGCAAGCTATTGTTGCGGCATCCATGTGGCAGAAAAATATTGGCGCACAAGTTACGTTGCAAAACCAAGAATGGAAAACATCATTACAAAGTCGTCATGAAGGAAACTACGATGTTGCTAGGGCGACATGGTGTGCAGATTACAACGAACCAACCGCCTTTTTGAATATGATGCTGTCTCAAAACAGTAATAATACCTCTTTTTATAATAATCCGGACTTTGATGCCTTACTTGAGAAAGCGTTAATTGCACCAGATCCTTCATCTCGTCATGCGATATACCAACAAGCGGAAGCTTTGCTAGACAAGGATTCGGCTATTGTTCCTGTTTATTATCGTGTCAGTGCTCGAATGATAAAACCGAGTGTTAGTGGATTTAAAGGTAATGACCCTCTTGATTATACGGATATTAAACGGTTATATATAAATGAACCTAATTAATAATATCTAAATAATTATAAAAAGTGTTCATCTCGTAGGTGAACATGCATCAACACACAATCATAATAATATATATGGGAGTAACCGATAAGATGAGTAAATCAATCAATAAATCGATTATTGCACTTAGCGTAATGGCTGGGTTAGCAATGGGCTCTATAGCAACAAGTTTTGCTGCAACGGTTCCTGCTGGTGTTGAACTGGCAGAAAAACAGGTAATGGTTCGTAATAATGGTTCAGAACCTCAATCTTTGGACCCACATAAAATTGAAGGGGTGCCTGAATCCGCTTTAGCGAGAGATCTTTTCGAAGGGATCACGATAGTGGGGCCTGATGGTGAAATTTTACCTGGTTCGGCAACCAGCTGGGAAAATAAAGATTTTACAGAGTGGGCATTTAAAATTCGTGATGGCGCTAAGTGGTCTAATGGTGACCCTGTCACGGCAGAGGATTTTGTGTATAGTTGGCGACGATTGGCTGACCCTGATACCGCATCGCCTTATGCAAGTTATTTGCAATATGCTCACATCCAGAATATTGACGATGTTATTGCGGGTAAGAAAAAGCCGGAAGAACTTGGTATTAAAGCCCTTGATGATAAAACCCTAGTTATTACACTGAGTGAAGCCGTCCCTTATATTCCTAAATTATTAGCGCACTCATCTATGTCGCCAGTCAATAAAAAAGTCATTGAACAACATGGCGCTAAATGGACGCAGCCACAGAATTTTGTGGGGAATGGGGCATATAAATTAAAAGATTGGACGGTAAACGAGCGCATTGTATTAGAACGTAGCCCAAGCTATTGGGATAATGCGAATACGGTTATTGATCAAGTTACATTTTTACCTATTTCTTCAGAAGTCACTGATGTTAACCGCTATCGAAGTGGTGAAATTGATATGACATACAGTAACTTACCTATCGAGCAGTTTAAAAGCTTACAACAAAATATGCCGAATGAGTTACGTGTAAACCCGTATCTCTGTATTTACTATTATGAAATTAATAATGAAAAACCGCCGTTTAATGACCCTCGTGTTCGTGAAGCGTTAAAGCTATCTATGGATAGAGATACGATTACATATAAGGTCAAAGCGCAAGGGGATATTCCTGCATATGGTTTCACACCACCATTTACCAGCGGTATGAAAACAGAAAAACCGGATTGGTATGCGAATATGACCCAAGAGCAGCGTAATGAAAAAGCGAAACAGTTGCTAGAAGAAGCGGGATATAACAAAGCCAACCCATTAAAATTCAATCTATTGTATAATACTTCAGACTTACATAAGCGTATTGCCATCGCAGCTTCTTCTATGTGGAAGAAAAATATTGGCGCGCAAGTGAAACTAGAGAACCAAGAGTGGAAAACCTTCTTAGATAGCCGACATCAAGGTAACTATGATGTCGCGCGTGCAGGCTGGTGTGCCGACTACAACGAGCCTTCCTCCTTCCTGAATATGTTACTTTCCTACAGCAGTAATAATACGGTTCATTATAAAAATACAGATTTTGATGCGGTGATGAAAAAAACATTGCAAGTCAAAACAGATGATGAACGTGCAGAACTCTATCAACAAGCCGAAAAATTACTCGATAAAGACTCCGGTATTGTTCCTCTTTACTACTATGTTAACACGCGTTTAGTGAAACCTTATGTCGGTGGTTATAGTGGCAAAGACCCATTAGATAACCTGCATACAAAAGATTTATACATTATTAAACACTAATACAGTTGCTCTGGCTCCATTTATTGGAGCCAGATATTCGCCTATTTAGGCAATAGAAGTAGGAAAGAGCGATGTTGAAATTTATTTTTCGTCGGTTGTTAGAAGCCATCCCGACTCTTTTGGTTTTGATTACCATTTCATTTTTTATGATGCGATTAGCCCCAGGGAGTCCGTTCACTGGCGAGCGGAAATTGCCACCGGAAGTGATGGCAAATATTGAAGCTAAATATCATTTAAATGACCCAATGTATAAGCAGTATTTTAATTATTTAATTCAGCTTTCCAAAGGTGACTTTGGTCCATCATTTAAATACAAGGATTACAGTGTTAATGATTTAGTTGCTAAAGCATTTCCGGTCTCAGCAAAATTAGGGGCAACGGCATTTATTGTTGCTGTTTTGTTTGGGGTATCCGCAGGGGTGATAGCCGCACTAAACCAAAATACCAAATGGGACTTTACAGTCATGGGGTTTGCCATGACGGGAGTTGTTATCCCAAGCTTTGTTGTCGCACCGTTATTGGTGCTGATTTTTGCCATTCATTTGAAATGGTTTCCTGGCGGTGGTTGGGATGGAGGAAACCTAAAACATATGGTGCTCCCCATGGTTGCGCTTTCATTAGCTTATATCGCCAGTATTTCCCGTATTACACGTGGTTCGATGATCGAAATTATGCATTCTAATTTTATTCGTACTGCTCGAGCAAAAGGGTTACCGCTAAGAACTATCATTTTACGCCATGCACTCAAACCAGCGTTGCTTCCCGTACTCTCATACATGGGGCCCGCCTTTGTGGGGATTATTACCGGGTCAATGGTAATTGAAACTATTTTTGGGTTACCAGGGATCGGCCAACTCTTTGTTAATGGTGCACTTAATCGTGATTATTCACTGGTATTGAGCTTAACGATTTTAGTTGGGGTACTGACAATTACATTTAATGCAATTGTCGATGTTTTGTATGCAGTTATTGACCCTAAAATTCGTTACTAAGTCGGAGAAACACGATGCTATCGAATCAAAAAAATAGTGAAGCTCTGGCGAATTTTTCAGAGCAGCTCGATATTGAAGGGCGCAGTTTATGGCAAGACGCAAGGCGCCGTTTTATGCACAACCGTGCGGCAATTTTCAGCTTATGTGTCTTATTTTTAATTACTTTGTTTGTCATTTTTGCTCCCATGTTATCGCCGTTTTTGTACGATGATACCGACTGGGAAATGATGTCAATGCCACCTGATATGGCAACTGGACATTATTTTGGCACAGATGCTTCAGGCCGAGATCTATTAGTGCGTGTCGCGATTGGTGGGCGTATTTCCTTAATGGTGGGCGTTGCAGCTGCGCTAGTTGCCGTGGTGGTAGGAACTTTATATGGTTCATTAGCTGGCTATGTGGGTGGAAAAGTGGATTCCATCATGATGAGGATATTAGAAATTTTAAACTCCTTCCCATTTATGTTTTTTGTGATCCTCTTAGTGACCTTGTTTGGTACCAATATCTTACTGATCTTTGTGGCCATTGGGATGGTGTCGTGGTTGGATATGGCGCGTATTGTTCGCGGGCAAACACTCGGATTAAAGCGCAAAGAATTCATTGAGGCGGCATTGGTTTGTGGCGTTAGTACACGACAGATTATTTTACGTCATATTGTTCCTAACGTTTTAGGTGTCGTCGTGGTGTATGCCTCATTATTAGTTCCAAGTATGATTTTGTTTGAATCATTCTTAAGCTTTTTAGGTTTAGGCACACAAGAGCCATTAAGTAGTTGGGGGGCTTTATTAAGTGATGGAGCTAACTCAATGGAGGTCACACCATGGTTGCTACTGATCCCCGCAGGTTTCTTAGTCATTACGTTATTTTGTTTTAACTTCATCGGTGACGGGCTGCGTGACGCGCTCGACCCGAAAGATCGCTAGAGGGAATAATATGTCAAATAACCCAATGAAAAGCCCTCTGTTATCCGTGAAAGATCTCAGCGTGACATTTGCGACCCAAGATGGTGACGTTACCGCCGTAAATAAATTGAACTTTGAATTAAGTGCGGGGGAAACGCTAGGAATTGTTGGTGAATCCGGTTCAGGAAAATCACAAACAGCTTTTGCTCTGATGGGCTTGCTTGCCAAAAATGGCAAGATTAATGGCTCTGCTATATTTAACGGCCGTGAGATCTTGAATTTAAGAGAAAAAGAATTAAATCGGATGCGAGCGGAAGAAATTTCAATGATCTTCCAAGACCCAATGACATCATTGAATCCTTATTTGAAAATTGGTACACAGCTGTCAGAAGTTCTCATGTTACATAAAGGCATGAGTAAAAGGGAGGCTTTCGAAGAATCAGTTCGTATGTTAGATGCAGTTAAAATGCCTGAAGCACGTAAGCGGATGAATATGTATCCACATGAATTTTCAGGAGGAATGAGACAACGAGTCATGATTGCAATGGCATTATTGTGCCAACCCAAGTTGTTAATTGCTGACGAACCTACGACGGCACTTGATGTGACAGTGCAAGCGCAAATTATGACTTTGCTCAATGAGTTAAAACACGAGTTTGATACTGCGATTATTTTGATTACTCACGACCTTGGGGTCGTCGCTGGGGTATGTGATAAAGTTCTCGTAATGTATGCGGGACGCACGATGGAGTATGGTACCGCTAAGGATATTTTTTATCAGCCATCTCATCCATATTCACTTGGCTTGTTAGCTGCCGTTCCTCGCCTTGATGGGGATGACGAGAGTTTAGCGACCATTCCAGGTAACCCGCCTAATTTACTACGTTTACCTAAAGGGTGCCCATTTTCACCTCGTTGCCAATACGCCGTTCAGCAATGTGTTGAACAAGAACCTGCATTAACCACTTTTGGTCAAACGCGGTTACGTGCCTGCTTTAAACCGCTGGAGGAGTTGGTATGAGTACCCATGAAAATAGACCAGTATTGTTAGAAGTGAATGATCTTAAAGTCCATTTTGAGATTAGAGACAAAAAACAGTGGTTTTGGCAGCCAAACAAAAGCCTCAAAGCTGTCGACGGCGTTACACTGCGTTTATATGAAGGTGAAACATTAGGCGTGGTTGGGGAGTCGGGGTGTGGAAAATCTACTTTTGCTCGAGCGCTCATTGGGTTAGTGAAAGCGACTGATGGTACTGTAAGTTGGCTTGGGCAGAACTTATTAGGTAAAACCGCTAAAGAGTGGCGCAGTGTTCGCAGTGATATCCAAATGATTTTCCAAGATCCATTGGCTTCTCTTAATCCGCGAATGACCATTGGTGATATTATTGCCGAACCATTAAAAACATATCATCCTAAAATGCCGCCATCACAAATCACAGAAAAAGTGAAAAAAATGATGATGCGGGTTGGTTTATTACCAAACTTAATTAACCGTTATCCCCATGAATTTTCCGGAGGGCAATGTCAGCGTATTGGTATCGCAAGGGCATTGATTTTGGAACCTAAATTGGTAATTTGCGATGAGCCCGTTTCTGCATTAGATGTGTCAATTCAAGCGCAAGTTGTTAATTTATTGCAAGAATTACAACGTGAAATGAAATTATCTCTCATATTTATCGCACACGATTTGGCGGTTGTTAAGCATATTTCTGACCGCGTGTTAGTGATGTATTTGGGGCATGCCGTGGAGCTTGGTACCTATGATGAGGTATATAATAACCCACTACACCCTTATACACGCGCATTGATGTCAGCGGTGCCAGTTCCTGATCCCGATAAAGAAAAAAATAAGGTGATAGAGCTTTTAGAAGGTGAATTGCCATCGCCAATTAATCCGCCTTCAGGCTGTGTATTTAGAACCCGTTGCCCATTAGCCGATGACGAGTGCGCAAAAACTAGGCCATTATTAGAAGGGAGTTTCAAACATGCGGTGTCTTGTTTGAAAATTGACCCTCTTTAGTTTGTTATAGATGCCCAACAAATTAAAAACAGAGCCAAGTGCTCTGTTTTTTTATCGAATAATCTGAATAGTGATATTCCTATTTTTTCCACAGAATATGGTGAAACGGTTTAGAAGGGTGGCGGCTAATTAATATGCGAGCAAAGATATCTTCTAGCTCGGCATCAGGGGTTTGAGCTAACCCGATAACCACTTCACTAAACTGCGCTAATTCAATGTTATTATTAATAATATCTTGCCAGTTATGACTAAAGGGGACAATTTCTGCAGCACCTAACTCTTCGAACTGCAAAGCAAAAATTAACTGGTCAGCGGGTTCTAAATTATCCATTGCCCCTTCAAGAAAAAGGTCATAAGCGATTTCAATGATGTCATCTTCATCGATTAACGGTGTGTTTTGTATTTCAGTCATGACCTTTCCTAATAAACTAAATTTATAACAATGGACTAAAGAAGTAACAAATGCGCTCAACGACACGGTTCCAGAAAGGGCGTTGTTCCCACTCTTCGATTTCTAAACGTGTTGACCGCGCAATATAATCATACTGAACTAACGTGAGATCGCTACCAAAACTTTTATCGTCAATGACCACGGTGATTTCAAAATTGAGCCATAAACTGCGCATATCAAGATTGACTGAGCCAACTAGGCTGAGCTCGCCATCAACTAATACACTCTTGGTGTGCAATAAGCCATCTTCGAATTGGTAAATCTTAACACCGGCAGCTAATAATTCACTGTAAAATGAACGGCTTGCCCAGCGGACAAGGAATGAGTCATTCTGCCTTGGCATAATAATACTGACATCAACACCCCGCATTGCTGCCGTGCAAATTGCATGTAAAAGGTCATCGCTAGGCACAAAATAAGGAGTCGTCATGATCAGTTGTTTGCGTGCAGAAAACATGGCGGTCATCAGCGATTGTTGAATCAACTCATCAGGGAAGCCAGGGCCGGAGGCGATAATTTGTGTTGTATGCCCATTCGCTTGTTCAAAAGGCATAATATTACTATCAGGCGGTGGTGGAAGTACGCGTTGGCCAGTTTCCATCTCCCAGTCAAAAGCATACACAATACCTAACGTGGTACTCACTGGGCCTTCCATACGCACTAAAATGTCAACCCATTCACCAACCCCTGAATCTTGTTTAAAATAACGAGGGTCAACCATATTCATACTACCTGTATATGAAATATAGTTATCGATAACGACTATTTTACGATGTTGACGTAAATCCATTCGACGCAGGAAGAAACGCATCAAATTAACTTTTAGTGATTCTATAAACTCAATGCCTGCAGCACGCATTTTTTCGGGATAATCACTACGGAAAAAGTGCCAACTTCCTGCAGAGTCCACCATAATACGGCATTTAATACCTCGTTTTGCAGCGTTGAGTAATGCTTCGGTAACTCCGTCAACTAAACCACCCGGTTGCCAAATATAGAAGACCATTTCAATTGAGTGCTGAGCATTATTGATATCATTGACTATCGCTTTTAATGAATCTTCACAAGTGGTTAAAAGTTGAATCCTATTACCTTTAACCCCAGCAATGCCTTGGCGTTTTTCAACTAATTGAAATAATGGCTCAGCGACGGGGCTGTTATCAGTGGCAAAGATATGTTTTGAATTTCGTAGATTTTCTAACCATGTTGCGACAGAAGGCCACATATCATGAGCTTTATCAACTCGACGTTTACCGAGGTGAAGTTCACCGAAGGCGACATACGCAATAATACCGACTAATGGCAGGATATAAATGATCAGGAGCCATGTCATGGCTGAGGTGACCGGCCTTCTTTTGACTAAGATGCGGACTGTAATTGCTGCAATAATTAGCCAATATAGGAAGAACAAAAGCCAACTCATAAGTGTATAGACGGTTGCCATAACGGGTCAGATGCCTCACTGATAAGAAAAAAGGTTCAAAAAAAGATAGTTTAGCTAAAAAAACTATTAGTAAAATATCAACTTAATAGAATTTAGCAAAATTCTGCAGTAAAAGCTTCGTGAAATAGAGTAATTCGTAAGGAAAAAATGATTGTGTAAGGTGATATTATTGTTGTGAAATTAAATATTGTACTCTAAGCGTATATAAAAAGTTCCTCTTGGTTCTTTTTTTCAAAGGAATATAATATTTTTTTCTAATAATTTTTAGACGATTAAAGGACACAATTAAATGAGACGTAGCAGGCATGAAGTAGGGCGTTGGCGTATGTTAAGACAATCCCTACGCCGCCGCAGACGCTGGCTAGAAGGGCATTCAAGGCGAAACATGCGCATCTATGCAATGCGTAAAATTGATATTTACCATCGTCGACATTCCCTGCTTTTTACCCAATGGATTGAGTAAGGTTATTACAGCGCGCACTCACATTTTTCACTTTGTATGACAAACCTTATTGAATATGATTGCTATTTGCATTTAAACTATCAGTCATATTCTTTTTGGTAGACAGGTGTAGGGTAGAAATTGCATATGCGTTGGATGCGTTGGACTTTAATTATCGTCATTTCATTATCTATTCATGCAGGCCTTGCAATGGCATGGATTTTTAATCAACCTAATTTGGCTAGAGATCCTGAGCCATTGACGATTGCTATGGTTGCTTTTGCTGCCCCTGAACCTGCTTCTGAACCTGTTGAGCAGGTTGAAACACCGGTAGAGCCAGAACCTGAACCCGTTATTGAGCCAGAGCCTGAACCGGTGGTTGAACCCGTTATTGCATTACCTAAGAAAAAACCTGAGGTGAAGAAAAAACCTAAGCCAAAACAGGAAGAAAAGAAAAAGGTTAAAGAAGATGTGAAGCCGGTTGAAAAGCAATTGGCTATGAATAACCTAAAATCAGATGTTACTGCACCGAAAACGAATAACAACCCAATAAAGACAGCTAACAATACTGGGGCAAGTAATAGTCAATCAACCAAAAAGGGTGGCCCTAGGGCTCTACATAAACAAGCTCCTTCCTATCCTGAACGCGCACGTCGCTTAGGTAAAGAAGGGTATGTGAAGGTTCGTTATGATATTGATGATGGTGGGCGAGTGACAAATATTGAATTTGTTGAAGCTTCACCTAAAGGGTTATTCGAGCGCGATGTTAAACGGGCTATGAACCGTTGGACTTTTGAAAAGCAACCTGCAAAAGGCTATGTGACCGAAATTTATTTCAAATTGGATGGAACCGTAAGCCAAGTATAAGTGTTCTTTTCTTGCAAAATAAAAAAGCACCTTTAATTAATGAGGTGCTTTTTGTTTTATTTATATTTTAAGATAGGTATTAAAGTTTAGTCTGCGTGTTGCTCAGAACTGGCTAATTGAAAATGCTGCTTTTCTTTGGGTAATGAACGAGAGGTACTATCGTCATTAACGGCAACATAGGTAAATACAGCATCAGTTGCACGATAGCGGTGGCCAACGGGCTCGGTTGCTACTTTTTTTACCCAAACTTCAATATTAATTGTAATTGAGCTTTTCCCTGTTTTTAGGCAGCGTGCGTAGCAACAAACAACATCACCTACGGCAACAGGCTTTTGAAATTTAATCCCATTTACCGCTACAGTAACTACTCGTCCTAGCGCAATTTCTTTCGCTAATATAGCCCCACCTATATCCATTTGTGACATCAGCCAGCCACCAAAAATATCACCATTCGCATTAGTATCTGCGGGCATGGCTAATGTACGTAAAACCAACTCACCGTTCGGCAATTGCATATCAGACTCTTATTAAAAGGGTTATTACTTTTGATTTTGCATTTATAGCAAATTACATAGGTAATAGTAAACCTGAACCTCGTAGTTATTGATTGATAATGACTATTTGAGTGAATTGCTGCAAAAATAAGACAAATATGATATCTATTATTAATAAACGGCTTCTAAATATGATAAAAAGCTCAACTTTTGCAAAGAAAAAGCAAGAAGTGTTTTTTATATTTAGTCAACTGATTGAATTAGCTATACTCAGTAATATGAATATTATTGATTAATTTAGAGGTATGAAATGAGATTGTTATTGGCAATATTATTACCTTGGTTGCAATTTTTTACGATAGGGCGCCCCTTTGCTGGGATTATTTGCTTAATTTTGCAGATCACGTTGATTGGTTGGTTACCAGCCGCCATTTGGTCGGTATATGCACTATCACAGTACAATACAGATAAAAAAATTGAAAAAGCATTTGGTGACAAGCGCTATTAACATATAAAAAAACCTGCTAAGCGAGATGCAATTAGCAGGTTTTTAACTCTATTTATAAATTATTCTTCGTGTTTTTCTACAGGCTCTTTAACCATATTTTTAAAAATATAGACCACACTCAGTACTGTAAATATTAATGTTCCTGCTGTTAGACCAAAGACTTTGAAGTTAACCCAGATATCTTGAGCCATCCAGAAAGCAACATAAATATTCAGAAGTGCACAGAAAATAAAGAAAATAGCCCATGCACTATTAAGTTTATTCCAATAACTATCTGCAAGTTTTATTTCTTGGTTACTGCCTAACATGCGCTGAATGAGTGGTTTTTCAGTAAACCATTGGCTAAAGAGTAATGCACCAGCAAATGCAGCATAGATAATAGTGACTTTCCATTTAATGAATGCATCACTATGGAAAATAAGAGTTAAAGCCGCAAAACCCATTACGATTGCACAGGTAATTTTTGCAACTTTTTCAACTTTCTTATAAATAAGATAAGTTGCTAATAACGCTAAAGGAGTGGTCACCATTAATGCGCCACTCGCATAGAAAATATCGTATCTTTTATAGACAATAAAAAAGATTATCAAAGGAATAAAATCAATAAGTTGTTTCATAACAGTGAATACAGCGCCTCAACGTAAAGATAATGGAGTAGTTTAACCGATTTTGGCTTTAATTGTTAAAAGTTTGCACCTTTTTACCAATAAACATGCTTTGTTACCAATCATATTTGCACTATTTTACGATTATTTGACTTACTTCTAGATAAACTTTATTAGTTCGGATATATATAGTATATAAAATAATTTAACTTGCTAATTTATAGGTACTTTTCCCCGATGATAAAGGCAAAGCTATTTGTCTGGATGCCAGGTTTAAAAACGTTATTTAACTATCAACGTTCAGATTTAGGTTCTGATGTTAAAGCTGGCCTATCTGTCGCTGCTGTTGCCTTGCCCGTTGCTATTGCCTATGCTGAGTTAATGGGTGTGAATGCAATTGTCGGGTTATACTCGTGTATTTTACCGATGTTTTTTTATGCATTGTTTGGTACGTCTAAACAATTGATTATCGGTCCTGATGCCGCTACATGTGCTGTAATTGCAGCCGCAGTCGCACCTCTTGCCATGGGGGATGAAACTGTTCGTTGGCAGCTGATTATTGTCATGAGTTTTATGACTGGGGTTTGGTGTTTGATTGCAGCAAAATTTCGCTTAGGGACCTTTGCCGATTTTTTATCCAGACCGATATTACAGGGCTTATTAAATGGGGTTGCTCTCACTATTATCGTCAGCCAAATTAGTAAAGTATTTGGTATCAGTACGTTACCTTCAGGGTTTATTGAACGCTTAATAGCATTACCATTAGCGTTAGTGGAAACACATATTCCGACATTATTAGTTGCCATTGCAACATTGGTCATTACTCTATTGATTAAGCGAGTGCGTAGCAAGTGGCCATCGCTATTAATTGCAATGGTGTTGGCCACAGCAGCAAGTATCCTATTTAATCTCGAACAATATGGTATTAGTACGGTTGGGGATTTAGGTGAAGGGCTTCCGTATATCCCAATGCCTGATTTTCCACCTGGCTTACTTCGAGACCTTGTCATTCCATCATTAAACTTGTCTGTGATCAGTTTTGTTAGCTTTATGATGACGGCTCGTAGTTTTGCGAGTAAGAACGGTTATACCGTTGATGCAGACCAAGAACTAAAAGCGTTAGGTATGGCAAATATTGCTTCTGCTTTTGGTCAGGGTTTTGCTGTTAGTGCTGCGAGTAGCCGTACTGCGGTGAATGATATGATGGGGGGGAAAACGCAATTAGTTTCCCTTGTTGCCGCAATAACCATCTTAGCGGTTTTACTTTTTTCTATGAATTTATTGGAATATATCCCAATGCCTGCTTTAGGGATAGTTTTGATTATTTCAACGTATTCATTACTCAGTTTTCGCAGTATTTTATCAATGCGAAAACGCAATAGAGAAGCTTTTTTCTTATGTATTTTCACGCTATGTGCAGTGCTGGTGGTTGGTTTGATTAGTGGTGTAGGCTTAGCTGTTCTATTAGGTTTGTTGCAGTTTATCCGAATTATATTTAGACCTACAGATCAACTACTAGGCGTTGATGAACATGGTATGTTGCACTCGATGACATCAGAAAATGATATTCAAGAAGTTGATGGCGTCCTGATTTATCGTTTCAATTCTCCGCTTACCTATTTCAATGTGAATTACTTTAAAGAACGTTTAAATAAACATTTAGATAATCAACGGAAGAGGCCTGCTTGGGTGATTGTGGATGCTGCCGTCAGCTTCACACACAATGATGTGAGCGTATTTTCCACGTTAAATGATATTGTGACATCTTTGAAGGCGAAAGGGGTAACTTTAGTATTAGCAGGGCGCAGAACGTCGCTTAATCGTTGGCTAGAACAAAATAAAATCAATCGTTCAGATGATGACTTATTAGTGGTACCGGATATCTATTTTGCAATCCGTTTAATTCAAAGTAAGCAACAAATTCAAATGAAATGCGTTGAAGAAAGAAAAGCACAAGAGTGCCAAAAAGATTTCGGTATATTGGAACATGATTGTGAAAGTCGAATTACACCGATGGATATTCGCTCAGATAATGCTTAAAAAATAATGTAAATAAAAAGGTATCTTTCGATACTTGAAGTTGTTGCCAAAGCGGGATAAAGCGTTGTTTTCCCGCTTTGGGTTATCAGCTGAAAATCAATAAATCAATTTTTAGTGATTAGCATATATAAACGATAAAAGTAAATTAAAGCGAATGCCGCTACAACATTATTGAGTAAAAAAGAGATGCCATTAATAACAATATGATTCATATTAAGGTTACCCAATAGAACACTAATAAGCATTTGAGCCGCCATCCAAATTAAAATCATCGGTAAGGCAACACGCCAATTCGCATAAGCCATTTTCCAGCTTTTTCCCATCGCACTGAAAGGGTTGGTACGTTCTGTTATTAAAATCGCTGGTGCTAAGGAAAAACCAATGGCTAAGACAATACCAGGTAGAACCATAATTGTGATACCTAACTGGATAAGCAGAGAACAGACGACCAATAGAAGGAACATAGAAGGTGCTTTGTTCAGTGATGATGTTATTGCCTGTAGCCCTGTCATATCTTCACCGCGAGACATACCAGAGATATAGGACAATGTACCACAAATAAGGAACAAACTTCCAAAAGTGACGGAGAGGATCAACCCGAAAGAAACACGCAAAATACTACTTTTATCTTCTTCAGATAGACCTAAAATCCAGTCTTGTAACCCCGAATTACCAGATTCAATCATCTGGCTTTGTGCTTGTGCCAGAACACCTATCATCTGTTCACTTGGGATCATCACCGCATAGATAACGAGGCTCACTACGGTGGCTAAAAGCACGATGGTGAAGAGGCCACTCAATTGATTTTTAAAGAAATTGATACTATCACTAATGAGTGAGTTGGCCGAAATGGACATGACACTGCTCCTATCTACAAACGGGATCAAAAATTTATGCCAATTGTAACCGAGTATCACGCCTAGAGGTAGAGAAAGATAATAAAATTCGGGAGGTTAAGACAAATATAATGGACATAATGATTGAATTTAATTAGCCAAAGAAATGAAACTATATAAGTTGTATTTTTAATATATGTTTAAGTTTCGAAATAAATATATATATTTCGAAATCAAATTTTTATTTTGTTAGTTATCTTTCAAAAATTGATTTAAATCAAAATTTAAAAAATAATAAATGAAATAATAAATCCATATTTATTGGTTTACCTCTAAATTAGTAAAAGATGTGATCTTGATTTGAACATCAATTTAAATAATAAGGTATATTTTCCTAAAATAAAAACACAGGAATGGGATTGATAATGAAAAAACTCACTGCGCTTGTATTAGCTGCTGCAACTTTAGCTCCAGCAGTTTCTATTGCTCATGAAGCTGGCGACTTTATTTTCCGTACAGGTACTGCAACGGTACGCCCAAATGCAGGTTCTGAAAATGTATTAGGTTTAGGTTCATTTGATGTTAATAACAATACTCAATTAGGTTTAACGTTTGGGTATATGATCACTGATAATATCGGTGTGGAATTATTAGCAGCAACTCCGTTTGAACACAAAGTTGGCGTAGGGCCTTTAGGTACAATTGCAACTGTTAAACATTTACCACCAACTTTAATGGCGCAATATTACTTTGGTAGTAAAGAAGATAAATTACGCCCTTATTTAGGTGCAGGTGTTAACTATACCTTCTTCTTTGATGAGAAATTTAACTCAACAGGGAAAACTAACGGTTTATCTGATCTAGACTTATCAAGCTCATGGGGCTTTGCAGCGCAAGCTGGTATGGATTACATGCTAACTGATAACTGGATGTTAAACGCCTCTGTTTGGTGGATGAATATTGAAACGGATGTGAAATTTAAAGCGGGTAATGACACACACAAAATCGATACTCGTTTAGACCCATTTGTATTTATGTTTGGTGCGGGTTACCGTTTCTAAGAATTTGATAGGAAGCAATACAGGTAATACCTGAATTCTGATGGATTAGAGTGAAGTGGAAATCCGAGAATATTCGTATTCTCGGATTTTTCAATTTCTATTAACTATAAACATATAACTAACAACAAAATAACAAAACAGTAACGCAAAGGGTGACGTTGGTTTAATAGATTAATTGGTGTTATAGCGTGATAATAAAATAAATACATTTATTGTTTATCTTATTTTATTAAGATAAATAAGATTAAATAACAGAATATCGGTATTATCTATATGAAAATAAAAAGCCGAATATAAGGGCGATATTCGGCTTTAAGCTGTAATCAAATTTTAAGATATGAATTTACCAAAACCATTGCACATTTAACCCCGCATTGACGCTACTGGTTTCATATTCATCAGGTTTATAAAGTGGTGCACCTAAAAATAAGTCATAGCTGAATATATTAACATTACCTCTCATACCAATAGCCGTTCCTAATAGTTGGTCATCAGAATAGAGACCTAGCGGATAAACACCTCCAAGTATTCGGCCATAGTCAAGTGCGTAGTATGGATAAAAGGAGAAGCCAGGAATATAAAAGTTAAACTCATTTCGCAAGTAAAAACCTTTGTCACCGATCAGTGAAAACTCTTCATCGAAACCACGAACAGTCCAACGGTTACCTAACGAAAATTGATCTTGAATAGTTAAGCGATCGCGTGAATATTGTACAAACAGTTGTGGGTTATAACTCATAATAAAATTGTCAAATGAGAAGGGGAACATTCCCGAAATATCGGCAGTATAAACACGGCTCATTGTGCTGACATCACCATATTTCATATCCCAACTTTGTTCGGCACCAAACCAAGGTACGTTACGTTGATGGTATAATGATGCATCAATGGTAGAATTGTTGATATTTTGACGATGGCTAATACCCAGTTTAAGACTGGTAAGGTCTCGTTGTTGGGAAAGTAGGCTGACATCCTCCAACTTATATTTTGATTTTCTTTTAATCAATTGGATTGACGCTGTATCTTTAAACGTTTGGCCGCGCAAAAAAACATTACTGGCCGTAGCGTTATAATATTTACTGTCACCATAATATTTATAGCTAAGTACAGAGTCATTAATAGTTTGTTTATAGTCACTTTTACTTGCGTACAATGAGAAAAGCCAATAATTATAGGGAACAGCATAATAAATAGAAGCATTACTGGTGCTGTTTCGTGCTTGGTTTTTTGCATTTTTTCCGGCGGAGACATATAAGGTATCGTTTAAGCTCGTTAGGTTATTAGCATACAGAGTTACTCCAACTTGGTCTTTACCCGTTTGGCGACTTCCAGAGTTATTGTAATATCCTCCTAGATTAAAGTGAGATGACTTTTCTCGTTGTATGGAAATATCCGAGGTGGAAAATTCTTTACCTGGTGCGAGTTCAATATTCACCTTCGCACCAGGGATCCGTTCAAGGTTTTCTAGGCCTTGTTCAATGTCACGAATATTTAGAATATCTCCTTCTTTAGCGGGCATAATTGCCCCTAAAGTAATATAAGTATCGCTGCCTTCGGCAAGTTTAACATTCGCAACTTTACCTGGAATAATTTGGAGCATTAAAGTCCCTTCACTGATGTTTTGTTCTGGAATATTAACGCGTGTTGTGACGTAACCTGATTTAATTATTTTATCTTGTAAGCCTTTTGCTAAGGTTTCAACTCCATTGATACCGATACATACTCCGACAACTTGGCTTGCATAAGCTTCTAAAGGTCTCATTGAGGGGAGTTTAGGTTCTGAAAGTAAGACTACTTGTTTCATTTCAAAACAATCTTTCTCATCATCAAAAATTAAAATATTATTTGAGGGTTCTCTGGTTTTACCTAAGGCATCTTTAGCTTCAAGTTGAGTCTGTTGTTGGCGAGAGCGATCTTGGCTAGCTTGATTATTGATTTGTTGGTCAATAATTTGTGCGGTATTAGCTGATACAGCTAAAGGTAATAGCGTTGACAATAAAAAAATAAATCGAAAATTCATGTGCACCACATTAATTTTTAAAAATATTAAAGTTATTTTTATGTTAGGAAATATAATAAAGAAAATTGCTAATGAACAATGTTTTATCAGAACTATCTTATTAACTTGCCATCAGGGCTTTATTTTGAAAAGGTTTTCATTTATATCCCTATAATAAACCTATTATTAAGTTATTTTTTCCTTTGAGTATTTTTAATTATGCTTTAAATATATGTGAAATAAAAATCAATTAAACTGATTGAGTTAGTATAAATACTTTTGGGGTTTGTTACTGAAAATACAACCAATATAATTCATTCTATGGTGGCTTATTTATCTCCAATAAAATCAATGAGTAAAGAATGCTCTATATTAAATTGAATAGGTGTTTTTACTTGGATTTAGAACGCTTCTATTTACTGTTAATATGAGCAATAATTAAAGTAGCTTAAGGAACATTAATGGTGCTAAAATAATTCTATTTATTATATTGTTGACACTCTGCTTTGGAGTAAATAAGGAGGCTATTTGCCTCCTTATTTTACCTAACTAGTAATAATTAGGTGTATTTAAGATAATCATGGAACCTAGAATTTGCCCATAAGGGCTATTGTAAATTACAGGACTTGTAATTTTAGTCGTTCCCATTGAGCTTAAGCGACCATTATTATTATCTACACGAGTAAAGGTATCGATAGTTAAATCTTTACCAGCGTCAACAGTACCAGAGTAAGTATTATTTAACTTATTTACATCTAATGTGACATTATTTGTACCTTGGATTTTACCATAACGGTTATCAAGGTCATTTCTTAATGTAATATCAATGTCACCTACGTTTGGCGCTTTTTGTGTTTGATTAGCAGCAATAACACCAGAATAGTTATTTAAGCTATTTGCTTTGATAGTCGCTGAACCATCTTTCGCGTAGATCCCACCCGTTTGGCCAGCAACACCAAATTTACTCGCGTAACTATTAAACCCATTAGCGTAGCTATTATCAACACTTGTTGCATTAACAACCACATTTGAATCTGCAGTGATTAAGCCTCTCCCATTACCTAAATGGGTGGTTTTGATGTCTAAGTTATTGGCTTTGATAAATCCATACTGATTATTAAGAGAATAAAGATCAAATTTTGATTTACCTGCGCCCGAAGCGAGTGAACCTTGGTTGTAAATGATGTTAGCTTTGATATTCAATGCCTTTCCACTATCGATTGCAGCATAACCGTTATTTACTAGGTTACTTGATAGGGTGATATTGGTCTGTCCATTGGTGGATTTAATCAGTGAATTATTGTTTTGTAACGTAACAGAATCGATATCGATTTTTCTTTTAGCTAGAATCTGCGAGCTATTATCATTCGCGACAATATTACGGGCATTTATTGTGATATCACGGCCTGATAACGTAGAGTTATTATTTGCAAGTGTTGTCGTATCAATTGATAAATCACCACCTGCTCGAATTCCTCGTTCGTCTACATTAATGACGTTATTACGTAGGGTATAGTTATTATCAATCTTACCTGTCGCACGAATTGCAATATTTCCACGATTAGTTTTAATTGAACCGTTAGTGTTAACAATATTTGCAGTCGCGATGTTCATGTCTTGCTGAGCATGAATAATACCACTTCGGTTATCAACACTCGTAGCTGAAGCCAGTTTGAGATTGCCACCATTAGACTTAATCTGTCCATTCACATTACTCAGAACTGAGTTTTGTGCATTAATATCAACATCACCATTCGCTACAATAGTCGCTGTATTATATAACCCATTGGATTTTATATTGATATTACCATTGGCATTCATTTTTCCTGCTTGGTTATACACTAATCCCGTTGAATCAATGTTAACTCCACCAGTTCCGGCAATTAAGTTTCCGTTATTAGAAACACCGGTTCCACTTTCCGTGGAAACTAGCGTAATTTTATCGGCATACATCCCTCCCATAGCCGCGACATCAACACCAATTCGCGTGGCAGACCCAACTCCTTGTACCTTAGTAATGTAATTACCTTTTGCATCAACAAAGTTATTGCCTGCTACAACATTAATTTCTTTGGCGCGAATGTCTCCACGGATCACTGCAGAGCGAGCGATAATATCAGTAGGGGAATCTGACTGTAAGCGGCTATTAATAATAATCTGACCTTTTTCAACGTTATAGCCAAGAACTTCACCACCAGCAACAATTGGCTTACCTGTTGTTAAAGTCACCCGATCGGTATTAATAAATCCACAGTTATTACATGTGATGCCTGATGCGTTAGCAACAATAACTTGCGCTTTATCACCAGCGACTTCAATCATACCGCCTAAAGTACTTGCTTTATTTGAATTAACTTCATTCAAAATAACTTTTGCAGGGCCATTACCATTATTTAAATTTAAGTTGCCATTAATTTGGCCCCCTAAAGTGGTATTCGTGTTGGCTGTACTGTTATTTAAAATAACCCCTTTTTGGTCAACATCAAATTGGCTATAAATGTTGTGTGAAACACCTTTGTCACTTGCGCCTTTAATGTGAACGATAGTAGGACCATTACTTTGATTTATTACGCCAGCACCATTGGTATTAACAACTGCTCCGTGAGCAATAGATATCGATCCTAAAATAACAGACACACTTAAAAAGAGTGGCTTAACTCTCATCATAGGATGAGTGATAGAATGATTGGTAGAATGTTTCATAAATATCCCTAAAATAGACTATAGATAAAATTAAAAATAGCTAATTAAAATTCCATTAAAGCATAGGGATTATGCGTTATATTAATTTTCATTAAAATTTAATTGTATTTAAGTTGAGTCATAAAAATATGGGGAGAGTAATACTCCCATATTATACTATAAATAGTGTTTTATATATCTAGTGCGTAAAATGCTAATTTAATCAAATAGTAACACTTACTCTGATATGGATATATTAAGAGAAAGTACTAGTGTAATAACACGTATCTGTTGATTTTAATATTGGTGGTTTATATTAATAAATATTATGATTGGTTTTTTTGGACTATTTGAGAGTTTTAAAACTGAAAAATACTGAATATATTTAAATAATATTTCTAAAAATAACGTTAAAAGGATTGAAAATCGCCCAGACAAAATTTAATTATATGATTTAAGTAATCAAGCCAATAAACTTAAGTATGACTTGATTACTATTTATTGTTTAGCCTATTTCTGTGTTGCTGCTTTCATTTTTGCAACAAACTCAGTTAATGATGTAAGCATAACATCAGGGCGATTTAAGTTGTTTTCGATGATTTTAACCACGGCTGAACCAGAAATTGCACCTGCTGCACCATTTTTAATCGCTTCTTTGACTTGTTCAGGTTCAGATATCCCAAAACCTTGTAGGGCAGGAGCCGCGTTATACTGATTTAATTGGCTCAATAAATGAGCTAATGGCGTTTCAGCGCGTTTTTCTGTGCCTGTTACGCCTGCACGTGATAACAAATAAGTATAACCTTGGCTATATTTCCCAATTTGTTGCAGTAATTCATCATTGGCATTGGGTGGGCAAATAAAAATAGGAGCAATGTTGTGTGCCAATGCAGCTTCACGAAATGGTTGTGATTCGGACATCGGGACATCTGCAACTAATACGGAATCAACACCTGCTTTTTCGCAGCGAATATAAAAATTTTCAATACCATTGGTAAAAACTAAATTTGCATACACTAATAAGCCAATCGGAATAGTAGGGTGTTTTTCTCTAATACGACTTAGTAACTCGAAACAAATAGTCGGGGTGATTTCACTTTGAAATGCGCGTAAATTTGCATTTTGGATGGTTGGGCCATCCGCCAATGGATCAGAAAATGGAATACCAATCTCTAATGCATCAGCGCCACCTGCAATCAAAGCATCAACAATGTTTAATGATAATTCAGCATCAGGGTCACCTAAAGTGACAAATGGAACAAATGCCCCTTGGTTATCGTGAGTTAAACGTTTAAAAAGTTGGGTATAACGTTCCATTAAATTTCTCCTCTGCTGGCTAAAATATCATGCACTGTAAAAATATCTTTATCACCACGGCCAGACAAATTGACGATTAATAATTGTTCTTTATTGGGTTCTTGCTCTGCCATTTTTAATGCATATGCGAGGGCATGAGAAGATTCTAATGCTGGAATTATTCCTTCTTTACGTGATAATAATTTAAAAGCATTCAGGGCTTCATCATCGGTAATCGAAACATATTCTGCGCGACCAATACTATTTAAATGAGCATGTTGAGGTCCAACAGAAGGAAAATCTAATCCTGCAGAGATGGAATATGACTCTTCAATTTGACCTTCACTAGTTTGCATCATCGGTGATTTCATACCGAAATAAATCCCAACACGACCATGTTTTAATGGCGCACCATGTTGGCCTGATTCAATACCTAATCCAGCAGGTTCAACACCAATTAGTTTCACATGTTCTTCTGGAATAAAAGAGGCAAATAAACCGATTGCATTTGAACCACCACCAATACAGGCAACGACAGCATCGGGTAAACGGCCTTCTTTTTCAAGAATTTGTTGTTTTGCTTCATCACCAATCATACGTTGGAATTCACGTACAATTGTTGGGTAAGGGTGTGGACCCGCCGCAGTTCCTAATAAATAATGAGCTTTATCATAGCTGCCAGACCAGTCCCTTAATGCTTCATTACACGCATCTTTCAAGGTTGCCGAACCGCTATGAACAGATATAACTTCAGCACCCATTAATTTCATACGAAATACATTGGGAGACTGGCGTTCAACATCTTTAGCGCCCATGTAGATACGGCATTTCATATTCAATAATGCACAAGCCAGTGCGGTTGCAACTCCATGTTGCCCAGCACCGGTTTCTGCAATAATTTCGTTTTTTCCCATTCGCTTAGCCAGTAGCGCTTGGCCTAATACTTGATTGGTTTTATGTGCGCCGCCGTGCAGTAAATCTTCGCGTTTTAAATAGAGTTTTGTTTTTGTACCGGCAGTTAAGTTTTTACATAATGTTAGTGCAGTAGGGCGACCTGCATAATTTTTTAGTAAGTCGTGAAATTCACGAATAAACTCAGCATCATTCTGTGCGTCGATAAACGCGTCTTCTAATTGATTTAATGCAGGGATCAGAATTTCTGGGACATATTGCCCACCAAACTCGCCAAAATACGGATCTAATTTACTCATTATTTATTGTCCATTTTAACAGTTACATTAATTGGTGTTGGAGTTTTATCTTTTCGTTGTGTATTAGTGAGCCGTTGATTCGGCTAACAACGCTGACAACACCAAATTTATTTTTTGTTCACTTTTTATACCAGGTTCAATTTCAACCCCTGAATTAAAGTCTAATCCGTTGCACAGTAACTTTGCAGCATCTAGGCAGTTATCTGGTGTAAGTCCCCCCGCAATCATTATTTTTTGTGTTGCAGATGAAGGGATTTCTGACCAATTGAAGGTTTTACCAGTGCCACCTTGTCCGTTATCCAGTAGTAACACATCAATGTCTTGTGTGTCATAGTCATTTAAAGTTGTTCTTGACATATCAAGCGCTTTCCAAACTTCACAGTAGTTTGGTAAAAATGTTTTTAACGTATTGATATAAGCAGAGTCTTCTTCACCATGTAGTTGCACCGCAGATAACGCAAGCTGTTTGGCAATATGGGCAACAAAATCGGCGGACTGATTACGGAAAACACCGACATATTTTAACGGCACAGCATGGATGATAGTTTGCGCCTGTGACAACGTCACTTTTCTCGGGGAGGTTTCAGCAAAAATTAATCCACCGTAGTGTGCTCCTGCTTTAAATGCGGCTTTTGCATCTTGTTCGCGGGTTAAACCACAGACTTTATGTTCCCCAACTAACAGGCTTCGAATGGCTTTATCTAAGTCAGCTTGCTCCATTAGTGCACTACCAATTAAAAAACCATTTGCAAACTGTCTCAGTGACTGAATATGTTGGTGTTGATGAATACCTGACTCACTGATCACTATCGTTTCTTTTGCTAAGCGAGGCGCGAGCTCACGAGTCCGATTTAAATCAATAGAAAGGTCGCGTAAATCCCGGTTATTGATGCCAACCACTTTGGCTTTTAACCGAATTGCTCGCTCTAATTCTTCTTCATTACTGACTTCCGTTAATATCCCCATACTCAGTTGATGAGCAACTTCAGCCAATGCGATATATTCATCATCATTTAAGACAGATAACATCAGTAAAATGGCATCTGCTTGGTAGTAACGTGCAAGATAGATTTGGTATGGGTCAATGATAAAATCTTTGCATAATACGGGTTGCTTTACGGTATTACTGACAATCGTTAAGTAATCCATATTGCCTTGAAAATATTTTTCATCGGTGAGAACGGAAATCGCACTCGCATAAGGTGCATATGTCTTGGCTATCATCGCAGGGGCGAAATCAGCACGGATCAAACCCTTTGAAGGAGACGCTTTTTTGCACTCTAAAATAAAAACAGGGCGTTTAGCGCTTAGTGCGTTATAGAAACTACGCTGGCTAGGCTGAACTTCAGCAATAAAGCTTTCTAACGGCTGCTTGGCTTTGCGTTCAATTAAATAGTCAACTTTATCATCAACAATTTTTTGTAAGACTGTCGCTTTCATTTTATTGGTTCCTTGCCGCGAGAGCTGTAACGCGGTCAAATGCTTTACCGCTACGAATAATTGCAAGTGCGTGTTCGCTGTTTTGTTTTAAATCTTCATGGCCATTAATACGCATCAGCATGGCAACATTGGCCGCTACAGCCGCTTCGTGAGCCGCTTGGCCATGGCCTTGAAGTAAATCACTAAGCAATACGCGGTTTTCATCAGGTGTACCGCCTTCTAAGTCGCGTAATTGATATGGTGCTAGCCCAAAATCATCAGCAGTTAATTGATAATGTTGTACTTTGCCATCTTTTAATTCAGCGACTTGAGTGACTGCATGTAATGAAACTTCATCCATCCCTCCACTGTGTACCACAGCTGCACGGGTAAAACCAAGCATCTGTAGTGTTTCAGACACAGGTTTTACCAATGATCCTTGGTACACACCGATAAGGGCAATCGGTGGGCGAGCTGGATTAATTAATGGCCCCAATACATTAAATAACGTTCGAGTTTTTAGTTGAGTACGCACAGGGGCAGCATGACGGAACCCACTGTGGTATTGTGGTGCGAATAAAAAACAAACACCAAGCTCATCTAATGCGTCACGAGCACTTTGCGCACTGAGGTCTAAGGCGATACCAAAGGCGGCAAGTAAATCCGAAGAACCTGAACGGCTCGAAACACTTCGATTACCGTGTTTCGCCACTTTAATCCCACATTCAGCAGCAACGAATGCGCTTGCTGTGGAAATATTGATACTATTTGCGCCATCTCCCCCAGTGCCAACGATGTCGCTGAATGGGTAGTCAGGGCGGGGAAATGGCTGTGCATTCTCTAAACAAGCTAACGCGGCTCCAGCAATTTCTTGCGGTTGTTCACCTCGCATTTTCATACTGATTAACACAGCAGCTAATTGAGGTTCTGTTAATTCGCCTTGAATAATGGCATTAAACAAGTACTGGCTTTCTTGTTGAGTCAGTGGTTGCGCTTTAAATAACTTATCATAAATATTTTGCATAATTGGCTCTTTAGTATTCCGTTAGTGCGAATGAGTAGGTTCGGTTGCATTGGGAGTAGAAAGAGCCCATGCCACAGTGTTTTCTAGCAACTGTTTACCTTGCGTTGTTAAAATGGATTCGGGATGAAATTGGAATCCACAAACTCTATCGCTATCATTACGTACAGCCATGACCATGCCATTTGAATGGGCACAAATGGTTAAGCTTTCCGGAATTTGACTACCAACAAGAGAGTGGTAACGCGCCACTGATATTGGGTTTTCAAGATGATTAAACATAGCTAAACCATCATGTGTGGCAATCGAAGATTTACCATGCAAAATTTCACCAGCAGCTGAAACCGTTCCGCCATAAGCTTCAACGATGGCTTGGTGACCTAAGCAAATACCAATAACAGGAATTTTGCCTTTTACTCGCATTAATACTTCTGGCATTGAACCTGCTTCACTCGGTTTACCAGGGCCGGGTGATAAGACTAGTATCGGTGAAATCATTTGATTTAATACAGATAAAATATGTTCTACATTGACTGTATTGCGATAAATAACCACGTTATGGCCACCTGCGCGCAGTTGGTCTACTAGGTTATAAGTAAAGGAGTCAACGTTATCGAGCAGTAAAATGTTCGCCATTAGAATAACTCCTTAACTTGATGTGCTTGGGCAATTGCACGGATCACTGCACGTGCCTTATTACGGGTTTCATCGGCTTCAGCTTGAGGTATGGAATCTAGAACGACACCACCTCCCGCTTGCACAGTGGCAATACCATTTTCTACGTACGCAGAGCGAATAACGATACAGGTATCAAAATCACCATTTCCTTGAAAATATCCTACAGCTCCTCCGTATGACCCTCGGCGTTCTTGCTCATATTGAGCAATCAGTTGCATGGCTTTTACCTTTGGTGCACCCGTTAAAGTCCCCATATTCATGCAAGCTTGGTATGCATGAAAAACATCTAAATCTTGGCGCAATGTTCCCACAACATGAGAAACTAAGTGCATCACGAAAGAGTAACGGTCAACCTTAGTTAGGTTGGCGACGTAACGGCTACCGGCTTCACAAATACGGGCTAAATCGTTGCGAGCTAAGTCAACTAACATGATGTGTTCAGCGAGTTCTTTTTCATCTGAGCGCATGGAAAGTTCAATTCGGCTGTCTAAGTCGAGGTCTAATTCACCCTGCGCGTTACGCCCACGAGGGCGGGTTCCTGCGATAGGATAAATTTCCACTTTGCGATTTGCTGTTGCATATTTGAGTGCGCTTTCAGGTGAAGCCCCAAAGAGTGTGAATGCTTCATCTTGCATGTAGAACATATAAGGGCTTGGGTTTTGTGCTTTGAGTTTTTGATATGCAATTAAGGGATGTGAGCATGGCATCGTAAATTTACGAGAAGGCACAACCTGAAAAATATCACCACGGTATATGGCTTCTTTTAATGAGGTGACAATTTCCCCGTATTGTTGGTCATTTTTGTTTATCGAGACCGCAAAATCAGGTGCTGTTGCTAAAGGAAGTGCGGGTAAGAACGGACGGCACGAAGCGATAATTTGTGCGTGGCGTTGTGTAACCGTTTCGACATCTTGCTCATTTTGCGTAAATAGGCAACTTTTGAGTCGAGCAGCCTGATTTTGGTGGTCGATCACTAAATAATGCTCAGCAACAAAAAAACAATAGTCAGGGCAGTGATTAACGGTATTCACCTTGGGTAAATCTTCAAAACTGGCGACTAAATCGTATGCAAACAAACCACCAACAAACAGGTTTTCAGGTTTTGTTGAATAGGCTTGCGCGAGAACGGGCAGAGCACGTAAAACGTCTAAACAAGATGCTGCCTTCAGGCGACTATCTTCGTCTAAATCCTTTGCAGGTTGGCTAAACGTTACCGTTAACCTATTTTCTTGCATGCTATGATGTGTGATTAAATGGGTTAATTGTGCTAACAGCTTTGGTAATAAGGCTTGACCATTTGGCGTCAATGCTTCTATTTCAACTTGTTGGCCAAAAGCACGAATACGTAGCGCGCTGTTGACAACCAGTAAGCTTTGTAAGTTGGCCTTATTATTAATTTCAGCAGACTCCAACAACATTGTCGATGGAACTTGATGGCACAGATGATTAAATAATAATGTAGGGTCAGGCTGATAATTAATTGGGCTATCCAGATACTTAAAATGTGCTAATGTGGTGTTTTGTTCGTTCATTATGTTGCCTTACGCTAATTTTTGACATAAAAAAACCCGCCGATGAAGGGCGGGTTTGGCACTGAGACATACAATAACTATGCGTGTGCGGCTTCCGCCCAATTTGGGAAGTCACGCCACCAACGATTTGATAAGTTAAATAAATTCATTGTATGCCTCACTGGATAAACTGATGATTTTTAGCCTTAGCCATCTTGCGTACTAGTTAACTGGATCGTATTGTTTATGTCAAGAACTTTGTTACTTTATTAGGAAATATAGTTGTACATGGAAATTAGAGAAGATATCAATCTGTCGACTGCTTCGCCGCCATTAGTGACTCGCTACGACTTACATAGCCATACGAATGCTTCGGATGGTGACCTTACTCCAGCAGAGTTAATCGAACGTGCGATTGAAAAAGGGGTTAATATTTTAGCGATCACAGATCATGATACCTGTGAAGGTGTATTTGAGGCTCGTCGCTATCTTACTGAAAATGAAAGGCCAATTGAGTTAGTCAATGGTGTTGAAATTTCGACACTGTGGGAAAACATTGAAATACATATTGTGGGGTTAAATTTTTCGACTTCACACCCCGCTATGGCTCAATTGTTGAAAGCACAATCTGAACGTCGCTTCGAGCGTGGTATTGAGATGGGCAGGCGATTACAAAAAGCAGGGATTGATGACGCATGGGAAAATGCGCAACATATTTCTGGTGGTGGGCAGGTAACGCGGGCTCATTTTGCACAGTATATTGTGAAAATAGGTAAAGAAAAAACCATTAATAACGTATTTAAGCGTTATTTATCAAAAGGAAAAATAGGTTACGTTCCTGCGAAGTGGTGCTCAATTCAAGACTCTATCGACGCAATTCATGCGGCCGGTGGTATTGCAGTATTAGCTCATCCTGCGAAATATCAATTATCCAATAAATGGTTAAAACGGTTGGTTGCGTATTTTAAACAGTGTGGAGGTGATGCCATGGAAGTTTCTCATTGCCAGCAGCCGCCACATGAAAAGCAGTATTTAGCGGAATTAGCCAATAATGCAAATTTATACACATCGGTGGGTTCAGATTTTCATCGGCCATGTTCTTGGATAGAGCTTGGCCGAAATTTATGGTTACCTAATGATGATAATGCAGTCTGGACGCTTTGGAATGCGGTAAAAAGCAGCTAATTAATTGATGTATTAATAATGCGGTGTAAAATAATTATTATAAGTGATGATTTATTTCTGAGTAGGTCATCTCATGGAATTAAGAGATAGTAGCATTTATAGGTGTTTTTGCCGGGTGATGCTGTCGATACCCAAAAATTAGAGGTATGTATGAGCCAGTTTTTTTATGTCCATCCGGATAATCCTCAAGCAAGGCTGATTAGCCAGAGTGTTGAAATTCTAAATAAAGGCGGTGTCATTGTTTACCCTACGGATTCAGGATACGCCATTGGATGCCGTTTAGAAGAAAAAGATGCTTTGCAACGTATTTGTCGTATCCGTCAGCTTGATGCTAACCATAATTTCACTTTAATGTGTCGAGATCTCTCTGAGCTATCGAATTACGCACATGTTGATAACACCGTTTTCCGTTTAATTAAAAATAATACGCCAGGTAATTACACCTTTATTTTACGGGCAACGAAAGAAGTTCCACGGCGTTTAATGAATGAAAAACGTAAAACCATTGGCTTACGAGTGCCATCAAACCCGATTGCTCGAGATTTACTCGAAGCTGTTGGTGAACCTTTGATGTCAACCAGTTTGATTATGCCTGGCGATGATTTCACGCAATCAGATCCTGAAGAAATTCGCGATTTACTTGATAAACAAGTCGATTTAGTTATACACGGTGGTTATATCGGGCAAAAACCAACAACTGTGATTGACTTTACTGATGATACACCTGTTGTGGCACGCGTCGGAACAGGGGACCCAACGCCTTTTGAATAAATACAAATACCTAAAAGCCTAAGATTTAGCACGGAATTAAATAAAATCGTATTGAAAGTGCGATATTCAGATAAGTTATAGGGGTTCAGGACAAACCTGTGTATAATGCGCGGGTTTTCAAATTCATTACTTTTTGGTACGGTCACAAGATGACGCGCCAAAAAGATATTTGACGCCTGTGAAGGCGACAGCAGAGGGTTACATGAGCGTAAAACCGCAAAAAACTGAAAAATTACAGAAAATCCTTGCTCGTTCAGGACATGGTTCTCGTCGAGAAATCGAAACATTCCTGCAAGCGGGTCGTATTAGTGTTGATGGCAAAATTGCGACACTTGGAGACCGTGTTGAAGTCACACCAGCAACAAAAATTCGTTTAGATGGTCGTTTATTAGCTATCAAAGAACCTGAAAAAGAAATTTGCCGTGTAATGGCTTATTACAAGCCAGAAGGTGAATTATGTACACGCCATGATCCAGAAGGGCGCCCAACTGTCTTTAACCGTTTACCTCGCTTAACGGGAGCACGGTGGATTGCTGTTGGCCGCTTAGATGTTAACACCAGTGGTTTATTGTTATTTACGACTGATGGTGAGCTAGCTAATCGTTTAATGCACCCGAGCCGTGAAGTTGAGCGTGAATATGCTGTACGTGTGTTTGGTGAAATCAATGAAGCAAAAATTCGTCAATTAACACAAGGCGTACAGTTGGAAGATGGTCCTGCTTCTTTTAAAACGGTTTCTTACCGTGGCGGAGAAGGGATGAATCAATGGTTTAACGTCACTTTAACTGAAGGGCGTAACCGCGAGGTCCGTCGCCTTTGGGAATCGGTTGGTGTTCAAGTGAGCCGTTTAATCCGTGTGCGTTATGGTGATATTGATTTACCGAAAGGTTTACCACGTGGAGGATGGACGGAACTGGGTTTAGAACAAACCAATTATCTCCGCGAGCTGGTGGAATTGCCGGTAGAAACTGAAAGCAAAGTTGCCGTTGAGCGTGACCAACGTCGTATTAAAGCGAACCAAATTCGCCGTGCAGTAAAACGCCATACGCAAGTTGCATCACGTCCTGCATCAAAACGTCAATCTTCAAGACCAACGGCGAAACGTCGTACTCGCATCTAGATTAATTGCAATTCTCGAATATTAAAAAAGCTGAGGCTCCACCCTCAGCTTTTTTTGATCTAATGTTCTAGTTCACATTATTATGAAAGCTATCAGTAAGAGATGATATTTATGAGATATCCGTCTCATTTTAATGTAATTAAAAGTCTTAGTATGACCCTTCTTGTGGGATATTCCTCACAAAATATTGGGTTACTACTGATAATAAAGACAAATTTACAGATAAACCTATTACTTACCCAGTTTATCCAGATAAATAAAGAATGGTTTAAGTGGATAAACCTGAATAAGGACAAAACATGAAAAAAATAACACTGACTTTGAGTGCGATTGCATTGGCATTAAGTTTTACAGCAACGTCTCAAGCAAAAATTCCAATGCCAGAAACCGTAAGCCCTGGGGTTACCGTTGTTGAACTAGCTCAACAACAGCCTATTCATTGGGTTTCCATCGAACAAATTAAACAAAGCCTAGAAGGCAAAGCGCCAATGGCTGTTGGGTTTGATATCGATGATACGGTGTTATTTTCGAGTCCAGGTTTTTACCGTGGTAAATTAGAGTTCTCTCCTAACGACTTTAGCTATCTCAAAAACCAACAATTTTGGGAAAAAATGAATAATGAGTGGGACAAATTCAGTATGCCAAAACAAGTGGGTATTGATTTAGTCAAAATGCACTTAGATCGCGGTGATACTGTCTATTTCATCACAGGCCGTACGAAAACAAAAACAGAAACGGTGACTAAATACGTTCAAGAAGGTTTAGCAATACCTGCAGATAAAATGCAACCTGTCATTTTTGCAGGCGATGAGCCAGGGCAAAATAATAAGGTGAGCTGGATGCGCGATCACAAATTAACCATCTATTATGGTGATGCTGATGCAGATATCGCGGCAGCTCATGAGTTAGGTATTCGTGGTGTCCGTATTTTACGTGCAGCTAATTCGTCTTATCAACCATTACCAAAAGCAGGGCGTTTTGGTGAAGAGGTGGTGATTAATTCAGAATATTAATTCTGTAATTAGCCATAATAAAAAGGCGGTCATTTAGAAATGACCGCCTTTTTTAAGCGTAGGATATTTTAGTTAGTCACAACAGCATCAATAATCACACGATTACCGGAGATGCTTCCTGTCGTTCCACTCGTGACGATAGGGCTGGTGATCTTAGTGGTATTAGTCGAACGTAAAGCCCCATACTGATTATTAACCCGTTTTTTGGAATCAATAGTTAGGTTTTCCCAGCAGTCACTTTTCCTGCGTAGTTTTCTAATGTGCCAATATCAAGCTTTTGGTTATTAGCGGCTGTAATTTGCCCATAATTATTATTGAATGTCGCTTTGAGTTTAATGTAAATATCGTTACGTGCAGCAGCGTTATTATTCACATTTGCAGCAATTGAACCATACAAGTTATTTAGAGTATCTCCTTTAACTTTAACAGTACCACAACTGTATAAATATCGAATTATTGCACTTTATTTAGTGGTTAGTTACCAATCAATCCCTTTTTGAGCTTTAATCCCAATATCAAATGCATGTTTCACTGGGCGCATTTCTGTTACTGTATCGGCTAATTCGATCAAATCTCGGTGGCAACCTCTACCCGTGATCACGACAGACTGATTGGTAGGACGGCTTTGTAATGCTTGAACCACCTCTGCTAATTCGAGGTAATGATAACTCACCATATAGGTGAGCTCATCTAAAATGACTAAATCGTACTGTGGGTCACTTAACAATTGCTTGGCGTACTGCCAAGTTTCCATACAAGCAAGGGTATCGGTCTCTTTATTTTGAGTCTCCCACGTAAACCCTGTTGACATAACATAGAAGGGGACGCCTTGTGGTTCTAGTAGTTCGCGTTCGCCATTATCCCAACCTCCTTTAATAAATTGAACAACAGCGGCTTTTTTACCATGGCCTACTGTACGGCAGACAGTTCCAAATGCGGCTGTGGTTTTGCCTTTCCCATTTCCAGTAAAGACAATAACGATCCCTCGTTCAATTTGTGCGGCTTCAATACGTGCATCTACTTTTTCTTTTAAACGTTGTTGGCGTTCTTCGTGTCGATTTTGAGACATCGTGTTTACTCCGCAGCACCAGGTTTACGTCCGGGTTGAGCATCATAACTACTTCCCGTTTTACGCAGGCTATCATCGCCCATCAAATAGATATAAATAGGCATGATATCAGCAGGGGTTTTTAATTTAAGCGGATTTTCATCAGGAAATGCACTTGCTCGCATTGAGGTTCGAGTGCCGCCTGGGTTAATACAATTTACACGAAGATTAGTCTGCTTATATTCTTCGGCTAGCACTTGCATTAAACCTTCGGTGGCAAATTTTGATACAGCATAGGCGCCCCAACCGGCGCGACCTTGCTTACCTACACTCGAACTGGTGAAAACTAATGAGGCATTAGGTGCTTTGAGTAACAAAGGGAGCAATGCTTGAGTTAGCATAAATGTGGCATTAACATTTATTTGCATAACATCATGCCATAGGTCGCTGGGTTGCTCAGTGATGGGGGCAACCACACCAAGTATTCCGGCATTGTGTAATACGCCATCTAAATAAGGTGTTATTGCGGCAACTTGCGAGGCTAGAGTATAGCAGTCATCAATTGTTGCAGTTAATAAGTCTAATATAAAGCAAGGTGGCTTACTTCCACCTAAAGCGGCTATTTCATCACTAACGGATTGTAATTTATGCTGTGTTCTACCAACAAGGATAAGGGATGCGCCATAGCGCGCATAAGTGAGAGCGGCTTCACGGCCAATGCCATCACCGGCACCGGTTACAAGAATCGTTTTACCTTTCAATAGGTCTTGTCTAGGTTGATATTGGAGCATATTCTTTCCTACTATTGTGATTAGCATGTACGGTTATCATCGCACTGATTGTGATAATTGGCTAATCTAACATAGTTATTAACGAAGTTTGTGTGCTAACTCTGTTTTTTTCTGGTTGTTTGCACGTAATCGTGAGATTATTTTTGTAATTGAAGATAAACATCAAAAGGATCAGATTGTGGAGTATTTCTCATTGTATGGGCTATTTTTAGCAAAAGTCGTCACTATTTTGGTGGCGGTGGTTTTGCTAGCTGTCTTTGTGTTTGGCGTAGGTATGCGCCGACAAGGGGCTAAAGGTGCTTTAAAAATCACAGATTTAGGTGAAAGTTATCGTGAGCGCCAACGCCAAATGCAACAAATTAAAATGAATGAACCAGAACATAAAGCGTGGTTGAAAGCATTTAAAAAGCAGCAAAAAGCGAAATCAAAAAGTGAGAAAACAGGGGCGAAATTAGGCCAAACAGGGGTTAAAAAACCTTGTTTATATGTCTTAGACTTTAAAGGTAGCATGGATGCCCGTGAAGTTGCCTCTTTACGTGAAGAGATCAGTGCAATTATTGCTGTTGCCGATCAACAAGATGAAGTTTTGTTAAGACTTGAAAGCCCTGGTGGAATGGTTCATGGTTACGGTTTAGCAGCTTCTCAATTATTAAGAATCAAAGAAAAAAATATCCCACTTACCATTGCGGTTGATAAAGTTGCGGCGAGTGGCGGATACATGATGGCATGCATTGCAGATAAAATTATTGCTGCACCATTTGCCATTATTGGTTCGATTGGTGTGGTTGCTCAAATTCCGAATATTCATCGGTTATTAAAAAAACATGATGTTGACGTTGAACTTCATACCGCAGGTGAATACAAGCGTACATTGACCATGTTAGGTGAAAACACGGAACAAGGCCGTAAAAAATTTGTTGAAGATTTAAATTCAACACATGAATTGTTTAAACAATTTGTTCATCAAAATCGCCCATCTTTAGATATTGACGCAGTTGCGACAGGGGAGTATTGGTATGGCTCACAGGCTCTTGATAAAGGGCTTGTGGATAAAATTGGCGTAAGTGATGATTTTATTATTAATGCAATTGATACTAAGGAAATAGTTAGTATTCGTTATGTGTTAAGTAAAAAAATGATGGATAAGTTTATGGGAAGCGCGGCAAAGAGCGTGGATAACTTATTATTGCGCTGGTGGCAACGCGGGCAAAAACCACTCTTGTAATTTTAAATTTCGCCTAGCGAATAAGCGTTTTTAAATCTACTATTAATTTACCGGCGTTAAAGCCGGTAAATTTTATACAAAAAGCAAACGTGTTAATTAGTTATTATCACTTAATTGGTATTGTTCTGACAGTACATGAGCGAGATGTTTGTACATATTAAAAGCAGCTGTACTTTTTAAAGTAGGAATATTGTTCTCATCTAAGAAGAATTCTCCTTTAAATACCAATGTACCCCGATGCTGCTCAACGGTGTCAACAAACATACCATGAATATAATCATCATGTTTCTTTATGATATCATTAGCTTTTTCAAGTAACTCTTTTTTTGTGATGAACGGTAAATTATCTTGCATAACTTGGCTTCCTTGAAAAAATAATTGGTTGCTTCTAGCATTTTATCAGGTAGAGTGTGTGGTTTTCAATTGTGACTAAACATCTTTATGTGGTTAAAATCAGTCAACTAGAAGACACTTTGTGCTTTTTAGAATAACGTGATTGAGTTTATAAGTTTTGTTTCAACACAAATAATTGTTTAAAAATATATTGATATATTGTGATTGTGTCGCAATATAAAAAAGAGATTCTCATTTTGCGCATTTTAATGTAGAAATGCGCCATTGTTGATATTTAGGTAAAGGTAAATATGGGTAAAGCTCTTGTTATAGTGGAGTCCCCGGCAAAGGCCAAAACGATTAATAAGTATCTTGGCAGTGGCTACGTTGTAAAAAGCAGCGTTGGCCACATTCGTGATCTGCCGAAAAGCGGCTCTGGTTCACAAACCGGCTCACAAAAGAGTACAGGCTCATCTACCGACAAAACAAAGAAAGTAAAAAAAGATCCGCGTGATGCGTTAGTTAAGCGCATGGGGATCGACCCTTACCATGGTTGGAAAGCGAATTATCAAATTCTACCGGGTAAAGAAAAAGTGGTTTCTGAACTTAAATCATTGGCGGAGGATGCCGAACACATCTACCTCGCAACGGACTTGGACCGCGAAGGGGAAGCTATTGCGTGGCATTTACGCGAAGTGATAGGTGGAGACGATTCTCGTTTTAGTCGTGTTGTATTTAATGAGATCACCAAAAATGCGATCACTCAGGCATTTGATAGCCCTGGGGAATTAAACATAGATAGAGTTAACGCACAACAAGCGCGTCGTTTTATGGACCGAGTTGTGGGTTATATGGTTTCTCCGTTGCTGTGGAAAAAAGTCGCTCGTGGCTTATCGGCTGGCCGTGTTCAGTCAGTTGCAGTGAAACTCATTGTTGAACGTGAACGGGAAATTAAAGCTTTCGTCCCTGAAGAATATTGGGAACTGCATGCCGATTTAGCTGATAAAGATATCGCTAACTTGCGTATGGAAGTCACTTCACAAGGTGGTAAGGCATTTAAACCAGTCAATAAAGCGCAAACAGAGGCAGCAGTTAAGCTACTTGAAAAAGCCCGTTTTGCGGTTGTTGACCGTGAAGATAGGCCGACATCAAGTAAGCCGAGCGCACCGTATATCACGTCAACGTTGCAACAAGCCGCCAGTACTCGTTTAGGTTTTGGCGTGAAAAAAACCATGATGATGGCTCAGCGTCTTTATGAAGCAGGGTATATCACTTATATGCGTACTGACTCAACAAACTTGAGCCAAGATGCATTGGATATGGTTCGTGGCTATATTAATGATAATTTTGGCGCTAAATATCTGCCAAAAGATGCGAATGTTTATAGCAGTAAAGATAATTCGCAAGAGGCGCACGAAGCCATTCGTCCTTCTAGTGTCGATGTTTTACCTGAGTCACTAAAAGACATGGAGAACGATGCGAAAAGGTTGTATCAATTAATTTGGAATCAGTTTGTGGCCTGTCAAATGACGCCAGCAAAATATGATTCAACAACCTTGACAGTCAAAGCAGGTGATTTTGAACTAAAAGCCAAAGGGCGTACTTTACGTTTCGATGGTTGGACGAAAGTCATGCCTGCACTGCGTAAAAATGATGAAGATAAAACATTGCCACCAATACAAGTTGGTGCGGAGTTATCTTTAATTGAGCTATTACCTAGCCAGCACTTTACTAAGCCACCAGCTCGCTTTAGTGAAGCATCTTTAGTTAAAGAGCTCGAAAAACGTGGTATTGGTCGTCCTTCGACGTATGCAGCGATTATTTCGACGATCCAAGACAGAGGTTATGTCAAAGTTGAAAATCGTCGTTTTTATGCAGAGAAAATGGGTGAGATTGTAACGGATCGTTTAGAGGAAAACTTTAACGACCTGATGAACTACGATTTTACTGCGCGTATGGAAGACCAACTGGACCATGTTGCAAACCATGATGCTGAGTGGAAAGCCGTATTAGATGAATTCTTCTCTGACTTTAGTAAGCAGCTAGATGTTGCTGAAAAAGAACCAGAGGAAGGGGGAATGCGTACTAACCCAATGGTGATCACCTCAATCATTTGCCCTGATTGTGAACGTCATATGGGTATCCGTACTGCATCAACCGGGGTATTTTTAGGTTGTTCTGGTTACGCGCTACCACCAAAAGAACGTTGTAAGAAAACAATAAACCTTATCCCTGAAGACGAAGTCTTGAATGTGCTTGAAGGGGATGATGCGGAAACTAATGCGTTAAGAGCAAAACGTCGCTGTCCAAAGTGTGGCACCGCGATGGACAGCTATTTGATTGATAATGGCCGTAAATTACATGTATGTGGTAATAACCCTGCATGTGAAGGTTATGAAATCGAAGAAGGCGAATTTCGTATTAAGGGTTATGACGGCCCAGTCATTGAATGTGACAAGTGTGGATCAGAAATGCACCTGAAAATGGGGCGTTTTGGTAAGTACATGGGTTGTACTAACGAAGAGTGTAAAAATACGCGTAAAATCTTACGAAGTGGCGAAGTCGCACCACCGAAAGAAGACCCGGTTCCATTACCGGAACTTCCATGTGAAAAATCCGATGCGTATTTTGTGTTACGTGATGGTGCTGCTGGGGTTTTCCTTGCGGCAAACACATTCCCAAAATCACGAGAAACGCGTGCACCATTAGTTGCAGAATTACAGCGCTTTAAAGACCGTTTACCTGAAAAACTGGCTTATTTGGCTGAAGCACCAGCTGAAGATGGCGAAGGTAACCCAACTGTCGTCCGTTTTAGTCGTAAAACGAAACAGCAATATGTTTCTTCAGAAAAAAATGGTAAAGCGACGGGTTGGAGTGCATTCTACGTTGATGGTAAATGGGAAGTGAAAGAGAAATAATAATTCCCTTTTGCATTCAAACAAAAAAGCCAATCATTTAATTTGATTGGCTTTTTTATTAACTTGTCAATTTCATATCAATGCCTATCGGTGAATAACCCATTGTTATACTGTCATTTCCTTTATTTCTTATCGCTCACTGTGATATAACCGCCAATTTTTAACTAAACTCAAATGTAGCACCAAAGTGATAACTAATTTGTGTTAACTTAAGATAGAGTCATTGTAATTATCAATAGATAGTAATAGTTCTTACCTTGTTAAGGTCTTTAGGTAAGTCGATGGAATGATAGATAAAAGTTATCCACCGGAGGCAAAATGAAGTTAAAAATGTGTTTACTGGCTGCATTATTGACAGCGGGGACAGCATACGCTGCTCAATCTACTGTTGTATTAAAAGAAGCGACCCCAACAGGTGATGGTAAAGCAATTGGTGAAGTTGTTATCTCAGAAACAGAATATGGATTACTATTTACACCAAAATTAACGGGCCTACAAGCAGGCATTCATGGGTTTCATATTCATGAGAACCCAAGTTGCGAACCCGCAGAGAAAGATGGCAAATCGGTACCTGCATTAAAAGCAGGCGGTCATTTAGACCCCGCTAAAACAGGTGTCCACAAAGGCCCTTATGATAACACAGGGCATTTAGGTGATTTACCCGGTCTAGTTGCCGATAGCCAAGGTAATGCTGATTACGCGGTACTAGCACCACGTTTAAAATCACTCAAAGATGTTCAAGACCGTGCATTGATGGTGCATGTGGGTGGTGATAACTATTCTGATAATCCAGAAGCGTTAGGCGGTGGTGGGGCTAGAATGGCCTGCGGCGTCATCAAATAATACGCGTCATATTTCAAGCTGTGGCGTTGTTAGCTGCGCTCGCTAACCCTAGTCACATACTTATGTATGCTCCTAGGGCTTAGCGTCTCTTGCTGCCTAGCCACAACTTGAACTATTTAGCGTATTGGATTGATTAGAAAGTGATTTAAACAGCAGTGTTGTTAGCTGGGTTTACTAATTTTAATCATATACTGATGTATGCTCCTAGGGCTTAGCGCCGCTTGCTGCCTAGCCACAACCTGAACTATTTAGCGTATTGTATTGATTAGAAAGTGATTTAAACAGCAGTGTTGTTAGCTGGGTTTACTAATTTTAATCATATACTGATGTATGCTCCTAGGGCTTAGCGTCTCTTGCTGCCTAGCCACAACTTGAGCTATTTAGCGTATTGTATTGATTAGAAAGTGATTTAAACAGCAGTGTTGTTAGCTGGGTTTACTAATTTTAATCGTATACTGATGTATGCTCCTAGGGCTTAGCGCCGCTTGAGGCCTAACCATAACGTGAACTATTTAGCGTATTGGATTGATTTGAAAACAATTTAATTTTTCTAGTCATAAAAAGAAGGCTAAAGTTAAATCTCGAGCCTTCTTTTTTCATTGATAAATTACCAAATACGAATACGTTGCTCTGGTGCCAAATATAGTGTGTTATTTTTATCAACACCAAATGTTTGATACCAGTCATCAATATTGCGTACTACGCCATTAGCACGGAATTGGTTAGGGCTATGAGGGTCTGTCATAATCTTATTACGCTCAGATTCTTTATTTGACAGTTCTTGCCAAGTACGAGCCCAAGCAATGAAGAAACGTTGTAACCCAGTTGTTCCGTCAATAATTGGGGGCTCACCATTTGGGTAATTTTCTTTGGCAAATTGTTTATAAGCACTCAAGGCGATATTTAATCCACCGAGATCGCCAATGTTTTCACCTAATGTAAGCTCACCATTCACATTTAAACCATCAACAGCAAATGCGTTATACTGCTCAACAAGCTTGGCTGTTTTCTCTTTAAAGTGAGTTTTGGCACTCTCACTCCACCAGTTACGTAATTGCCCCGTACCATCGTATAAACTGCCTTGGTCATCAAAACCATGGCCCATCTCGTGACCAATTACAGCGCCAATTGCACCATAGTTATAGGCTGGGTCAACATTAGGATCAAAGAAAGGTGCTTGTAAAATTGCCGCTGGGAACACAATTTCGTTTTGAACAGGGTTGAAATAAGCATTGACTGTTTGTGGCGTCATGCCCCATTCCCATTGACGGACAGGTTGGCCAATTTTGCCAATCATATCATCATATGACCAGGCTAAAACTTGTTTATAATTCTCTAATAATGAGTCAGGCTTGAGGTTAATTGTGCTGAAGTCATTCCATTGATCTGGATATCCCACTTTAACAGTGAATTGCTCTAATTTTTTAAGGGCTTCTTGGCGAGTTGGCTCATCCATCCAGTCATTGACTTTTAGGCGTGAATTAAATGTGCCCCTCACATAGCTAACCAAGTCTTTAATTTTTTCTTTAGCTTGCGGGTCGAAGTATTGTTCGACATAAATTTGCCCTAATGGCTCACCTTGGAGCGAATTAACAGTCTGCAATGCACGTTCTTGGCGAGTGCGTTGTTTTTCAATTCCATTGAGTTTTTTCGAATAAAAATCAAACTGGGCATCCGCGATAGCTTGGTTTAAATAACGTGCGTGTTCACTAATATATTGGAAGGTTAGGTAATCTTTTAGTGTCGAAACAGGGGTATCAGCAAAAATTTTTGCGGTTTGTTCCACCGCGCTATCTGTTTCAACGATGATTTTCTCAAGTTGTTTATCTGTTAGTTTACGATTGGTAATAAAACTAGTCCAATCAAAACCTTGAGTATAATTTTTCATTTCAGCTAGAGACATTGCATGGTAATTTTTGATAGTGTCACGGCGTGCTTCTGGGCTCCAATGCACTGTTGCAATTGCTTTTTCCAAATCAAAAATTTTCTGCGCTTTAGGTTGTACATCTTTTTCACCCGCCAGTTCTAGCATGGTAGCGATATAAGCGATATAACTTTTTCGAATATCTTGCATTTGTGGGGTGTCATCGAGGTAATAAGTACGGTTCGGTAGCCCTAAACCGCCTTGACCGATATAAAGCACATAGGTATCAGGTGCTTTGGCATCTAAATCTACCCAATAAGAAATCAGCGATTTATAGTCAGGCTGTGTCATTAGCTGGCTAATATCATGATGATTTTTAGCTTTTGCAATGGCATCTAAATCTGATTTTATTGGGCTAATACCAGCTTGCTCGATAGCCGCTTCATTCAGGTAGCTGAGATATAAATTTCGAATATTTCGTTGGTTATGCGTGAGCTTGTTTTCAGGGATCTGTTGTAATTGATCAATAATCGATTGAATGTGTTTTTCTGTGTTTAAGTATAATTCCACGAAAGAGTTAATACGTGGCATACCGGTGGGGATTTGCGCTTTATTTATCCAATCTTCATTAACATAACGGTAAAAATCATTTCCGGGTTCAATCGTATCAGACAAAACAATTTTTTGTTGTCCATAAGCCACTTCTTTCGCCAAGAGCGCAGGGGCAAAAGAAATCGTCGACATACCAATAATTAAAGCCAAAACATTTAAACGCATGTAACCACCTCTCTTCGTTGAGAATTATGATATCCACTTTAATACGTTAAATTTTACAGTGAGGATCCTGCAAAATTCATTTTACTTATTGAACCACATAATGAAATAAAGTTAATCCGTCTTTGCACTATCTTACGGCCTTTCATCAGTGTAGTGGCATTTAGATGAAATTTTATCATCATACTGTTTATTCTTCTGTGAATGATGTTATATTGGTTATATCAAATTATTTAATTATAACTTTTAGTTATATTTAATATTCTTTAGCTATAGATGCAAAAGCACATTATTCATGTATGAGGTAGACTGAAATATGAAATTGCAGCAATTACGTTATATTGTTGAAGTGGTTAACCATGACTTGAATGTCTCCTCAACCGCTGAGGGGCTTTTTACGTCACAGCCCGGTATCAGCAAACAAGTGCGGATGCTTGAAGATGAGCTTGGGATCCAAATTTTTGCACGTAGTGGTAAACATTTAACGCATGTCACCCCAGCAGGGGAAGAGGTCGTGCGGATCTCCCGAGAAGTACTATCAAAAATAGAAGCGATCCGTTCGGTTGCTGGGGAGCACACTTATCCCGATCGGGGGAGTTTGAGTATTGCGACGACACATACACAAGCTCGTTATGCTTTACCTCCAACAATCAAAGGCTTTATTGAGCGTTACCCTCATGTTTCATTGCACATGCAGCAAGGGTCTCCAACGCAAATAGCTGAAGAAGTTTGCAAAGGAAATAGCGATTTTGCGATAGCAACAGAAGCACTGCACCTGTATAACGATTTGATTATGTTGCCATGCTACCATTGGAACCGCTGTGTCGTTGTGCAAAAAGACCATCCGCTAGCGACGAAAAAAAATGTCACTATTGAAGATATCGCGGAATATCAAATTGTAACGTATACCCATGGGTTTACTGGACGTTCAGAATTAGATGTGGCATTTCAGAAAATTGGTCTTGAGCCCAAAATTATTTTTACCGCAACGGATGCCGACGTGATCAAAACCTACGTCAGGTTAGGGCTAGGGATTGGTATCATTGCGAGTATGGCAGTTGACCCGGTGAGTGATAGTGATTTAGTTGTAATTGATATGCGTGATAAGTTCAGCTATAGCACAACGAAGATTGGTTTTAAACGCACCAGTTTCTTACGTAGCTATATGTACGATTTTATGTGGCGCTTCGCACCGCATCTAACTCGTGATGTGGTCGATAAAGCGGTTGCTATTCGTAATAATGAAGAGATTGAAGAATTTTTTAAAGATATGAAATTGCCTATCATCTAATTTCTTTATATTTCTGTACTACCCAATAATAACCCTAGTGACTGTATTTCTAGGGTTTTTATTGTCAATACTTTGTTGGTGTACCAAGCTATTTTCTGACTTATTTCCCTTCTTATCTTAAATTTCCTATTATTAATAGAGAAACATTCAATATTTGGCACAAAATCTATAAATCGAATTTCTAGAGCAACTATGATTACAATTGGTTAACAAAAAATAATGGCGGTAAATACACATATTGCCATAGCCATAAAAACCAAGGAGGAGTTATGTCGTTGAGTCTAAAAACAACGAGTGCATCGACACTCAATGTTGGAAACAAGCAGTATAATTACTTCAGTTTAGCGCTAGCTGAAAAAAAGCTCGGTGATGGGACGAAGTTACCTAAATCATTAAAAGTCTTACTTGAAAACCTATTACGTCATATTGATGGTAACTCAGTTGTTGAACAAGATTTACAAGCCATTATTGACTGGCAAAAAAATGCACATGCAGATAGGGAAATTGCGTATCGTCCCGCGCGTGTGCTTATGCAAGATTTTACCGGAGTTCCTGCTGTTGTTGACCTGGCCGCGATGCGTGAAGCGGTTAAATCATTAGGTGGCAATGTTGATCAAGTGAATCCGTTATCCCCCGTAGATTTGGTCATTGACCACTCGGTAATGGTGGATGAGTTTGCCACCCAATCCGCCTTTGGCGATAACGTTGAAATTGAAATGGCGCGTAACCATGAGCGTTATTTATTTCTACGTTGGGGGCAAAAAGCATTTAATCGTTTTCAAGTGGTACCACCTGGTACAGGTATTTGTCACCAAGTTAATTTAGAATACCTTGGTAAGGCGGTATGGTATGAAGAAATTGACGGTAAATTATATGCTTATCCAGATACTTTAGTGGGCACGGACTCCCATACGACGATGATCAATGGGTTAGGTGTATTAGGTTGGGGTGTCGGTGGTATTGAAGCTGAAGCCGCTATGTTAGGCCAACCTGTCTCGATGCTAATCCCTGACGTTGTTGGTTTTAAATTAACGGGTAAATTATCCGAAGGGATCACAGCAACTGACCTTGTGTTGACAGTGACACAAATGCTACGTCAACATGGTGTCGTGGGTAAGTTTGTTGAATTCTATGGTGACGGCTTGGCCGATTTACCATTAGCAGACCGCGCAACTATTGCGAATATGTCCCCTGAATATGGTGCAACGTGTGGCTTTTTCCCGGTTGATGAAGTAACACTGTCTTATATGCGTTTAACTGGGCGCAGTGATGATGAAATTGCGCTGGTGGAAGCTTATAGTAAAGAGCAGGGTTTATGGCGTTATGCGGGCGATGAACCGATTTTTACCAGTACACTTGAGTTAGACATGTCGACAGTCGAATCCAGTTTAGCCGGGCCTAAACGTCCACAAGACAGAGTCGAACTTAGCCAAGTACCAAAAGCATTTCGTGGCGCAGTCGAATTAGAAGTCAATAAGAAAATCCAATCGAGCTATCCTTCGGTTAAATATCAAAATAAAACCTTTGAATTAACCGATGGCGCGGTCGTTATTGCAGCAATTACCTCTTGTACAAACACGTCGAACCCAAGTGTATTAATGGCGGCGGGGCTATTAGCGAAAAAAGCCGTTGAAAAAGGGTTAGTTCGCCAACCGTGGGTTAAATCATCATTAGCACCGGGTTCTAAAGTGGTTACTGATTATCTTGCCGTTGCAGGTTTAACACCGTATTTAGATAAGCTTGGGTTTAACCTTGTCGGGTATGGATGCACAACCTGTATTGGTAACTCAGGGCCATTACCAGAACCAATAGAAGAAGCGATTAAACAAACGGATCTTACTGTTGGTGCCGTACTGTCAGGAAACCGTAACTTTGAAGGGCGAATTCACCCACTGGTGAAAACTAACTGGTTAGCCTCTCCGCCGCTTGTTGTTGCCTATGCACTGGCGGGTAATATGAATATCAACTTGAAAACTGACCCTATCGGGGTTGATAAATCGGGTAATGATGTTTATTTGAAAGATATTTGGCCATCAAGTGCTGAAATTGCGCAAGCTGTACAGCAAGTTAAAACAGATATGTTCCGTAAGGAATATAACGCGGTCTTTGAAGGTGATGATGCTTGGAGAGCATTAAAAGTTGAAAGCTCTTCAACTTATCACTGGCAAGCAGACTCGACCTATATCCGCCATCCACCTTTCTTTGAAGGAATGCAATCTCAGCCAGTACCTGTTAAAGATATTCATGGCGCAAATATTTTAGCGATCCTCGGTGACTCGGTCACCACTGACCATATTTCTCCCGCGGGGAATATCAAAAAAGAGAGTCCAGCAGGACGCTATCTGCAAGAACACGGTGTTGCTGTCGCAGATTTCAACTCTTATGGTTCGCGTCGTGGTAACCATGAAGTGATGATGCGAGGGACATTTGCAAATATTCGTATTCGTAATGAAATGGTACCAGGTGTGGAGGGCGGTTATACCTTACATATACCGACAGGCAAACAAATGGCGATTTATGATGCAGCGATGCTGTATCAACAAGAAAATCGCCCATTGGCTATCATTGCGGGTAAAGAATATGGTTCAGGTTCTAGCCGAGATTGGGCTGCGAAAGGTACAAATTTATTAGGTGTGAGAGTCGTCATTACTGAGTCATATGAGCGTATCCACCGTTCCAATTTGATTGGTATGGGGGTTATACCTTTAGAGTTTAAAGATGGGGTATCCCGTAAGACACTCAATTTAAAAGGTGATGAACGCATTGATGTCACGGGGTTACAGTCAATTACTCCTGGACAAGATATCACAGTGAAAATCACGTATGGCAATGGTGATATAAAGGAAGTTATAACCCGCTGTCGTATTGATACTGCAACGGAGATGGATTATTACCGTCATGGTGGTATTTTACATTATGTTATAAGACAGATGCTGCATTAATCATTCAATTGTGTTACTGAAACGCCTGTAAGATTGTTATCCTACGGGCGTTTTTATTTTTTAATATTTAATCTTATTTATCAATTTTGTTTTTTCTCAATATTTTTGATAGCAATCTACGTTATGGTGTTAAATAGACGGTAGATTAAAGGAGAAAATAGTCGCTACTAGGCTAAATGAAAATAGGGTGAAGTTCGCCATAAATAAGTTTCTTTGTGCAAATTAATTGAATGTAATAGCTTTAGCACGGGTCACCATGTAACTGAGCTTATCGAAAACACTATAAAGGAAATGAGTATGGCAGATATCAATGAAACCGATTTCTATAAAGGGGCATTGTGGGCAGCAGATATCTTATTAACCACATCCCATTTTGATGGTGCGAACGAAGAGGTTCGTGACATTTTGGAGCACATACCTAACTTATATTCTATTGTGATGAGAACACCTGAAACGGAAGTCCATGATTTGCGTTTATATGCAGACAAAGAATTTCCACTCGGCTTAAATGCAGATTACACCACTATTACCATTGCACCATTACAAGACTACTTTGATATTTTGCCTATGCCCGATCAAAACCCTGAGAGTATTACGGTTGAAGTCGATTACTGGGGAGTGGTTGCAACAACATCTGCGGGTAAACAAGATTTATTAATTGCCGGTTTAGCAACGCCAGAGCAAGCACAGCATTATGTGCAAACATTAACCCAACAACTTGAATTGCAAAGAGCAAAATAGCCAACTGGCTATAAATTAGGCGTTTTAAGTACTATTATTCAACAGAAATGACAAAAAACCGCGCTACTGTGTTTATGTACAGTAATGCGGTTTTTTTTAACTGAATGAGATTATAACGCGTTGGCTTCAGCTAACTGTAAAGCGAAATAAGTGAAAATAAGATCAGCGCCTGCGCGTTTAATTGACCCTAGTGTTTCAAGAGCCACACGCGTTTCATCAATTGCACCCGCTTGAGCGGCAAATTTAATTTGTGCGTATTCTCCACTGACTTGATAAGCCCCGATGGGTAATTGAGTGTGTTCGCGTAAATCACGAATAATATCCAAATACGCTCCGGCAGGCTTTATCATTAGCGCGTCAGCACCTTCGCGCTCATCAATTAGTGACTCATGGAGCGCTTCACGGCGGTTCATTGGGTTCATCTGATAGGTTTTTCTATCGCCTTTAAGGCATGAACCTGCCGCATCTCGGAATGGGCCATACAGTGCGGATGCAAATTTTGTGGAGTAAGACATAATTGCAGTATCTGTAAAGCCAGCTTCATCAAGAGCATGACGGATTGCAGCAACCTGGCCATCCATTGCGGCAGAAGGGGCAATGAAATCAGCGCCTGCACGTGCGGCGGCAACCGCTTGTAAACCTAGGTTATGGATAGTTGCATCGTTGTCAACGACATGACCGTGCATAACGCCACAGTGACCATGAGAGGTGTATTCACAGAAACAGGTGTCAGACATCACTATCATTTCAGGAACGGTTTCTTTGCAGATACGTGACATGCGTGCCACTAAACCATTCTCTTGCCATGCATCACTACCATTATCATCAAGATGATGGGAAACCCCAAAGGTCATCACTGATTTTATTCCTGCATTTGCGATACGCTCAATTTCATAGGCAAGGCGTTTCTCAGGAATACGCATAACACCCGGCATGCTATTGATTGGCATATAGTCGTCGAGTTCTTCTTCAACAAAAATTGGCAAGCAAAGGTCATTAACGGAAAGGTGGGTTTCTTGGAATAAAGTGCGGAGTTTTTCGGTCTTACGCAATCTTCTCATGCGTTGAATGGAATGCAGGTTGTTCACAGTATCTCCTGGTAGTATGCGGAATAAACCTCAAGAGCTCAGTTTATTCGTCAGGGTAATCAGATGGCTAACAGTATAAACCTTATAGAAAGAAAGTGAATATAGCAGCGGGTAAATGGCACACTTTGAATGATGATAATCAGAATGAGGAGAAGAAAGGGAAGAGCAGAACACTCTTCCTTTGGTGAGATCACTGATGCTTAAATAGCATGTGTCCCATTTTTTCTGCTTTAACGTCAAGGTAATGTTCGTTACTTGGGTTACGACCGACAATCAGTGGAACACGCTCTACCACGTTAATTCCAGCTTCACGCATGATGTCTATTTTTTTCGGGTTATTTGTCAATAAACGGACTTCATTAATTCCCAATAATTTATACATATCAGAGCATAAGGTAAAATCACGTTCATCGGCTTTGAATCCGAGTTTGATGTTAGCTTCAACCGTATCAAGGCCTTGATCTTGCAATGCATAAGCACGGATTTTATTTAGCAAGCCTATGTTTCGGCCTTCTTGACGATGATAAAGTAATACCCCTCGGCCTTCTTTACTAATCTGAGAGAGCGCGGCTTCTAATTGAAAACCACAATCGCAACGTAGACTAAATAACGCATCTCCTGTTAAACATTCGGAGTGGATCCGGCTAAGTACCGGTGTATCTCCTGAGATATCGCCAAAAATTAACGCTACATGATCACGACCGGTTGCGATTTCTTCAAAACCCACCATTAAAAACTCACCGAAAGGTGTTGGGAGTTTTGCTTCGGCAACGCGTTTTAGCTGCATATTTTCTTTCATTAGTTAAAGTAACTCTTGCTTAATTAATAACGTTTATCGATATAAAGTAGCTTAACTATAATACATCGACGCTATATGACGTTTAGCATATAGAGGTTGGTATTCTTTGCACACGACCAACGCTGTATTACTATAACAGAGTTAATAATAGGTGAATGGAATATTTGTATATTTAATAGAACTTTATTTGGAATACATTGAATGAAAAAAACGGTTTTGGTTGTTTGTGCTTTTGCATTGTTATTAATCATGCCTCCCATGGTGATGATAGTTACAGGGTGGCATTGGTCACCAGAAACCCAGTTTAACTCAATGAAATGGCTTCTTTGGCTGACAGACACTGCGGGAGCGCCTTATAGTATTTTAACGTCTTTTTTATTTCTTGGAGTCGTTATATTCGTTTTCCGTTCAGAAAAGAAACAGCGATTGAAAATTTTGCTTGTTCTGGTCAGCGTGGTATTACTGCAACAAGGTTTGAAGAGCGCATTAAAAAGCACATTTAAAGAACCGCGTCCTTATGTGGAATGGTTGGCAACTCAATATCAAATTCCGTCATCAGAGTTTTATGAGTTAAAACGCAGTGAACGAGCGAAATTAATTAAAAATACGGTTAAACAAGATGAAAATATAGCTAAATGGCAGCGTAAACATTGGCAAGCAGAAACGGGGTATTCTTTTCCTTCGGGTCATATGTTATTTGCAGCAGGCTGGGCATTGTTTTTAATTGTGCTTTTTTGGCAACAGCGTTTATATGCTTTATCGATAGGGCTTGCTATTTGGGCAGAGGGTATTGCGTTTAGTCGGATGTTGTTGGGAATGCATTGGCCTATAGATATAATAACTTCAGTGATCATCAGTGCTTGTTTTACCATATTTGGTTATTATATTTTACGGGCATGGGGACTATTTAGTAAAGCCGATTAATCTTTCATCAAGTTGGCCATTATTAGGGGAGATCTAACTTAAATATCTCATTGTATAAAATAAATTGCTTTGTCTGAATGCGCTGGAAATGCTACCTTAACAGGTAGATATTATTGGATGAATAGAACTGATAACGGGAATAAATGTGAAATATTTTCTGATTTTATTACTAGCGGTCGCTTTTTTTATTGTTTCGATTACGCTAGGTTCAAGCAATGATCAGGTTATTACATTTAACTACCTGATTGCAAAAGGGGATTTTTCATTATCGACCCTTCTTGCATCACTTTTTGGTGTCGGTTTTGTGCTAGGTTGGCTAGTCTGTGCCGTGTTTTATTTACGAGTCATCGTTAGCCTGAAAAACGCACGTCGTAAAATTCGACGTTTAGAATCACAATTAGGTGCTGGAGAAAGTAATATTTCCGACTCAACCTCATTAGTGACGACTCAGAACAAGGAATAATCCTGTATGTTCGAGTTGCTGTTTCTGCTGCTACCGGTTGCTGCTGCTTACGGTTGGTACATGGGGCGCAGAAGTGCTCAACAAGATAAGCAACAACATGCGAATCGCTTGTCACGTGATTATGTTACAGGCGTTAACTTCCTATTATCTAATCAACAAGACAAAGCTGTCGATTTATTCCTCGATATGCTGAAAAATGAAGACAGTTCCGCTTTTGAGGCTCATCTCACGCTGGGAAATTTATTCCGTTCTCGTGGTGAAGTTGAACGTGCCATTCGTATTCACCAGTCGCTGGTAGAAAGCGCCGCTTTGTCATTTGAACAACGCTTATTAGCAACCCAACAGCTTGGCCGAGATTACATGGCTGCAGGGGTTTATGACCGTGCAGAAAATATGTTTCAGCAATTGACAGACGAAGTCGATTTCAAACAAAGTGCCTTACAATCCCTCTTAAATATTTATCAGCTTACCAGTGACTGGACAAAAGCCATTGAAATAGCAGGAAAACTGGTTAAATTAGGGCACCCCGAGTTACGTGAGCAAATTGCGCATTTTTATTGTGAATTAGCGACCCAACAACTCGCTAGCGATGATCTTGAAGATGCACTGACATTGTTAAATAAGGCAGAGCAAGCCGATAACCACTGCGCTCGAGTTTCGATTATGAAAGGTCGGTTGTTTATCGAGCAAGGTAATTACGACAAAGCGGTTCATGTCTTAAAACAAGTCTATGAACAAGATAGAGAACTCGTCGCTGAAACATTACCTTTGCTGTTTGATTGCTACCAACATACTGGCCAAGCAGATGAGTGGGAAGATTACCTTCGTCAGTGTGTTGCAGGTAATTCAGGGGCTATCGCAGAACTTTACTTAGCCGATATTATTGTTGAAAAACAAAATCATGAAGCGGCTGCGAATTACATTAACGACCAAATTCAACGCCATCCTACGATGCGTTTATTCTATCGTTTAATGGATTACCATCTTGAAGAAGCTGAAGATGGAAGGGCAAAAGAAAGTTTGATTTTGCTGCGTAAAATGGTAGGAGAACAAATTCGTACAAAACCCGATTACCGCTGTCATAAATGCGGGTTTACATCGCGTGCATTATATTGGCATTGTCCATCTTGTCGTTCTTGGGACACAATTAAACCTATTCGCGGGCTAGATGGTCAGTGACAGCGTCACTTTTTAAATAATAACGACTCTTTAAAGGCTAAGAAATGATTTCCTCAACTGAGAACCACACACATTCACCAATTATTGTGGCACTTGATTATGAAGATGCTAATGAAGCTTTGGCTTTTGTGGATCGTATTGACCCACGTGATTGTCGCTTAAAAGTTGGCAAAGAAATGTTTACTTTTAATGGTCCTCAATTTGTTAAGTCACTCCATGAACGTGGTTTTGATATTTTCTTAGATTTGAAATTTCATGATATTCCAAATACTGTTGCTCGTGCGGTTGCGGCTGCAGCTGAGATGGGGGTATGGATGGTTAATGTCCATGCTGGTGGTGGGGCTCGTATGATGGAAGCGGCGCGCCAATCTCTTGAGCCTTATGGTAAAGAAGCGCCATTACTTACTGCAGTAACAGTATTAACGAGTATGGATGAATCTGACCTCTCAGGTGTTGGAATTAACGTTTCACCGGCAGTTCATGCAGAGCGTTTGGCCTTATTAACGAAGCAATGTGGGTTGGACGGTGTTGTTTGCTCTGCACATGAAGCTCAACGTTTAAAACAGTTATGTGGTGCTGATTTCAAATTAGTTACCCCAGGTATTCGCCCTACAGGTAGTGATGTCGGGGACCAACGTCGCATTATGACACCACAAGATGCAGTGAAAGCAGGTGTCGATTATATGGTGATTGGGCGTCCGATTACACGTAGTGAAAACCCAACAGTCACATTACAACAAATCAATCAATCTATTGAAGGTTTGCTATGAGTGATACAAATAGTCGTCTTGTTTACAGCACTGAGACAGGACGTATTGCTGACGAAAAACCCAAAGTTGAAAGGCCTAAAGGCGATGGTATTGTGCGAATTCGCCGTGAGACATCAGGACGCAAAGGGAAAGGTGTTTGTGTTGTTACAGGTCTTGACCTTGAAGATAGCGAATTAGCAAAACTAGCGGCTGACCTTAAAAAGAAATGTGGCTGTGGCGGGGCTGTCAAAGACGGTAACGTTGAAATTCAAGGCGACAAACGTGATGTTATCAAACAGTACCTTGAGGCGAAAGGTTTTCAAGTCAAGTTAGCTGGTGGCTGATTGACTCGACAATTTTGCTGTTTTTCATGAGTGGCGACCTAGAGAGCCACTCATTTTATAATGAAAAAGTGGTTAAATTGCTGCTAACTCGGCAAATAAAGCAGGATTACGCTTAATGGCGATGAGTATTTTAGCCGCTAGCCCTGTTGGGTTACGTCGTTTAAGCTCCCAACTTTTAATGGTGTCGATACTCGTCCCTAGCGCATGAGCTAATTCGCTTTGTGAAACATTAAGTTGTTCTCGAATTGCTTTGACGTCAGTAATTTCGTAACGAGTGACATTAGCAGCTTTTTGGTGACCGTGTTTAATGTCAACAGCTTCTTCTAAAGAGGCTTTTAATTCGTTGAATATACTCATTTTATACCTCATTTTTTAGTAATTTCGTTAGTTTCTTTAATTCTGCTTTTTCTAAGTCATTTAGCGTATCTTTGACATTCTTTGGGTAAGCCATTATAAAATAAATGATTTCTGCTGTAGCTAGGAAATAAATAACCCGTACACTTGCACTTTTTCCTTTATTACCTGTTGCCATCCTAATTTTGCGAAGACCACCTGTTCCTTGGATAATATCGCCTTTATCTGGCCATGCGATAAGTTCATTTTGTAGTGTCCTAAGTTCTTCTTGTGTTGCTATCGATTGGATTTGTTTAGTAAAAAAGCTCGTTTCAATAAATTCAATTGCGTGACTCACAGGGTTCCCTCCCTTTGCATTAATTGCAAGTGTACTTTGTACACTTTTTTCCGTCAATAGTTTAATAGATTATCGGATATGAAAAATAAAATAGCGTTCATGATGAACGCTATTGTAGATTAAGGAGAGAAAATAAAGGATGTAATGAGATTTATTTACCGACTTGGTGACCGATAATTCCACCAATTGCAGCACCGCCAACGGTTCCTACGGAGCTTCCGCCTGTCAGTACGGCACCACCAACAGCACCTACACCAGCACCAATCGCTGTGTTTTTATCGCGTTTAGACATATTTGAACAGGCACTGACACTGATAGCGACTGTGGCTATCACCATGAATGATAAAATACGTTTGCTTACTGTGTTCATTTTAGTGATCCTTAGTACAGATTTAACAGTTAACAAAATATCATGATAGGTTATTATACGAATAAGAATAATCAGGAAAAGATCTGGAAAAGTGCTCGCTGTTTAACGTTTAATGCGAATATGATGTTAAAAAACAATTTATAGAAAAATAAAAGACCATAGATATCAAACTATGGTCTTTTAAGAATAGCAGAAAAGTTGTTATTCGGCTGGTCTAGCAACGATATTACGTGTTTCCATACGAACTTCATTAATGGTGACATTAATAATATCGTTAAGTTGGTAAGCTATTTCACCTTTAACAAGCACATTGCCTGTTTCTTGGCTACATTGAATCTCATCACGAACGCTATGAATAAAGGGGGCAGGGACAAATGCAACGGCACCATTGTCGACTAAGCGAACTCGCACTCCACCACGTGTAATATCGATAATTTCAGCTGGGAATTTAGTATCTGTACCCTCAAAAGGCTTTAAGTAACGCGAATAGAGCCAGTCACCAACATCACGTTCAGCCATACGATTTGCACGACGACGTTCAGCTAATTTGATTGATAATTCTTCGGAGGGTTTATCCGTAGAAGGTTTACCGGCAATAATAGACTTTATTAAACGATGATTGACGATATCGGTATACTTACGAATTGGTGAAGTCCAAGTCGCATAAGCATCAAACCCTAAACCAAAATGTGGACCGGGCTCAGCTTTGACTTCCGCAAAAGTTTGGTAACGACGAATTCGGCTATCAAGGAATTGAGTCGGCTGTGCATCTAATTGACGGCGTAGTTGACGGAAACCTTCTAGTGATAACAACGATTCAGCCGTTGTTTCAATACCGTTATCTTTTAGTGTTTGCACGACTTGGTCAATTTGCAGAGGTTCAAACCCCATATGCACATTAAACACCCCAAACCCTAATTTTTCTTTTAGTACCGCAGCAGCGCAGAGGTTAGACGCGATCATAGCTTCTTCAACAATGCGATTAGAGCTACGGCGACGTTCAGTCACGATGTCAACCACATTGCCTTTATCATCTAATACAAAGCGGTAATCGGGGCGGTCTTTGAAGACGAGGGCATTATTTTCACGCCATTGTAAACGTCTATCTGACATTTCTTTAAGGAGTAAAATTTGCTGTTTATCGGTATCATTTGCTGGCTGCCAACTGCCTGTATTCTCAAGCCAATCAGAGACTTCGTCATAAACTAATTTAGATTTCGATTCAACCCAAGCACTGAAAAACTCAATGTGATCGTCAATGCGTCCATCTTCTTTAATTAGCGCAATACAGACTAAAGTAGGGCGGCGTTCATTTGGGCGTAAAGAGCATAGGTCGTCAGATAATCTGCGCGGTAACATTGGAATATTGAAACCAGGCAAATAGTTGGTATAGCCGCGGGCTAATGCCAGTTTATCTAGTTCGCTGCCTTCTGGTATATAACTTGTCGGGTCAGCGATAGCGATATACAGCTTTAAATCGCCATTATCGGTTCTTTCAACATAGAGCGCGTCATCAATGTCTTCAGTACTAGCATTGTCTATCGTCGTAAAATGCAAGTGAGTTAAATCAACACGTTCAATTCCTTGATCGTCACGTTCACTATCAACCATTTTAGGTTCATCACGGTCTAATTGGTGACGGCGTAACGTTACCCACCAAGGGGCAAAATGGTCATCACCATCGGTGATAAATTCAGTTATTTCAGCGTAGAAAGTTTTATCACCCTTTAATGGGTGGCGACGCATTTGTGCAACAACCCAATCATCTTGTTTGAATTCGTGATTGATGCCATTAACAGGACGGCAAGAAATCATATCTTTCAGTAATGGGTGATCGGGAATGACAAATAAGCGGTTATCATTGTCTTTTTTTTGTATTTTCCCAACAAACCTATCTAAAAAAGGTTCTACCAGCTCTTCTGGTTCTGCAAATTCGCGGTCTTTATCTGTACGAACTGCAGCAATAACGCGATCGCCATGCATGACTTTTTTCATTTGAGGCGGTGGAATGAAATAACTTTTTTGGCCATCAACTTCGAGAAAGCCAAAGCCTTTTTCTGTGCTTTTTACCAGCCCTTCAACGCGTGGAGTCTGGGCATGTAGTTTTTGTTTAAGTTGTGCGAGCAGTGGGTTGTCTTGGAACATACTTACCGTTTTATTGATATTGGGTTTGGCTCTATTGTTACGTAAGACAAAGTCTTAGAGCAAGGAAAAAATGCGTTACTGACTAGATTCATCATTAAAAATACCGTTTATTGGTAATGTATAAAAATAGCATTTTGACTAATCTTCTGGGTATATTTTTTCTTTAAATTCACATAAATCTTCAATAATACATGAGCCACAGCGGGGTTTGCGGGCAATACAAGTATAACGTCCATGCAAAATAAACCAATGGTGGCAATCTACTTTAAACTCTGCGGGTACAACTTTAAGGAGTTTTTCTTCCACTTCAACAACATTCTTACCCGGAGCAAAGTTAGTACGATTGCAGACACGAAAAATATGTGTGTCAACAGCGATAGTCGGCCAGCCAAATGCGGTATTAAGAACCACATTTGCAGTTTTACGGCCAACACCCGGTAAGGCTTCCAAAGCCTCTCGGTTTTCAGGAACCTGACTGTTGTGTTTTTCGATTAAAATTTGACAGGTTTTATAGACACTTTCAGCTTTAGTATTAAATAAGCCAATGGTTTTAATGTATTCTTTTATCCCATCCACACCTAGCGCCATAATAGTTTCAGGTGTATTAGCAACAGGGTATAGCTTCGCTGTCGCTTTATTAACACTCACATCAGTCGCTTGAGCTGACAATAAAACGGCGATTAATAGCTCAAAAGGAGAATTAAATTCTAGCTCCGTTGTCGGGTGTGGGTTGTTATCCCGTAGACGAGTTAGAATTTCAATGCGTTTTGATTTATTCATTGCTCACAAAATATCGTTGTTAAGAAATATGGCTACCGCAACCTTGCTGTTTTTCATATTCACGCTCGGGTTGAATACTGGATTGTCGTGCGGCTCTTTTTTTCATTTTTTCATCAATTAAGTACTTCGCTGCTAATAGTAACGCTAGCCCAATGAAGGCACCAGGCGGTAGCATAGCGAGTAAAAATGGAGAATCAAGATGTAATACTTCAATACGAAGGGAGGTGGCCCAAGAACCAAGTAACAAGTCAGCACCATCAAACAAGGTACCATTCCCTAAAATTTCACGAATTGACCCTAGAACAAGCAAGGTCGCCGTTGCGCCTAAGCCCATGGCAAACCCATCTAGAGCAGATAACCCAACAGGATTACGAGATGCATAGGCTTCTGCTCGCCCAATAACAATACAGTTGGTGACGATTAACGGAATAAAGATCCCGAGAGATTCATATAAACCAAAAGCATATGCGTTGATTAGCATTTGTACGGCACTAACAACAGAGGCAATAATCATCACGTAGATAGGGATGCGAATTTCTGATGGTACCCAACGACGTAAAGCAGAAACTGCAACATTAGTACAAACTAAGACTAATGTTGTCGCTAAGCCTAGCCCTAATGCGTTTGTTGCTGTTGATGAAACAGCAAGAAGCGGACAAAGTCCTAATAGTTGAACCAATGCAGAGTTGTTTTTCCACAAACCTTGCATTAATAAGTCTTTAGATGTATCGCTCATTATTCGTCCCCACAGCGTGGATAATTCGATAATTGTTGTGGAATTTGTTGCATAAATACAGCAGTACGTTTAGTCGCATTGACGACTGCTCTGGGCGTAATTGTTGCTCCAGTAAACTGATCAAATTCACCACCGTCTTTTTTAACCGCCCATTTAGGGTCATTGTCAGAGGCTATTTTCTTACCGCTAAAATAAGTAATCCAATCAGATATTCGTGTCTCAATCTTGTCACCAAGCCCTGGTGTTTCATGATGTTCTGTTACACGAGTTCCCAATACTGTGCCGTTAAAATCGGTTCCAACTAATAAATGTATCGCGCCAGAGTAGCCGTCTAATGCCGTTGTTTCTAATGCCGCAGCAACGGGTTCGCCATTTTTACGGGCTAGATACAAACGCCTAGGTTGTTTGTTACCAAGTATGGCCTCATTAGTGACTAAATAACACTCTTTTGCGAGGTCATTGTCATATAAATCACTTGGTATAACTTGGTCGAGTAATTTTTTCTGAACAATAGCGGCTTGTTCAGCAATAGTCTCTTTAGTTAACGTGTACACTGCAGCACTAAGCGCGGTCGTGCCTGCCGCAAAGATTGCTAACGTTACACCATGGCGTTTCATCGTGTTTAACATACGGTTATCCTTACTTATGCCCATGGCCGTACGCACGAGGTTGCGTATAGTAATCAATTAATGGAACGGTAATATTGGCGAGTAACACGGCAAATGCGACAGCGTCAGGGTAACCACCGTAAACACGGATCACCCAAACAAGGAAACCAATGATCACACCAAAAATAATTCGTCCCTTAGGTGTTGTCGATGCGGTAACAGGGTCAGTGGCAATAAAAAATGCCCCTAGCATAGTGGCGCCAGACAATAGATGAACCCATGGTGATGCATGCTGGCTATCATCAATTAAGTGGCTAACAATAGCTAAGATTGCCAACGTACCTAAGAACGACACTGGGATATGCCAGCTAATAATACGGCGCTGTAATAAGAACAAACCGCCAACTAAATAGCCAATATTTACCCATTGCCAACCAATACCGGCTAAGGAACCTTGCAAAATAGGTTGTTGTAATACTTCAGAAATAGAATGAGTCAGTAGGCCCGTTTTAAAGCTATCAAGCGGGGTTGCTTGGCTCATACCATCAATTCCCGTTCGTAGTTGCTCGAGAGTAATACCTGTTGGTGTATGGCCACTGAGAATAATTGATAGGCTATCAAGGGCTGAAACCGACATATTCTGTAATTCATGCGGGGGTAGCCAGTTTGTCATATGAACAGGGAATGATATCAATAAAACAACATAACCCACCATCGCGGGGTTAAAAGGGTTTTGTCCCAATCCACCATAACATTGTTTAGCAATCGTAATAGCAAAAAATGTCCCTAATACGATTAACCACCAAGGTGAGAGCGGTGGTAGGCTGATGGCTAATAATAAAGCAGTTACAATGGCTGAATTATCTTTTAGTACAGGAACTACAGGTTGTTTGCGTAAACGAATAGAAACCGCTTCTGTGATAACGGCTGTTAGCATCGCTAAAATAATTTGATATAAGGTGCCAACGCCAAAAAAATAAACTTGAGCCGCAATACCGGGTATTGCAGCTAAAAGTACCCAAAGCATGACTAAGCTGGTGCTTTGTTTATTATGAGTAAATGGCGCGCTAGCAATTTTTAAACGGCGATTTTTCGCATCAATTGGCCTAAATTTCATCTCGTTATCACTTACTCTGTAGTCGTTTGTTCATGTTGTTTTTGTGCTTGCTTCGCTTTTACTCGCGCGATTGCAGCGGCAACGGCAATTTTTCGAGGGTCGGTTTCCTCTTCAATGGGTTGTTCGGCAGCGGGAGTAAGCTCTTCTTGTGCGAGTTGTTCTG